>NZ_JRAT01000012.1:147500-653056 GCF_000765945.1 Porphyromonas gulae
CTGCCTCGGGGGAGGGAGAGACTCCTGTTTTTTTCAAGTCTATTCTCTCTCTCTCTTATCGCTCTAAGAGAGAACCCTCCCGGACATCCCCCCGCCGCACCCAAGGCGCGCCACAGAGAATATCCGCAGGTTATATTCGTTTTATTCATACGTCGAACAGCTGATGCTTCTATTGCAGTCTGTGCAGTAAAGATTCTTTTAAAATAAAAAAGCCGAGAGTCGAAACCGAAGGCGATAGATGGATTCCTTCGCGTTCGGATAAATCTCCGAAACACGACGGTTCACCCCTACCTGCTTCTTAATCTCCTTATCCCCTTGGACGGACAATTCCTTTTACAGTCCGAACTCCAGAAAGGAGGTGTTCCAGCCGCACCTTCCGGTACGGCTACCTTGTTACGACTTAGCCCCAGTCACCGGTATTACCCTAGTGCGCCCCTTGCGGTTACGCCCTTCAGGTACCCCCGACTCCCATGGCTTGACGGGCGGTGTGTACAAGGCCCGGGAACGTATTCACCGCGCCATGGCTGATGCGCGATTACTAGCGAATCCAGCTTCACGGAGTCGAGTTGCAGACTCCGATCCGAACTGGGGAAGGGTTTCGAGATTCGCATCCGGTCGCCCGGTAGCTGCCCTTTGTCCCTCCCATTGTAACACGTGTGTCGCCCCGGATGTAAGGGCCGTGCTGATTTGACGTCATCCACACCTTCCTCACGCCTTACGACGGCAGTCTCGGTAGAGTCCTCAGCTAAACCTGTTAGCAACTACCGATGTGGGTTGCGCTCGTTATGGCACTTAAGCCGACACCTCACGGCACGAGCTGACGACAACCATGCAGCACCTACATAGACGCCCCGAAGGGAAGACGGCTTTCACCATCCGTCGTCTACATTTCAATCCCGGGTAAGGTTCCTCGCGTATCATCGAATTAAACCACATGTTCCTCCGCTTGTGCGGGCCCCCGTCAATTCCTTTGAGTTTCACCGTTGCCGGCGTACTCCCCAGGTGGATTACTTAACGCTTTCGCTGTGGAAGCTTGACGGTATATCGCAAACTCCTAGTAATCATCGTTTACTGCGTGGACTACCAGGGTATCTAATCCTGTTTGATACCCACGCCTTCGTGCTTCAGTGTCAGTCGCAGTATGGCAAGCTGCCTTCGCAATCGGAGTTCCTCGTGATATCTATGCATTTCACCGCTACACCACGAATTCCGCCTGCCGCCTCTGAACTCAAGCCCGGCAGTTTCAACGGCACGCTGAACGTTGAGCGCTCAGTTTTCACCGCTGACTTACCGAACAACCTACGCACCCTTTAAACCCAATAAATCCGGATAACGCTCGCATCCTCCGTATTACCGCGGCTGCTGGCACGGAGTTAGCCGATGCTTATTCTTACGGTACATTCATAGCAATACGCGTATCGCCCGTTATTCCCGTATAAAAGAAGTTTACAATCCTTAGGACAGTCTTCCTTCACGCGACTTGGCTGGTTCAGGCTCTCGCCCATTGACCAATATTCCTCACTGCTGCCTCCCGTAGGAGTCTGGTCCGTGTCTCAGTACCAGTGTGGGGGATAAACCTCTCAGTTCCCCTACCCATCGTTGCCTTGGTGAGCCGTTACCTCACCAACCAGCTAATGGGACGCATGCCTATCTTACAGCTATAAATATTTCCTTGCCCGGTCATGCAACCGAATAAGTATATGCGGTATTAGTCCGTCTTTCAACGGGTTATCCCCCTCTGTAAGGCAAGTTGCATACGCGTTACGCACCCGTGCGCCGGTCGCCATCAAACTTAGCAAGCTAAGTTCATGCTGCCCCTCGACTTGCATGTGTTAAGCCTATCGCTAGCGTTCATCCTGAGCCAGGATCAAACTCTCCACTGTCATATTTGTGTTTCTGTTTGCTTCTGTTTTGTTTTAGCTCAGACTGAAAAAATTATCCTTGACGATAATTCGATTTATCAGGTAGTACACCTCGGTTTCTTTTTCCCTCTCGGTCTTTTCTTTCTCTTTGACAGAGTANAGCAGATGCAAAAGAATGAACGAAGCCTTTTCTCTCGCCTCTTTTTCTTGTACTACACTTTTGTTCTTCGTATGAACAATGTCAATGATCGCTGTCTTAATCCCTATCCTCCCACCTCACGGAACAGAGCCGATCAAGCGGCGGACAGTGGGTGCAAAAGTAAAACCTTTTTCCGAATCAGCAAAATCAATCGGCGTTTTTTCGCCTGACTTTGAATAAAGGAGNAAAGTAAAACCTTTTTCCGAATCAGCAAAATCAATCGGCGTTTTTTCGCCTGACTTTGAATAAAGGAGGCGTTTTGCCGTCCTTCCCGTAAAAGAACCCCCGACCCGCTTGTCGGAAAAACCCCTTCATCCTCGGTAAATCGGTCATGGATCGCTTTTGCGGTCACAAAAGTACTCCTTTTTTCTTTACAACCAAATCTTTCAAAGAATTTTTCCCTCAAAAATACCCACAAAACAAGCGGAAAAGGAAAGACATCACCCATGAGAAAAACCGAAAATACAGGCATATATATAATATGGTTCGCGCGCGTAGGAGAGAAAAAAGGCTGAAAGAGGAGGAAAATGAGAAGAAGAAAATTTTCTCTGCAAAAAGACTTTTCAGCCGGAAATGTTGGCGGTTGGTCCGGAATAAAGGGTACAAGGGAAAGAGAAGGGTGTCGAAAAAAACAGAGGCACCAATCGCACAAGCCGAAAATCGAGCCGTAAATCGCCCAAATCTCAAACCAAAATCTACCAAAAATGGCGCGAGAATATTTTCGGTCCGGTGCGAGATTTTTTCAACTCCCGCACCAAAACAAAAATATTCTCAGACCACGTTTTACAGCCCCAAATACACCGAATTTTTCAAACCAAAATGGATATGACAGAGTCTTTGGGAGAAATGAAAGCAGAGTACTCGGATGGTACAAAGCGGCACAAGACGAACATAAAACAAACACTCCCCAAGAAAAACGCTAAATTTGTGGGCTTACATATAATAATCGCGTTTGAGACCTGACCCATGAGTCTCTGAAGCACATATATAACTAAGGAGTAACAAAGATGAATATCTCATACAAATGGCTCTTGGAGTACCTGCCTTGCACTCTCTCTCCGCGGGAGATAGCCGATACGCTCACCTCTATCGGACTGGAGACCGGCGGTGTAGAAGAGATCGAAACGATTCGGGGTGGTTTGCGAGGTTTGGTGATCGGCCATGTTCTGACTTGTGAGGAGCACCCGAATTCGGATCATTTGCATATCACCACGGTAGATGTGGGGGCGGATGCCACTTTGCAAATTGTCTGCGGTGCGCCCAATGTAGCCGCAGGACAAAAGGTGGTAGTGGCAACGGTGGGCACCACGCTCTATCATGGAGAAGAAGAGTTTGCCATCAAGAAGTCCAAGATTCGGGGTGTGGAGAGCTTCGGAATGATATGCTCCGAAGTGGAAATCGGTGTAGGCTCGTCGAATGACGGGATTATCGTCCTGCCGAACGATGCATCCGTGGGGATGCCTGCCGCCGAGTACTATCATGTAGAAAGTGATTACTGCATAGAAGTGGACATTACGCCCAACCGCGTAGATGCCACTTCGCACTATGGCGTGGCACGCGACTTGGCGGCCAGCCTGAAACGGAATGGCATACCTGCAGAACTCAAACTGCCGGAGGTAAATCTGCCGACAGACATCATCGACAGTCGAATAGACGTGAAAGTAGCAGATGCCACAGCTTGCCCACGCTATCAGGGATTGGTGATCAGAGATATTACGGTAGGAGAAAGCCCCGAATGGCTGCGCAACAGATTGCTGGCGATCGGCCTGCGTCCGATCAATAACATCGTAGACATTACGAATTACGTCCTTCATGAGTTTGGCCAACCTCTTCATGCTTTTGATATGGCTTTCATCAAAGGAGATCGAGTTCATGTGCAGACAGTGGCCGAAGGCACTCCGTTCGTCACACTGGATGGAGTGGAGCGTAAGCTGACGGCCGAGGATCTGATGATATGCGATTCGAACGGCGATCCCATGTGTGTGGCAGGCGTTTTCGGCGGTCTTCACTCCGGTGTAACGGAAAAAACAACAGATATATTCCTCGAGAGTGCCAATTTCAACCCGACGATGGTACGCCGTACGGCTCGCCGATTGGGTCTCAATACGGACAGTTCTTTCCGCTTCGAGCGCGGATTGGATCCGGAGCGTACGGATTGGGCATTGCGTCGTGCGGCTTCGCTTATATTAGAGATTGCAGGCGGCTGTCTCGGTGGGATGACAGATATTTATCCCAATCCCCTGCCACCGCACCGGATCTGTTTGTCTTTCGAGAAAGTGAACTGCGTGATAGGCAGAACGATAGAGCCTGAGATGGTGAGGAGCATCCTCAACAGTCTTGAGATTCGTATCAACAAAGAAGAAGACGGGGTCATGACATTGGAAGTGCCACGCTATCGTACGGATGTGACCCGCGATGTAGATGTGATCGAAGAGATCATGCGCATCTATGGCTACAACCAAGTGGAGCTGACGGGCTATATCCGTGCCAGCCTGGGACACGAGACAGAAACGGATCGTCGCTACAAATGGCAAACAGTCGTATCCGAACAATTGGTCGGAGCCGGCTTCAATGAAATACTCAACAATTCGCTTACGGCCGGTTCTTATTACGAAGGTCTTAAGGCCCATCCGAGAGAGATGGCCGTGGAGCTGATGAATCCGCTGAGTCAGGAGCTAAACTGCATGAGGCAGACTCTGCTATTCGGAGGATTGGAGACGCTCAGCCACAACCTCCGTCGTAAGCATCTCTCCCTCTATCTCTTTGAATGGGGTAAATGCTATCGCTTCCATGCCGCAAAGCGCACGGACGAGACTCCCCTTGCTGCCTATGCAGAGGACGATCGCCTCGGCATTTGGATATGCGGACAACGGGTGCACAATAGCTGGGCACACCCCGAAGAACCGACTTCGGTATTTGAACTGAAAGCTGTGGTAGAACAGGTACTTTGCCGCGTAGGGATCGAAACCGGAGCTTATACGCTGGAGACAGCTGACAATGATCTGTACGCATCTGCCATGGAGGTCAAGACTCGTTCGGGTAAACTGTTGGGTACATTCGGAACGGTATCAACGGAACTGATCAAACGCTTCGACATCGAGCAACCCGTTTACTTTGCCGAATTGCTTTGGGATGCCCTCATGAGCGAATCGGCCCGATACAAATTGGAGGCACGCGATCTACCTCGCTTCCCCGAAGTAAAGAGGGATCTGGCATTGCTTTTGGACAAGGCTGTTTCCTTTGCCGAAATAGAATCACTGGCTCGTGGCTGTGAGAAGAAACTGCTGCGCAGGGTGGAACTATTCGATGTGTACGAGGGAAAGAACCTGCCTGCCGGAAAGAAGAGTTATGCCGTGAGCTTCTTCCTGCGCAATGATGAGAAGACGCTTAACGACAAACAGATAGAGGCTATCATGGCTAAGATACGGACGACTCTGGAGCAAAAGCTCGGTGCGCAACTCCGCTGACAATCAAACGAAAATCGACAAAATAAGAATCGACATATCATTATGGGACGAGCATTT
Organism: Porphyromonas gulae; assembly: GCF_000765945.1. Lineage (NCBI taxonomy): Bacteria > Pseudomonadati > Bacteroidota > Bacteroidia > Bacteroidales > Porphyromonadaceae > Porphyromonas > Porphyromonas gulae. The sequence goes on from NZ_JRAT01000012.1 coordinate 153,086, forward strand.
GAATATCGTAAAGCAAGGAAAATGAAACGCTGGGGCAATATGGCCCGCGTCTTCACCAAGTTAGGAAAGGAAATCACCATCGCTGCCAAAGAAGGCGGCCCCGACGTGGAGACCAATCCGCGTCTGCGTATCCTCGTGCAGACAGCCAAGAAGGAGAATATGCCGAAGGAGAACGTGGAACGCGCCATCAAAAAAGCTACCTCCAAAGACTATACGGACTACAAAGAGATGAACTATGAGGGCTATGGTCCTTACGGTATCGCGATCTTCGTGGAGACAGCTACGGACAATACCACACGTACCGTGGCCAATGTACGCAGCTACTTCAACAAACATGGCGGATCGCTCGGTACTTCCGGCAGCTTGGAATTCCTCTTCCAGCACAAATGCGTATTCCACATCGTCAAGAAAGACGATATGGATCTGGAAAGCCTTGAACTCGAACTGATAGACTACGGTGTGGACGAACTGGAAGAGGACGAAAACGAGATCATTCTCTACGGTGACTTTTCGGAGAACTCCAACATCCAGAAATATCTGGAAGATGCAGGCTATGAGATCGCTTCGGCCGAATTCGTCCGCATACCCAACGATACGAAAGAGGTGACCGCCGAGCAGCGCGAACAGATCGAGAAGCTCATCGAGCGAATCGAAGAAGACGAAGACGTGCAAAACGTCTTCCACAACATGAAGGAAGAGGAGGGCGAAGAGTAATCCACTCAAGCCCTATTCCCTCTATCCCCTTCTCTTTTTACCCATAACCTCTCTAAGCGGAGTGCATTGACCGCTGAGATGGCGGTGTGTCATAATGCGCAAATTACTGCGTTGCGCGACATTCGGCTTCAGTCACGTACTTCACAGTACGCTCCTTTCAGCCTCAGTGCCCTGTACTTTAGGCATTCTTACGTACCTAAAAGGGAGCTGTGCCAAGAATGAATTTTGACACAGTCCCCGTCAAGCTCTCCGGGGACAATGTGCTTCGCTTGCGTTTTTTCTTATCCAATCAACTTTTTTCACGATGGCAAAGCCTGTGGTAGAAACGCCTTTGATGCGCCAATACTTTCAGATCAAGCAAAAACACCCCGATGCTATCCTGCTGTTCAGGGTGGGAGATTTCTACGAAACATTTTCGGAGGATGCCATCGTGGCTTCCGAGATCTTGGGGATAACGCTGACACGGCGCGCCAACGGTGCTGCCCAGTTTGTCGAATTGGCCGGCTTTCCTCATCATGCGCTGGATACCTATCTGCCCAAATTGGTACGAGCCGGCAAGCGCGTGGCCATATGCGACCAACTGGAAGATCCGAAAAAGACCAAAACGCTGGTCAAACGAGGCATTACCGAGCTGGTCACTCCCGGCGTATCGACCAACGACAATGTGCTCTCTCATAAGGAGAACAATTTCCTTGCAGCCATCTCCTGCGGCAAGGAGGTCTTCGGTATTTCTCTTCTGGACATATCCACCGGCGAATTTATGGCCGGACAAGGCAATGCCGACTATGTGGAAAAACTCCTGACCAACTACCGCCCGAAGGAAATCCTCGTGGAACGGTCGGAGCGGTCTCGCTTCAACGATCTCTTCCACTGGAGCGGATTTATCTTCGACATGGAGGACTGGGCTTTCTCCTCGGAGAACAATCGACTACGCGTACTCAAGCACTTTGACCTGAAAAGCCTCAAAGGTTTCGGGCTGGAAGAGCTTTCGATAGCCGTAACGGCAGCCGGAGCCGTGCTGAACTATCTCGATCTGACACAGCACCATCAGCTACAACACATCACTTCGCTGAGCCGACTGGATGAAAACCGGTATGTACGCTTGGATAAGTTCACCGTCCGAAGCCTGGAATTGCTTAGCCCGATGAACGAAGGAGGCAAGAGCCTGCTCGACATCATCGACCATACGATAACGCCTATGGGAGCAAGGCGTATGAGACAGTGGATCGTATTCCCACTCAAAGACCCTGCACGCATACAAGCCCGACAGCGAGTGGTGGAGTTTTTCTTCCGACATCCTGAAGAGCGAGCCATCATTGCCGAACATCTGACAGAGATAGGCGACTTGGAACGTTTGGTGACGAAAGGCGCCATGGGACGCATTTCACCGCGAGAGATGGTACAGCTACGCGTTGCCCTGCAGGCACTCGAACCGATCAAGGCAGTTTGTACCCAAGCAGACGAAGAGAATCTGCGCGCACTGGGAGAAAAGTTGGAACTGTGTACGGAATTACGCGACAGGATATTGCGTGAGGTGATGCCGGACGCTCCGGCCGCTCTCGGTCGCGGTCCCGTCATCGCACATGGTGTCGATGCCACGCTCGACGAACTGCGCGCACTGGCATACAGCGGCAAAGATTACCTGATCAAACTACAGCAGCAGGAAATAAAGCGAACGGGAATACCCAGCCTCAAAGTAGCTTACAACAATGTATTCGGCTACTATATCGAAGTGCGCAACACGCACAAGGACAAGGTGCCGGCCGAGTGGATCCGCAAGCAAACGCTCGTCAGTGCCGAACGGTATATTACGGAAGAACTGAAAGAGTACGAAACGAAAATACTCGGAGCCGAAGAGAAAATAGCCGCCCTCGAAGGACAGCTATACGCCCTGCTTGTAGCCGAGCTGCAGCGATACGTGGCTCCTCTGCAACAGGACAGTCAGGCGGTGGCTTCTCTGGATTGTCTTCTCTCCTTTGCCGAGTCGGCACGTCGCTACAGATTTATCTGCCCTGTAGTGGACGAGAGCTTTACCATCGACATCAAAGCCGGCCGCCACCCCGTCATCGAACAGCAGCTGCCGGCCGATGAACCTTATATCGCCAACGATATTTATTTGGACACAGACCGCCAGCAAGTCATCATCGTCACCGGCCCCAATATGAGCGGTAAGTCCGCTCTGCTCAGGCAGACGGCCCTGATCTCTCTGATGGCACAGATCGGCTCCTTCGTACCGGCCGAAAGTGCACGTATCGGCATGGTGGACAGCATTTTCACACGGGTGGGAGCTTCGGATAACATCTCCATGGGCGAATCCACCTTCATGGTCGAAATGCAGGAAGCCTCCAATATTCTGAATAACCTCACCCCACGCAGTCTGGTACTATTCGACGAATTGGGACGGGGTACCAGCACTTACGACGGTATCTCCATAGCCTGGTCTATCGTGGAGTACATCCATGACAATCCCAAAGCGCATCCACGCACCCTCTTCGCCACACACTACCACGAGCTGAACGAGCTGGAAGGGCAACTCAATCGGGTACACAACTTCAATGTATCGGCTCGCGAAGTGGACGGCAAGATGCTATTTCTTCGCAAATTGGAGCCGGGCGGCAGTGCACACAGCTTCGGCATTCAGGTAGCCCGTCTCGGCGGCATGCCACCTCATATCGTACAGCGAGCTACGGACATATTGCATCGGCTCGAACAAGAAAGGGAGAGAATAGAGGGAGAAGAGCCGAAAACCAAAGACACCAAACGAGGCCCTTCCGAAAAGGTAAAAAATGCATCGCCCACGCTTCCCCGGGACGAAAAAGGCAGGAGCATCGACGGCTATCAACTTAGCTTTTTCCAGCTCGACGATCCCGTCCTGTCCCAAATCAGAGAGGAGATCCTCGACCTGAACATCGACAACCTCACCCCCTTGGAGGCCCTCAATAAGCTAAACGACATCAAACGAATCCTCCGCGGATACTGATACGGCTGTAAAAGCCGGCACCTCGTCCGATAGTCCAAACGGTGTGACAGGCTAAAAACTCAAGCCAAAAAAGTTTTCAACAACGAAGACGAACTTGGAATCATTCCAAATAAGCATCTAAAAGGAAGCTGGATTCAATCTAAAAAGGGAAGAAAATCCAACTAAATGAAGTACAGGAATGATCTGTGTATAAATGAAATTCGATTTATATACAGATCATTTTCGTTTTATATATAAATCGTTTTCTATTTGTATATAAATCGTACCTGATTTATATATAGTTCGGACGGCTCAAAAGGCCGATTCACGAGCTTACAAAAAAGAGGCACGCACTTGATTCGTAGATGAATCGAGTGCGTGCCTTATCTGTTTGATGGGGATTGGGAAAGCTTTATCTCTCTTTACTTCATAATAGGAAAGGCTGTCCGACCGGTTCAAAAACCCTGAATATCGAATAAGCAAATGGCAGAAAGGGCTCTACCATCGACCGTTTGCACATTAGGATGAAGTCGGAGTACATATACATATCGTTTGATGATTCGTCAATACAAATTCTATTCACACGACAAGATCTATCTGTTATACAGATATTTACCTTCAAGCGAAAGGCTTTGTCGGTGTGCAAATGTAATCAAAAAGCCGAAGCCGAATGAATCGCAAACATTCGCATCCTACCGCTATGCCCTCGGGGGAAGAATACATCCTTATGATTTTGATCCCCTTCTTGTTGGAAATCGACCGACCAACATTTAGAAAACCTACTTGGTTAATTTTCTAACTCGAAACACTTGGTATAAAATCCCTTGCATTTTTTCACTGTTGGATTTTTATTTATCAGCCGCATTTCCTTACCTTTGGGACGAAGTTCGAAGAAGAATAGATGGGGGCACGGTAGGAACTATCCGATCGAAACCCCTTTTTTGTGATAGAGACAAATAAGACTCAGGTATGAAACGATTGATTACCGCATGCGTTTTGGCGTGCTCCTTGTGGCCTGTATATGGGCAAAGAGTACTGAGCGTGAACGAATGCCGGCACCTCGCTCTCGAGCACAACAGAGACTTGGCCATAAGTCGCGAGAAGATAAATGCGGCTACCAGTACTCGCAAAGCCGCTTTCACCAGCTACCTGCCCGAGATCTCGGCCACAGGTACCTATCTGCACAACCAAAAGGAAGTATCACTACTGAGCGACGAGCAGAAGCACAAGCTCCAGAATCTCGGCACCGACCTTGTCACAGCCGTAGGCCAGAATCCTTACATCACGACGGCCATTCAGTCCATCCTCGCCCAGCATCCCGATTTGGCTCCCCTTATCGGATCCATGATGCCGCAGATAGCCGCCCAGACGAGTCAGGGGCTTAATGCCTTCGGCACACACCTTGTCGATGCCCTCCGCACCGACACTCGGAACGTCTATGCCGGTGTACTGACCCTGACCCAACCGCTGTACGTAGGCGGCAAGATATATGCCTACAATCGCATCACGCGCTATGCAGAAGAGATAGCACACTGGCAGCACAAGACCGGACAGCAGGATGTGATCCTCGCCACCGACCAAGCCTATTGGCAGGTAGTTTCCCTGGCCAATAAGCACCGCCTTGCCGTGAGCTATCTGGAGTTGCTGACGAAGCTCGACAACGATGTTCAGAAGCTCATCAAGGAGGGATTGGCCACCCGTGCCGACGGTCTCAACGTATCGGTAAAAGTGAACGAAGCGGAGATGACGCTCGCCAAGGTAGAGGACGGGCTTAGCCTCTCGCGCATGCTCCTGTGCCAAACGATAGGACTACCCCTGGAAGAGAAGATCGTCCTCGCAGACGAAGGGCAAGAAGAACTGCCGACAGCCATTGCTCCGGCAGAGGCCGACCTGCAATATACGCTCGACAACCGTCCCGAACTCAAGAGCCTCGCCCTGTTAGAGCAAATCTCCAAACAGAAGATACGGCTTACACGGTCGGAATATCTGCCTTCGCTGGCTTTCGTGGGCAACTATATAGTGACTAATCCGTCCTCCTTCAACGGCTTCGAGAACAAATTCGGAGGCATGTGGAATGTGGGTGTGATGCTCAAGGTTCCCATCTGGCACTGGGGACAAGGCACGCATAAGGTAAGAGCGGCCAAAGCGGAAGCTCGCATCGCAGCCCAACAGCTTGCCAAAGCACGCGAAAGCATCGAGCTGCAGCTCTCCCAAAGTGTCCTCAAAGTACGGGAGGCAGGCAAACGCCTTGTCATGGCCACGAAGAATATGGAGAAAGCAGAAGAAAACCTGCGCTATGCCAATGTAGGTTTTCGTGAGGGCATCATAACGGCCTCCAACGTACTGGAAGCGCAGACGGCATGGCTATCGGCCCGGTCTGCAAAGATCGATGCACAGATCGATGTGAAACTGACCGAACTGATGCTGCGCAAGGCTTCGGGACACCTCTCTCCGGAAGAAGTCGTTTCGGAATGATACCGTTTTTCCTTATTTCGTTATTCATCTGATCAAACATATTATCATTATGACGGACAACAAACAACGTAATATCGTATTCCCGGCTTTTCTCCTCTTGCTGGGAGTCATCGCAGTGGTGACGATCGTTGGGTTTTTCATGCTCAAACCTGCCGAGGAGATTATCCAAGGACAGATCGAAGTGACCGAATACCGGGTGTCCAGCAAAGTACCCGGGCGCATCAAGGAGCTTAGGGTATCCGAAGGGCAGCAGGTACAGGCCGGCGATACCCTCGCCATCATCGAAGCCCCCGACGTAGCAGCCAAGATGGAACAGGCAAGGGCTGCCGAAGCGGCTGCACAGGCTCAGAATGCCAAGGCTCTCAAAGGGGCACGCAGCGAACAGATACAGGCAGCCTATGAGATGTGGCAGAAAGCACAAGCCGGCGTAGCCATAGCGACCAAGACGTACCAGCGCGTGCAGAACCTCTATGACCAAGGAGTTGTGCCGGCTCAGAAGTTGGACGAAGCCACAGCGCAGCGCGATGCGGCTATCGCTACGCAAAAAGCGGCCGAAGCCCAGTACAATATGGCTCGCAACGGTGCTGAACGCGAAGACAAGTTGGCGGCTTCTGCCCTCGTCGATAGGGCCAGAGGGGCTGTCGCCGAGGTGGAGTCGTACATCAATGAAACCTACCTCATAGCCCCACGGGCCGGCGAAGTGTCGGAGATATTCCCCAAAGCCGGCGAACTCGTAGGCACCGGCGCACCTATCATGAACATTGCCGAGATGAACGATATGTGGGCGAGCTTTGCCGTTCGGGAGGATTTCCTCGGCAATATGGCCATGGGAAGCGTCCTGGAGACGGTAGTACCTGCTCTGAATGAAGAAAAAGTACGCTTCAAGATCACATTTGTCAAGAACATGGGTACCTACGCGGCTTGGAAAGCGACCAAGACAACGGGGCAGTACGACCTGAAAACGTTCGAGGTAAAGGCTACCCTCGTCGATAATGACAAGGCACAAAAACTACGCCCGGGTATGTCCGTGATCATACGCAAGTAACGATGAGCAGTAAGGTCATGCACGGGACAGCCCTTATAGCCACCATGCGCAGAGAGGTACGACAACTGTCGAGTCGCGCCCTCTTCCTCTTCTGCATGGTGATAGCTCCTGTCTTTTGCTGTCTCTTCTTCCCCTCTATCATGGATATGGGTTTGCCGCAGAACCTGCCTGCAGGGGTTGTGGATCTCGATCGTACACAGACGTCGCGCACCATAGCACGCCACCTCAATTCGATGGAGCAAACCCAAATCGTCAAGCAGTTCGAGAGCGTACGCGAGGCTCGGCTGGCGGTACAGCGAGGTGAGATATACGGTTACTACTATATCCCTGAGGGAATGACACGGGATGCCTACGCACAGAAGCAACCCAAGCTCTCCTTCTATACCAACTATGCCTATATGGTGGGCGGTTCGCTCCTCTTCAGGGACAATAAGATGATCAGCGAGCTGGTAGCCGGTGCAGCCGCTCGTTCGCAGCTGTATGCCCGGGGAGCCACCGAAAGCCAGGCCATGGAGTGGCTGCAGCCGATCGTCATCGACACCCACTCCATAGGCAATCCGTGGCTCAACTACTCCATCTACTTGAGCAACATCATGATACCCGGCGTGCTGGGTCTGCTGATCTTTATGGTCACAGTGTGTAGCATAGCCATGGAGATCAAGAGGTCGACAGCTCGCGAATGGATGGAAATGGCCGGCGGCAGCATGTCCATCGCTCTTTTGGGCAAGCTGCTACCCCAAACGGTGGCATTCATGCTTATCGGCACTTTTATAGACGTATATCTGTACGGCTTCCTCTCCTACCCGATCAATGGTGGTTTTATGCCGATGCTGATCCTTATGTATCTCTTCATCCTCGCTTGTCAGGGTTTGGGCGTACTCATGTTCGTCACCCTGCCGACGATGAGGTTGGGGCTTAGCTTTGCTTCTCTGTGGGGCATTATTTCCTTTTCCATATGCGGAGCTTCATTTCCCGTTCTCGGTATGCCCACCATCATACAGCCCGCCAGCGTGCTATTCCCGTTGAGGCATTACTATCTAACTTACGTGACCAGTGCTTTGGACGGATTCTCACTGCAATATGCCTGGACCAATATCCTCGCTTTCGTCATCTTCGCACTGCTGCCACTGCTGCTCCTTCGCCGGCTCAAGCACATACTCCTAACCCACAAATACGTCTCTTGACATGTCCGATATTACTCCGAAACAGCCTCGACGCTTTTCTACGGCATTCTTCCTGACGATGTTCTTAGACCTCTTTGCCATATGGAGGTACGAGCTATGCAAGACGTTCAGAGATATGGGTATGGTCATCTTTTTCATCATAGTACCCCTCCTCTACCCACTTCTCTACAGCTATATATACAGCCTCGAAGTGGTACGCGATGTACCGGCCATGGTGGTGGACAGATCGAACTCGGCATCGAGTCGTGACTACCTGCGAAGGGTAGATGCCACTCCAGAAGTAAGCATCGTAGGGCACTGCACCGACATGGAGGAAGCCAAGGAACAGATCCGCAGGCGCAATGCCTATGGTATCATCTATGTTCCGGAGGATTTCTCCCAACAACTCAATACCGGCAGAAAGGCCCATATTTCCCTCTACTGCGATATGAGTGGACTGCTCTACTACAAGAGCCTGCTCATTGCCAATACACAAGTTTCGCTGGAGATGAACAAGGAGATCAAGATAGCGCGCAGCGTGGGTGCTACGGAGCGTCAGGGAGAGATCATCTCTTACCCCATCAACTATGAGGACGTGGCACTGTACAATCCGTCCGCCGGCTTCGCTTCGTTCCTACTACCTGCCGTGCTCATCCTGATCATACAGCAGACACTCCTGCTCGGTATAGGCCTCTCGGCCGGTACGGCGCGTGAGAAAAATAAGTTTCACGATCTCGTGCCTACGGACATCAGCCACTACTCCGGTGCACTCCGTATTGTCTTTGGGAAGGGGCTGGCCTATCTGACCATCTACGTACCAGTGCTGTGCTATACGCTGGTTATCGTGCCTCGTATGTTCGGCTTTATCCAGCTGGCAGAAGCGATGGATCTGATTCTCTTTGCCCTGCCTTATCTGCTGGCTTGCATCTTCTTCGCCATGTCGCTCTCTGTCTTAGTACGCCATCGTGAAAGTTGTATGATGATCTTCGTCTTTACTTCCGTACCGCTCCTCTTTATCTCCGGAGTGTCGTGGCCGGGTGCATCCATACCGGAGGGCTGGCGCATTGTCTCCCATCTCTTCCCCTCTACATTCGGCATCAACGGATACATCAAAATCAAGTCCATGGGTGCCAATCTACGAGAGGTCAATAGCGAGTACATGGCTCTTTGGCTACACACGATCGTCTACTTCCTGACTACCTGCCTCATCTACTACCGTCAGGTACGGAAGAACCGCCGCCACATTCGCGAAGCTAATGCTCTCATTACACAGGGTAACAAAGAAGTCCTGGAATAAAGCTGCCGGTCTCCGATTCGCATTTAGCCAACAGAGATACAGCAACAAAAAAGCGATGCTCTTTCGAACATCGCTTTTTTCTTTTGGGGTTGGTACTTTAACCTTGCCCCATCCTCAAGAGTTTTTTACTTTGCGGCATAAGCAGACAGCATCCAAACGAGCTTCTCCTGCTCAGAGAGGAAACCGATCATCAGATCCACAGTTACCTCATCACCGGCCTCACCGGCAACTTCTGCGATGTCACGCTCCTTGGCAATGATGATCTGCAGCGTGTCGGACACATTCTTCAGTGTACTTGCAGCACAAACGAGATCGTGCTCTTCCTTCACTTCAGCCACTTTCAGGTACTCGCTGAAGCGGTTCTCAGGCTTGCCACCAAGCTGGAGGATACGCTCAGCTACTTCGTCGATCTTTCCTGCGAGGTCATCGTACATCTTCTCGTACTGCTCATGCAGAACGAAGAACTCTGCGCCACGGATATTCCAGTGGAATCCGCGAAGATTGGAGTAATACACTTGGAGGTCAGCCAACAGACCGGACAAACCTTTCACTACGGGAGCAAGATTCTGCTCTTTCAAACCTGTTACTTCAAGAATCTTTTTCATAATCTTCTACGTTTTTAATTATTTCTTTCTTTTTTGTTGTGAAACAAAGGTAGGCATTAACTCCCCCACCTGCAACAGAAACCATTTATACACATATTGAACCCGTCAATAGCCCCACATCTTACCTTCCATAGGCCACGAAGACTATATGTTTTACTATAAAAATAGACGGGCTACCGATACAGCTAAGTAAATCCGGCCAAGGCAATAATACAGCAGAACTACCCGTAAAAGGTTTCCTTATAAAAGCAGAAATTTGCGAACCATGCTGAAATGATTTATGTTCGTAACGTCCGAATGGCATGACCAAAGACACGTGCTTCGGAAATTTGATATTTGAAAGGTAGCCGGGACGCAATGAGTTTGTAATAACCACGGTCTACCTTTGTGACAAGAATAATACAAGATGAATATGAACAAGAATCTGATTCTATCAATCTGCTTCTGCCTCTCCGGCATGGCAGCTTTCGCTCAAAACAACCGACAAGACAGCATTATCCGTACTCTGGAGGAGCGTGTGGCGGCACAGGAAGAGGTCACTCGGGAAAACAAGAAAATCAAGATCTCGGGCTACGTGCAGGGGTACTTCCAGCATGGAGAGAAGCAGGCTTCTCTCAATGTGGGCAGCCCCAATGAGAATACGGACGAGGCTTTCAACCGTATCGGTATCCGCCGCGGACACCTCAAATTCGCCTATGGGGACAAGTGGGGTGGCGTCGTATTGCAAATGGACGTTACGGAAAAAGGCGTAGGGCTGAAAGATGCATACATGGATCTGAAATCACCGCTCGGAGATGCCAGCTCGATCCGTGCCGGCTTATTCGATCGTCCCTTCGGTCATGAAATAGGCTACTCCTCTTCACGCCGGGAATCGCCCGAACGCTCTATGATCTTCCGTACCCTTTTCCCTAATGAGCGCGATCTGGGAGCCAAGGTTGTACTCCAGACAGGTAAAACCTCTCCATGGCATTTCCTCAAGCTCGAAGCCGGACTCTTCGCCGGTAACGGCATCAAGCCGGAGATCGACAACCGCAAAGATTTTATCGGACGGATCTCTGCCGGCAATACCATCGGCAACGCCATCGAGTGGGGGATAGGAGCATCTTTATATAGCGGTGGCGTTTATCAAGGGTCGACCAAAGTATTCCGCATGAACGGGAGCGACTTCGAACTCGATGACAAGGAGGGCAACAAAGGCGCATTCGCCACGCGTCGCTACTACGGCGTGGATGCCCAATTCTCCTATTACAGCAGCACAACGGGTATGACACGTCTTCGTGGCGAATTTATCAGTGGAACGCAGCCCGGCACGGATGCTTCCAGCAAAAGCCCGAACTCCTCTTCTCTGCCGACGGCCGACACCTATATCCGCCCCGTCTCGGGCGGTTACATACTGCTGGCACAGGATATAGCCACTCTACCTTTCACTGCTATTGCCAAATACGACTGGTACGACCCGAATACGAAGGTTTCGAAAGACGAAATCGGCAAGGGCTACACCGGGAAAGCAGACATCGCATACCAAACCTTGGGTCTGGGACTGATCTGGAGAGCGACATCGTCCATCAAACTTACGGCCTACCACGAATGGGTAAACAACGAGAAAACCGCGTCTCTTTCCTCCTACACAAAGGACCGTCAGGACAACCGTCTCTACCTCTGCGTACAGTACAAATTCTGATCACATAGCACACAAGCGCACGGGAAGAAACGAACCCGACGCTACACATACAAAGGCCGAGACCTCAGGTATTCCACCCGAGGTTTCGGCCTTCTCGTATTATCAAGGGGAAGGAGATCGGCGGAAGAAAAACATCGGAATCATAGCAAAAGAGCTGTTGTAACAAATTCATAACAATCCTGACATATGGGCGTAATAAGTGGGCTATACTTTTGGCTCAGGTAATAAGAAACCCAATTACACACGATTCAAAAAACTAAAATGAAAATGAAGAAAACACTCTTTGCCGGAGCGATGCTTACCATTATGACTTTCTCTCTTCAGGCACAGCGTATCAAGGGATCCGACACAGTATTGCCTTTGTCACAGAAGGAGTCCGAGCAGTATATGAAAGAGAACCCGTCTGCTCGCCTGACCATCACCGGTGGAGGGAGCGGAGTCGGCATAGCAGCACTGATGTCCGGTACTACTGACATCGCACAGGCTTCGCGCCGAATCAAATTCTCAGAGCGCCAGAAACTACAGGAGAGCGGCCGCTCGGTCAAGGAGGTAGTGATCGCATACGATGCTCTGGCCGTAGTGGTGCATCCGTCCAACAAAGTCGGCAAGCTCACGCGTCAGCAGCTGGAAGGCATCTTCACAGGCAAGATCAAGAACTGGAAAGAGGTAGGCGGTGCCGATATGAAGATCGTACCCTACTCTCGTGAGACCTCTTCGGGCACTTACGAATTCTTCAAGGAAGTCGTACTCGGCAATAAGAACTATATGAACGGTATCATGAGTATGCCGGCCACGGGAGCCATTATTCAGTCAGTTAGTCAGACGGCAGGTGCCATTGGATATGTAGGACTTGCCTACCTGAACAAAGAAGTAAAGGCCCTGTCCGTTTCCTTCGATTCGGGCAAGACTTTCACGGCCCCTTCGGTAGCCAATGCCAAGAATAAGAGCTATCCGATCGTACGTCCGCTCTATTACTACTACGACACACGATCAGAAGCCAAAGTAAAGCCTTTTGTCAATTACGTTCTCTCCCCCAAAGGGCAGGACATCGTAGACAAAGTCGGCTTTATCAGCATCAAATAAGCTCCTTCCCCAATAGATAAACACAAGCCTCAACACAAATTATGAAGTTCCTACAGAAAATCCTCGGACGGATGGTAGAGGCTCTTTTTACACTTAGCGGTGCCATTACGAGCATCGCTATTGTGCTTATCACACTGTTCCTCTTCAATGAAGGGCTCGGCCTTTTCCGTTCGCCCGTGATTGAAGAGGGATACGCCCTCTATCGCCATGCCGACAACCGAGTACAGAAGCTGTCGCCACATGACATCAAACGGATTTTCGATGGAGAAATAACCAATTGGAGCCAACTGGGAGGAGACGATCAGGATATCATGCTCTTCCGTATCGATGACCTGTTTTCTATCTACAGCGAGGAAGAATTAGGCGAGAACTATGCGCTCCTCCCCGATAAGATAGGAGAGGTGATCGCAGCCAATCCGGGCATCATCGCTTTCCTGCCGCAGAAATATGCTCCTGCGGACAGCGGAGTAGTACGGGCTATGGACACGGGCGACATTTCGCTTAGCGACTTCTTCGGGAGAACGGAGTGGATGCCTACGGCTTCTCCCGCCCCGTTATACGGTATTCTCCCGCTTATATTAGGCACGCTACTGGTTAGCTTGGGAGCTATCGCTCTGGCCCTTCCGTTGGGCCTGGGTGTAGCCATTTACCTGTCCGAACTGGCTTCGGGGCGTATTCGCAAGATACTCAAACCGGCCATCGAACTACTGGCAGGGATACCCTCCGTCGTTTACGGCTTCTGGGGATTGGTCGTGCTGGTACCCTGGGTACAGCAAACCTTCGGTCTCTCCGTCGGCGAAACGGCCTTTACGGGCAGCCTCATCCTCGCCATCATGGCCTTGCCCACCATCATCACGGTGGCTCAGGACGCCATGAACAATACTCCCCGATCCATGCGAGAAGCCAGTCTGGCTCTCGGGGCTACCCGCTGGCAGACGGTCTACAAAGTCGTGATACCTTATGCCAAATCGGGCATATCGGCCGCCGTAGTACTGGGGATCGGCCGAGCCATAGGGGAGACGATGGCCGTGCTCATGGTTACAGGCAATGCAGCCGTCATGCCCACCTCCTTCTTCGAATCGGTACGAACCATTCCGGCCACGATCGTAGCAGAGCTGGGCGAGGTACCTGCAGGTAGCTCCCACTATCAGGCACTCTTCCTGCTGGGATGTATTCTATTCGTGATCACGATGATCATCAGCATAACGGCTGAAGTAATCTCCAAGAAACAACCCAAAGCATCGGTCTAAACAATGGTATTGAACAAGAAAAACAGCGAACGCATAGCGTTTCTCACCTTTCGGATACTCGGATTCTCCATATTGGTGCTACTGATGGCCTTGCTCGGATTCATTATCTATAATGGTATCGGGGTAATCAACTGGGAGTTTATCACCACAGCTCCGACCGAAGGGATGACGGCAGGCGGTATCTATCCGGCCATCGTCGGTACACTCTGCCTCGTGGCAGGCAGTATGCTCGTGGCCTTCCCGGTGGGGATCATGTCCGCCATATACACACGGGAGTATGCACGCAACGGGTGGCCTGTACGCATCATCCGCATCATGACCAACAATCTGGCCGGCATTCCCTCCATCGTATTCGGGCTGTTCGGTATGGCTCTGTTCGTGAATACCATGGGTTTCGGCGATTCTATCATCGCCGGCTCGCTCACACTCGGTCTGCTGGCACTGCCCCTCGTGATCCGAACGACGGAGGAGGCACTGAAAGCCGTACCCGATTCATACCGCACCGGTAGCTATGCCCTGGGGGCAGGTAAGCTGCAGACGATATTCAGGGTGGTACTGCCTGCAGCCTTTCCGGATATTATGACGGGCCTCATCCTCTCCATCGGAAGGGTCTCCGGCGAGACGGCTCCCATCCTCTTCACTGCTGCCGCTTACTTCCTGCCAAAGCTCCCTTCGAGCATATTCGATCAGGTCATGGCACTGCCATACCACCTCTACGTGATAGCCACCAGCGGAACGGACATTGAAGCCTCGCGGCCGATAGCTTACGGCACCGCTCTTGTGCTGATCACCATCGTACTACTGATGAACCTGATAGCTACGGGTATCAGATCCTATATGTCCAAAAACAAGAAACAATCTGCCTAAACAGCAATGATAGAAGCGAAAAATATAGACTTTTTCTATGGCGACTTCCACGCCCTCAAGTCGGTAAGCATGAAGATGGAGAGCAATACGGTAACGGCACTCATCGGTCCTTCGGGCTGTGGTAAGTCCACCTTCCTGCGCCTGTTCAACCGCATGAACGACCTGATCGAGGAAACCAGCCTCACGGGGGAATGCCTGATAGATGGCGTGAACATACACGACAAATCCATATCCGTAGACGACCTGCGCAAGAAGGTGGGTATGGTATTTCAGAAACCAAACCCTTTCCCCAAATCCATTTTCGAGAATGTGGCATACGGCCTGCGCGTCAATTCGATGGGCGATAAGCAATTCATTGCCCAACGAGTGGAGGAGTCCCTACGCGCGGCTGCACTCTGGGACGAAGTAAAGGACAAACTGAAGAAATCCGCCTTTGCCCTGTCCGGTGGCCAGCAGCAACGTCTCTGTATAGCCAGAGCTTTGGCCATCTCCCCTTCCGTCCTGCTCATGGACGAACCGGCATCGGCTCTCGACCCCATCTCCACAGCTAAGATAGAGGAGCTGATACATGGACTCAAGGAGCTGTACACGATCGTAATCGTCACACACAATATGCAGCAGGCAGCACGCGTGAGCGACAAGACGGGGTTCTTCATGCTCGGCCAACTCATCGAATACAGCGATACGAAGAAGATGTTCCTGTCGCCCGATTCCGAACAAACGCAGAACTACATTACCGGCCGTTTCGGCTGATCGTTCTCCCCTCCCAAACACTTAAATTCAAACAAGGAAACTGCAATGAAGCATACCGAACAAGAAATGATCCTCCTCAAAGAGGAAGTAAACCGCATGTGGCAGCTCGTGCTATCCCAACTGGAGAAAGCCCGTCAGGCCTTTCTGACGAACGACACCGATCTGGCACGCGAAGTAATCAGCAGGGAGAAACGAGTGGATGTATGTGAACTGAAGATCGAAAGCGACTGCGAGAACTACATAGCCCTCTATAGCCCCGTGGCCATAGACCTGCGACTGACCCTCTCGCTGATGAAGATCTGCAGCACGCTGGAGCGGATAGGCGACTTTGCCGCCGGCATCGCTATGCATGTGCTCGATGAAGACTGCCAAGACATCCCGGCATCTCTGATAGAAAAGCTCGAAATGGAACAGATGTTTACCGTCCTGCAGGGCATGCTATCGGATTGCTACGTGGCACTGGAAAGCGAAAACACCCAAATAGCGGGTCGGATATTCTCCCGCGACAAAGAGGTGAATGCCATCTATCATGCAGCCCCCAAGGTCCTTGCCCAGTTCCTGACGGAGCATCCCGAACACATCTACTGCGGTCTGAAGCTGCTGCTACTGATCCGCAAGCTGGAGCGCATAGGCGACCACTGCGGCAATATCGTGGAGGAGATCGTATTCTATGTGGATGCAAAAGTGCTCAAGCACAACAAAAGCAAAGCCGATTAGGAGAAGCACCTTACACTTTTTGCGCATTCTTACGAACCGAACCGGGGCTGTGCAAAGAATGGACTTTGACACAACCCCGGGTTACCTCCACCTCTTTTTACTGCTCCGGACAGCTCCATTTCCATTATTCCATATCTTTGGTATCCAAACTTTTGCAACGACAGCATGGCATATAAGATCCTGATAGTGGACGATGACCACAGCATATGCGAAATCCTGGCCTATAACCTCCGAAGCGAAGGCTTCGAGGTATGCAGCGCCCATTCCGCGGAAGAAGCCCTGATCACGCTCTCCGTTCCTTTCGACCTGATCCTGCTGGATGTGATGATGGGCGGCATGTCCGGATACAAGATGGCCGAGACCCTCCGAGAAAGGCGCGACACCACTCCTATTATATTCCTTACGGCCAAGGATACCGAGAACGATATGCTAACGGGCTTTTCGGTCGGAGGAGACGACTACATCCCCAAACCCTTCTCCATCAAAGAAGTCGTTGCCCGCGTCCGAGCCGTCCTGCGTCGTTCGACAGGCGCGAAAGACGAACATCATGCTTCATCCCGCCTGATCGTCTGCGGCGATCTGCAAATAAATCCGGAGACCAAAGAAGTATTCGTGGCCGGCGAACCCGTACAGCTGACCAAGACCGAGATGGAACTGCTCGTCCTGCTCGTTCGCTCCTCCGACCGCGTGCTCTCCCGTAGCGAGATTATCGAGAAGGTCTGGAGCGAAACGCCTTATATCACCGAACGAACGGTCGATGTACACATTACCCGGCTTCGCAAAAAACTCGGTGTATGTGCTCCCATGCTGACCAACCGTTCGGGCTACGGCTATCGGTTCAATCCCGCTCTCCTATGCGACTGAACATCAAGGGCAAACTCTTCCTCCGATTCGGATGTCTTTTCCTGCTCTTCTTTGCAGGAGTGATCCTGATAGGACAGTGGCGGCAGCGAACGATCAAAAAACAAGCTCTTGAGGATCGGCTGGCAGAATACGTATCCATTATAGACAAAGCCGCCCCCGACACCACGGCCGACTATCGGCACAGACTCGGCCACATTTTGCCCCTTCTCCCCCGCTCCATACGCGTCAGCATCATCGACCACAAGGGCGTAGTCCTCTTCGATAATGTGATAGACAGCTCGGAGCAAATGCAGAACCACTCGGCGCGTGCCGAGGTCGTAGCTGCCTCCCGTCATCGGCATGGGACGGACATACGCATCTCCCAGTCCGATGGAGTCAAATATCTCTACCTGGCCGAAAAGATCGGCTCCCGTTTCATACGGGTAGCTCTCCCCTACAATACCGAAGTGCGCTATCTGCTTCGGATGGATGCCCCCTTCTTCTATTGGGCTATCGCCCTCCTGGCCGTCACCCTCCTGCTCATCGGCCGGGTGGCGCACAGCACGAGCGGAGCCGTCAGACGCCTTCGCGATCTGGCCATCAACCCGGACACGGCAGCAGCGGGAGAGACATTCCCCGACGATGAGCTGGGCGAAGTAAGCCGGAAAATCGCACGCAACTATCAGGACCTTCGGGAGAAAACGCAAGCAATCGACTACGAACGCGAACGCCTTGCCCAGCATGTACTCTATTCGCGCGAAGGAGTTTGCTTTTTCACCCCCGCACACGAAGTTCTTTTCTTCAACGGCCTTTTCGTTCAGTATCTGCATGCCATCAGCGACTGCAACGACATCAGCGCAGCAACGCTGGCGGAAGATCCCCTCTTTGCCCCTGTTTTCGACTTTGTGAAAGGAGGGGGCAAAACAACCTCCTACGAAAGCCGGATCAGACGCCATGGCAAAGCCTTCTCCCTGCGAGCAGGCGTATTCGAAGACGGTGGGTTCGAAATGGTACTCAACGATGTGACGGAAAACGAGAAAATGCACCGCATCAAACAAGAGATGACGGGCAATATAGCCCACGAACTACGTACGCCGGTAACGAGTATTCGCGGATATTTGGAAACACTCCTGGAGCAGAACCCCGACCAAGCCACCCGCGAGTACTTCCTCCAACAGGCCTATCATCGCACCTTGGCGCTATCGGATCTGATCCACGACATGAGCCTGATCACGAAGCTGGACGAGTCGCCCGCTCTTTTCAAGCTCTCCCCGATCAATCTGAGCGAACTGCTGGAAAGAGTCGGCAAGGACTTCGCCTCGGACTTTACGGCGCATCGCATATCCTTCCGGCCGAATCTACCGTCCGATACCGTTTTGACCGGCAATGAGAGCCTGCTCTATGCCATCTTCCGCAACCTGACGGAGAATGCCATCCGCTACGGCGGCGAAAACATACAGATCATCATCGATCTTTACCGCAAGGACGAGGATTATCTCTACTTTTCATTCTACGACACGGGAGTGGGGATCTCGGACGAATCGCATCTGACACGGCTCTTCGAGCGATTCTACAGGGTACACCAAGGGCGAACGAGAGAAACGGGCGGCACGGGCTTAGGCCTCTCCATCGTCAAGAACGCAGTCCTCTTCCACAAGGGAGAGATCACCGTCAAAAACCGCTCCGAAGGCGGTCTGGAGTTCCTGTTCCGCCTCAAGCGCACCCTCTGACAAGCCCCCCCTCCGACGCCATCTTTCCTCCTTCTATCGCACTGTACAGAAAAGCGACTGAAGTCTCTTTTCAAGCAATGAGACTATTCTTTGTTGCCAAAGAGTTTACGCGCGGGAATTTGTCCGGTCGTCAGTCCGCAAAACATGGCGCGAGAAAATTTTCGTTTTGGTTCGGGAAGTAAAAATTTCTCGCGCCAGAACGAAAATTTTCTCGCGCCACTTTTTCAGAGATTTCGCGCCGGAATCAGCACATTTCCGGTGCGTATTGCGAAAGGTTGGGATGATAGACCGGCCTATCGGATCGGGGGATGATAGATGCTTTACGGGATGCGGGCAGGCTAAGCCACGCCATAAGCTGTTTCACTTCCGGCCGGCCTGTTCTCGGAGCTTGCGTAAGCGGATTCGGTAGTGCTCGGCTTCGTCTTCTTCGTCCAGCTCCTCGCAGAGGGCAATAAGCCGTTTGAGCAATGTGCGGCTTTGGGGGTTGAGCCCATCGGCCTGTCGGTATGCATCGAGGGCCTCTTCGTAGTAAGCGAATTTCTCCAAGACTTGTCCCAACGTGAATCGAGCAGTAAAATCCGTCGGAGCAATGGCTACAGCCTGATTCAAAGCAGAGAGGGAAGCGGTTATTTCGTTCAGTCCGGCCAATGCCCGACCTTTCCTGACGAAGGCCTCCACATAGTCGGGATAGAGCGTGAGGGCTTTGTCGTAGGAGCGGATGGCCGCGTGAGCATCATGAGCCTCCGCAATACAGTCATTGCCCATTAGTACATATTCTTTGGCCAGTCGACGCATAACCTCGCGCTGCTCGGCCAACTCACGCCGCAGCTGTTCCTCACGGCGGTATGCATACTCCATTTCGAACAGCTTGCTCACCAGCAGACGGCGAAAGAGTGGGTCGTCCAAATCGTTCTTCTTCGCTAATGCTTGTGAAAAGGTGCCGATGGCTTCCGTATAACGGCAAGCATTCCACAGCCGGAGGGCTTGTGCATACTCACGTTCCGCCTCGGCACGTTCGAGCGAGTCATTGATTACACCCAGATCATTGGCTCGCGAATAAAAATCGACAATCTCACGACGGACGATGACGTCCCGACCGGCAAGCGGTGCACGCAGCACCATACCTTCGAGCGAACGGCACCGGCTGAGGGCTACATAGGCCTGACCGCCGGCGAAGGTCCCTTCCGAGAAATCGATGATCACCCGATCGAACGTCAGTCCCTGGCTCTTGTGTACCGTGATCGCCCAAGCCAATTTGAGCGGATACTGAATGAATCTGCCCAGGACTTCCTCCTCCACTTTATTGGCCTGCTCATTATAGGAGAAGCGTTTATTGTCCCAGATGCATGGTTCCACTGTGACAACTTCTCCGGTGCTGAGACATACGTCTATCGTTTCACTCTCCGGATCGAAGCCGGCTACTATGCCGAGTGTCCCATTGACCCATCGGTGATCTTTGTCATTGGAGACGAATATCACCTGAGCATCCTGTTTCAGGATAAGCTCTTCCTCGGTCGGTAAGGATGAAGAGGGGAAATCGCCTTCGATAGTGCCGTACAGGGTGATGGGGTCGCCCTGCAGCCGGTCCAACTGTCGCTCGTTGATGTAGCTCACGTGCCGGCGTTTGGTGGCGAGGGTGATGACCGGCTCGTCTTTCGGTGGTTCGTAATGGCGATCGACGCATTTATTGATGTCCCGAAGATCCTGTTCGATCAGCCTGCCTGATCGGATTCGATCGAGTATCTGCACGAACGCCTGCTCTGTCTGTCGATACACCTTGGTCAGCTCCACTGTGACGGGAGGAGTGGCTCGCAGTGCCTCGGAGGAGAAAAAGAAGGGGTTGGGATAAAATCGTTTCAGTATGTCGGCATCATCTGCCGTTACCACAGGTTCAAGTTGATAAAGATCCCCCACGAACAACATCTGCACACCACCGAAAGGCCTTTCTTGCCGGCCTCTGTATATACCGAGGAGCTTATCAATGGCATCGATGACATCGGCCCGAACCATGGACACCTCGTCTATGACAATCAGATCGAGGCTTCGGATCAGTTTCTTGTGTTCGTTCGTGTAGCGAAATACATCGAACACCCGTTTGTCACGAGTGCTCAGATCGGGATCGTTCGGCGGAATGGGGCGGAGTGGCAGCTTGAAAAATGAGTGGAGCGTCTGCCCTCCGACATTCAGAGCCGCGAGACCGGTAGGTGCAAGCACGATGAACTTCTTGTGCGTCGTAGCACAGATATGCCGAAGCAGTGTGGACTTACCCGTTCCGGCCTTGCCGGTCAGGAAGAGACTTTGGTCTGTACGCTCGATCAGGCTGAGCACATAGCCCATCTCCTCATTGGCCGGGTCAATGGTGGGCAGGGCCTCCTCTCTCTTTTTTGTCTTACGACGAGGCATGCGCTCAGGGGCGTTTGTATCGGGCTTTGACTTTCAGCTTGGCCGGTTTGCTCTCGTTATGGAAGCGATCCACGGCTGTCACCCAGTAGGTATAATCCGCTGAAGCGTGGGAGTCGGGAAGGCGGATACTGTTTTCGGGTGTAATCACCCAAATGTTTTCGGCATGTTGGGTCGTTTTCTTCACGCCATGGCGGAAGGCATAGACTACGAAGTAGGAGGCCTTGACGGGATCGGATTCGTCCTTTTCGGCAAGCCAGATCAGGTGAAAGCCCGATGGCAACCAAGCGGCATGCAGGCCTTTCACTTTCGGAGGAGCCTGTCGGTGCATGGCCGTATAAGCCGGTATAAGAGCGGGATAGCGGTGGTAGCGGCTACGCAGACTGTCTGCCACTCCTTGGGTATTGTTCACCACCTCACCGGCCGGCCAAAGGGCATGCCCGGCTGCTACGGCACGCTGCATCCGCATCTTGGGCGCGAGTTGTCGGGCAGTCATCGTTCGTTTGACATCCTGCCCGAAGTAGAGGTGTGTCGCTCTGACAGAATTACGTCCCCACCACTCAGCTAACGTGGCATAGTCTGCTGCTTTGTGTCCGATCTCCCAATAGATTTGGGGGATAACGTAGTCGATCCAGCCTTTTTTTTGCCACAATAGCACATCGGCATAGAGGTCATCATAGTTCTGAAGTCCGGCTGTCTCGCTACCGGAGGGGGAGGAGCGTTTGTTCCGATATATGCCGAAAGGACTGATGCCAAAACGCACCCACGGTTTGGACTGCAGTATTGTCAGCTTGATTTCATGCACCAGCTTGTTTACATTCTCGCGCCGCCAGTCTCCCTTCGTTTGGGAGGTATATCCCTGTCCGTATCGGCGAAAACTGTCGCCATCGGGGAAAGCCATACCGGCCACCGGATATGGATAGAAGTAATCGTCCATGTGAATGGCATCGACGTCATATCGCATCGTAATATCTCGCACGATACGGCAGATGTAAGCTCTACAATCCGGCACTCCGGGGTCGTAGTAGAGCTGATTGTTGTAGGTGACGAACCACTCCGGATAACGGTGGTAGGGATGATCGGGGGCAAGCCCTGCCGTTCCGGAAGTCGAGGCGCGATATGGATTGATCCATGCATGCAGCTCCATCCCCCGCTTGTGACATTCGCTGACCATGAAAGCGAGCGGATCCCACAAGGGCGTAGGGGCTTGTCCCTGACGGCCTGTCAGGAAACGACTCCATGGCTCTATAGCAGATTCGTACCAGGCATCGCTCTCGGGTCTGATCTGGAAAATAATCGCATTACAACCGGCTTCTTTGAGTTTATCCAGTCGCCCGATCAGCAAGCGGCGAACTTCGGCAGGAGAGAGACGGGCGTATTCCCCCTGATAGACGGTTTGGATCCATGCTGCACGAAACTCTCGCTTGGGATAATCGGTGTGGACTTGCAATGGAAGTTGTCGCTTCGTGCCACAGCTAAAAAGAGCAATGACACAAAATAGCAAGGCAAGAAAAAAGGCGGGAGACTTACGAGAAGAATGATACATGGGATTGTAATGAGTGTGATATTAGAGGGGAAAGTCGCGAACGACTCTACTTTCCCCTGCGACGAATGTCTTTGTAGATGGTGACAAATACGATGATGCCGGAGGCAATGATGCCGAAATACAATTGTCCGCTCGGCCTTCCCGCCCCAATGGCATAGATGACGAGCAGTATCCAAAGGATTGCGATACAAATGATCTGGCTATTGCTAAGCGGTTTCCGCCGGGGCATATTGCTTTAGCTTAAGAAATAGAGTATGATGGAAAGCAGTCCGAGAAAGACTATGAGCAGTCCCGTAATGATCCACAAGCGCTGCTCCAAAGGACGATTGCGCAGGAGAGGCAAGTTGTCTGCCCATCGGCTGATACGCCCTACTTGGGTCTGCTCCGGTTCTGCCAATGGCAATCCGGACTCAGCCAAAACAATACGAGCAGCCTCGAGGTCGCTTTCGGCCAATTCAATTCTCACTCCGCCGACATCGCACATAGGGCCTATGATACGGTTGGTATATTCATTACGCAGATAAGCCGTGATGCCTGCTTCGGCGAGCATTCGTTGGAGTTCTTCTGCCAAAGCGTTGCTTTGCAGGCAGACGAGCGTGACCATTCTTTCTTCCATAGTTTCTCTTTTTCTCAGCGTTTTTGTGACAGACAGCTTTGCAGGGCAGATGCTATGACGTCCCGGTACTCAGGAAGAGGCAGCCAGTGGCGCAGATCTTTTCCTTCCAATATGCTTGTCCTGATTTGGGTAGAGGAGATTTCTATTCGCGGAGCATCATGTACGTATCGGCATCCGGCCGGGAGTTTTGTTTCGTCTACTTCATAGCCGAATCGCGGATAGATAATGAGCTCGTATTCGGCCGTCAGCCGATGATGATCTTTCCATCGATCGAAGCTCTGCCAGTTGTCCGCCCCGATCAGGAGGGCGAATCGATGACGGGGATACAGCATGCTGAGGACACGAAGTGTCCGGATGGTATAATGAGGAGAAGGCAGGAGTTCTTCGATGCGCACGACTTGAAAACGAGCATCGTTTTGAATAGCTTGTTCTATCAGCTCGCAGCGCAGATGGTACGGAAGTAGCTCTTGGGTGTTTTTTAGAGGATTCAGCGGGCTCGGCACGAACCACAACTCTCCGATCGGAGTGTATTCTGTCAGATAATTGGCCAGTGCCAAATGACCGATATGCAGCGGATTGAAAGATCCGAAGAAGAGCCCTGTCAGCATTATTTCGGTTTGATTCCCAGTGTATTCATCGCCAGAAGGATTTCTTCCGGCTCTCCCGTATGTTTGCCATCGACATCGCTCAGCTTGACGCAGTAGTGCCAATCGTCTTTCGCCGTCATCTTGCACTTCCAGAGCTTCATAACGATATTCAGTGGCTCTACACCCCCACCTACATCATTCGTCAAATTGGTACCGATGCCGAAGCTGGCCTTTATCTTGCCGGCACACATATCTTGAATCTCTATGGCTCGCTGGGGAGTGAGGCTGTCAGAGAATATGATGTACTTGATCTTGGGATCTACTCGCAGCTCTTCGTATCGCCGTATTGCTTTCTCGATGAATACTTCGGGGTCGCCGCTGTCATGCCTCAGACTGGTAAAGAGCATGGCATGCTTCTTGCTGAAGTTGCGCATGAAAACATCGGTCGTGTACGTATCGGTGAGCACAGTGCCGAGATCACCGTCATAGACATTGATCCAATCCTCCATGGCTACATAATTGGCCATCTTGTAGCCGTAAATAGCCCCGTGGAATTGTATCCACTCGTGCGGATGTGTACCGGACACGCGTAATCCATGCTTATGGGCTAAGTGTACGTTGCTGGTACCGAAGAGACTCTCACCTGCATACTGCTTGAGAATATCCGTCACACGATCTTCCACATCAAGGGAGAAACGCCTCCGCATACCGAATATCGAGAACGTAGCTCGATGCTCTCGCATCAATTCCCCCTTGGATCGAGTTACCTCTTCTACGTGCTTCCAATCCGGTTGGGCCCCGATAAAACGATAGTAGAGTTCGCTGATAATGGCCAGGATGGGTGTCTCCCAAAGCGTCACACGATAGAGAAGGCCTTGCGCTCGTATATCCAAGCGACCTTGTGCGTCTATCGATACTGCAACTTCTTCCGGATCGAAACGAAAACCTTCCAAAAAATCGATGTATATCGGCGGTAGATAAGGTAATTCCCGCCGGAGAAACTCTTTTTCCTCACGAGTCAAAGACAGAGATGCCATCGCTCGTATTTCGGCACGTACCAGCTCGGCAAATTCCTCGGTAAAGAGCTGCCGGTTGCGGTCTATGAAGCGGAATTCGCCATAAGCTCTGGGGAATAGCTTGGCATAGGCATAGCCGGTAGTGAATTTATATAGATCGGTGTCTAATATGCTCCGGATAATACCCATAAAACTTTGGAGTTAGAAAATGAATAAAGTCTTAGTACCTATCCAACCATAGCACGAAAGCAGGACAACGACTCTGGCAGATAAATGTTTCGACTTCGTCTTTGTCTTTTCTCTTCGAGCACATGCTCTCGGCCAACAACAAAGAAACATCCGCTACGAGACTTGCCTCAACCGCCAAAGCACTACCTACTATACTCGGAGCCATGGCTAAAACGGATATACCCTTTTCACGCAAAGCGGCCACCTCTTGGAGTGCAGCATCCGACTCTTCAAGGTGGACCATTTGGATTTTCTTTCCCTTTTTCTCAAAAGAATTTATCAGTTCTGTAGCTATCCTCTCGGTCTGTTCGTTACCGCTCATGCTTGTCAGGATAATACAAGAGGAAGCCGAAGCCGAATCCGATAGGTATTCAGTCAGATTGAGACGAAGTAAGTCTATATCCCGTTGCATCGTAGCCGTTCTCTTCTTACTTCCATTCAGTAGAGCCAGTATACGCTTGAGCGCTTTTTCGCCAAGTTCCGAAGGTGCCAATATCAGATTGCGCAGAACGATGTAGACAAAGAAGATAATCATGGGGAAAAATAAGCCCATGGCCAGATTGATAAGCAAGATCAATAAATCTCTCTTCGAACCGGGAACAGACTTAGTCTTGTCCAACACAATTAGGCTCGAAGATGCATCAGCAGTCAAAAGATCCACTTTGTATTCATTGATCATAGACACCAACCTCTTGCGCAAAGCCTCACTGTCAGCACTGATTTCCTTCTCCGTGATCCCCAAAGAGAGAAGAGTAGAATCCGAGACATAACCCTCTGACTTTTGAAGATCGCTTAGACTTTTTTCCACCAAAGCGATTTTTTCTTCTACCTCCTGACGATATTTCTCGCGGGACTGGATATCGAATTCTTCTATAAGGCCGTCAAGAAAATCTCTTGCAAAACCTAAAGATCTGTTTATCGTTATCCTCATCTCTATTCGCCCCTTCGACTCCTCGGTTCTAAGCTCCGAATCGTAGCGCACACGTGCTCTATCCTTGGGTTCTTTAGTAACTATAATAGGCATAGAGGAGAATTCTTTTTCCAAAGCTTCAGGGTTGAATCGCTCCGTTTTCTCCACCCTAAGTTCTCCGATCGGGGTAGCTACAGGAGTACCATAAGGAAGCTGGATATCGGCCAGACTTATCCCTTTCGCCTCATGTATTCCTTTCAGAGATAAGATCATAGCATATTCTTTTTCAATCTTCATCTTTACAGTGAAAGAGCTATGCGCACTCTCAGGGGAGAAGATTAAATGAATCGGAGTACTATCATATATATCATGATTAGCCACCTTACCCGGGAGGAAATAGTTTACATCGTACTGTATTTTCTCTCCCACTCTTTCCACTAGGCTTGTAGCACAAAGACCATTGAAAATAGAATTCCAATCCAATACGGAAATACCTTCCCAACGTGGGGTATAGCTATCATAGAGGCTATAATTCGGGTTCAATCCGCCGGAACTTGTTCGCTGAATTCCTTCGGGGAATCGTGCCATTACGGCTGTAAAATAGGTGCTGGGAGCTACGCCCGCCCTCTTATACTTCACTACGCCCCAGCCACCAAAAAGAGCAACAGAAAGGAGAATCCAATACCAATTTCGGAGACAAATTCGGAAAAATAAAGTCAGAATGGAATCCTTCGGGAGGACAACACTTCGAAATGGTTTCTCTGCCAGATGACAATTATCGCTCATACTTATTGATAGGCTGCTGTTATTCTTTTTCAAAAGGTAAGATTCTAAAGCGAAGATATGAACAAAAACTCAAAAACCTTTACAGGTTCTCTCCAAAAAGATAGACGGAACATTGTTTAAGACATCACTCATATTAAGCCGATTACACCGAATGACGATGCAGGAAGAAATTCAAACCCAGCTCACGGGTTATCAAAATGAAGACTACAGCCAATAAAATTGCCGCTACAAACCAGATGGTCAAGCCTAGCCATTTGAGACCAACAGGAATAATGCCATTTCTTCCCGGACCGTGGTGCCTTAAGATGATAGCCATTACCGGCACAACGACAATGATGGAAAGAGAAACCGTAGCACAGAGCACCATCCATGAGGGAATAGATACCCAATCCGAGGTTAAGGGAGCATCAGTTGCGTAATCACCTGCAAATAACTCCAAAACCAGCCCCAAGAGCCCGAAAGCAACGGCGAATACAAATCCGATTCCTACGAGGACGAACAATCCTTTCAGGACACATCCCAATGTATTGAGTACCGAAGCACCCCTACGATGAAGATTCGCATCTACATCGGCAGCGACACGCCTACCAATATTCTCTACGGTAATCGGTTCGCCGTACATCTCCAGTTTTTGGGAAGCCGTTATTGCCGGGGGAGCTATCATCCAAACAGCTAAATAGCCGACAATAACCATCCAAAAGAGCGAAGACGCGACAATCGTCATGAGCACGACAATTACACGAACGGCATTCACATTCCATCCCGTATATGCTGCGATACCACTACAAACACCACATAGAACGGCACGATCCATGTCTCGGTAAAACTTTCGCTTCGGAGATTCCTCCGTTGCGTATCGATGGTCTGCTGCTTCTTTTCCATTCTGTCGGTATTGATCGGCACCGGCAGAATATCCGCCAACCATATTGATCTTTTCTATGACTTCTCGAATCAGGCCGATACTTATTATGGCGTGTTCGCTGTGCAATCGGGCGATGACCATATCCGACAAATAAGCCTCAAACTCTTCGATCGTTTTACAATCCGTATGGTTATCCCGATCGAAATGTGAGGCTAAATTGTGTAGATACTCCTCCAGCAGGTTATAGGCATCCTCATCAATATGGAAGACCTTGCCTCCCAGATTCATCGTGAGCGTTCTCTTCATCTTGTCTCTCCGTTAATGGTGGATTCTTCTTCGGGTTTGATGTCGCGCACCAGTAGCTGCAATGATTTATTGCCGTTGAATTCGTTCTCTTCTATCGTGTAGCAAAGGCGGAAAGGACCATTTTTGATCTCATCGCAATGACCGGCCTGATTAAATGCAATCCCACTCACCGGATGGCGTTCGCCCGATCCCACCCTCACATCTATCTTCAGGTGTTCGGATGTCTTCCCCACAGCCCTGCTACCTCCGGCATCGTACAGCTGTCGGGATATAAAGACCGGCTTGGAATTTTCCGGTCCGAATGGCCCCATCCGCTTGAGGTTGTCGAGAAGTTTGTAATTGACCTCTTCGATGGATATTTCGGCATCTACATCTATTTGCGGCACCAGTAATTCCGGCGATACAGCCTCTTCGGCATAGTCCGTAATCATCTTTCGGAAAGCTTCCAGATTCTCTTCTTTGATCGTCAGACCGGAAGCAAAAGGATGTCCACCGAAATTGACCAGCAAATCCTTGCAATGTTCGATAGCCTTATACACATCGAATCCTCCCACCGAACGAGCCGAACCGGAAATGTAATCGCCGCTCTTCGTCATCACGATCGTCGGGCGCGAATAGCGTTCAGTCATCCTGCTGGCTACTATGCCGATGACGCCCTTGTGCCATTCCGGCCGGTAGATAACGAGGATCTTCTTGTCCACATCGGATAGCTCGCCCAAAATGTCAATAGCCTGTTCCGTCACATCCTTGTCAAGCTCGCGACGTTGATCGTTGTATTCGTCTATATTGGCCGTTCGGCTTTGGGCCTCCACAGCATCCTGAGAGAGGAGCAGTTCCACAGCCTTCCCCCCATTCATCATACGACCGGAAGCATTGATCCGAGGCCCGATCTTGAAGACGATGTCGTTCATATCTATCCTTCGCTTCTTCAGACCGCATACATCTATTATAGCCTGTAAGCCAAGACAAGGGCGTTTATTAAGTTGGCGCAGTCCGTAATAGGCGAGTATGCGGTTCTCCCCCATAATAGGAACAATATCCGAAGCTATACTGACAGCCACGAGGTCGAGCAAAGGAAGGAGCTTGGATTCGGGTAAATTGTTGCTCCGGGCATAAGCTTGCATAAACTTGAACCCGACTCCACAGCCGGAGAGATGCTCGTAAGGATACGTATTGTCGGCTCTTTTGGCATCCAGCACCGCAACGGCATCGGGCAGGGTTTCATCCGGATTGTGATGGTCGCAGATAATAAAATCGATGCCAAGCGACTTGGCGTATGCCACCTTTTCGACGGCTTTGATACCACAGTCAAGTACGATTATCAGTTTCGTTCCGAGAGAGTGAGCCAAATCAATCCCTCGATAAGATATACCATAACCCTCATCGTACCGATCCGGAATGTAGTAATCCAATTGGGTTTCGGAGCAGCCCGTGGCGCGCAAGTACTTATAGACGAGTGCCACTGCCGTGGTACCGTCTACATCATAGTCACCGTAAATCATGATTTTTTCCTTTCGCCCCACTGCCCTGTTCAGGCGAGCCACAGCCTTGTCCATATCCTTCATCAGGAAAGGATCGTGGAGATCCTCCAATCTTGGGCGAAAGAAACGCTTAGCTTCCTCCACGGAAGCTATTCCCCTGCGTGCCAATAGGCACCCCACTACGGGCGCGAGCCTTAGCTCCCGACAGAATATTGTCCCGAGGGAACGTTCCTCTGCGGAAAACGGCTCCAAATTCCAGTTGTAATTCATTATATGTCATTTTTTTACTTTTTCAATTGTGAATAGCAAGAGTCGGAACAACAGGCACGTCCGGACTCCAACTTGTATTTATTTTATAACGCTACACCGTGCATTTCTATTGAAAATGACACCGGCCGGCTACATTTATGCTCCGTAAATGTAATAATAATGCTGTATCATTTGTGCACAACGTACAGAGAACCGACTTGATCCATCTGCAAACTTGCGAGGGCAAAGGGCGGTAGATTATCTTCCTCGGCGAACTGACGCATACTGCGAGATGCGGATATTAAGAGCAACCGCTATTCGTTCAGAGCGATCATTCCCCGATCGGATTCTCTGAACTTGCCGTTACGCAGGAGCTCCTCGACGGCATAGTCTGTATGTGTCTGCACTTTCGTTCCGTTACGAGCGAACCCAAGAAGCTGGGCTGCCAGTTTGCACAGTTCGAGGCGAGGAAGAGCAAGCTGTTCCTCCATGATATGCATAAGGGCATTCATGATCTCGATGGTGGGAATTTCGCTGATCTCTCTGCCGGAATCCGTGCGGTAATAGTCGAATCCTTCGGCCGCTTCGCTGTCTATCCAAAGCGTGTGGCTCCCTTCGAAGGAAACGGGATCGTGGTATAATTTGTCCGTCAGGCTATCGACGAGAGTTCGCAGGCGAGGAGAGACCCGACTAAGACCGAAGTGCTCGACTACGCGTCTGTACAAAAGGGTATCGGTAATAGGCTGCTCGGTTTGGACGATGGATCGGATCGCCTTTCTTGCTTCTGCCTTGTTGGCGGTCAGGGTACTTAGGTCGGCAGTGTGGTTAGGAGCCTTCTCGATCGGGAAAGAGCGATAGGGTTGCTCTTTGCTCTTGGATGGCTTTTGGAGTGGGGCGGCAGAGGTGATGGAAAACTTCTTTACCGGCTGTACCGGTGCCATAGAGGAAATAGCCGGCAAGCGGAGCAAGGCATCTACTTGTTCGACAATACGGTCGATCACCCGATCCTTGTTTTCGAACCAATCCACACTCCATACTCTATGGATATTCCAGCCGAGCATGCGAAGGACTCCCGGCCGGACGACTTCCCTATCGCGCGTGGTCTTCGTCTCGAAATAGTTTTTCCCGTCACACAAGATGCCGAGGAGGTATTGTTCCGGATTCTGCGGATGGCGTATGCCGAGATCTATTTTGAAGTTCGAACAGCCGATCATCGTGTCCGTCTTATAACCACGGCTGCGCAGTGCAGCTGCCAGATCGGTTACGATCGCACTCTCGGCACGTACCTGACTGCTTCGATTGGGCAAATGAGACAATCCGTGTGCGGCAAACTCTAAAAGCAGGCGCAGTCCCTCCACACCGAGCGAATTGGTTCGTTTGAGATCTATCTGTTCGGGACTGAGCGACGTATATATGATCATTTCGTATCGGGCACGCGATACGGCCACATTCAGCCGGCGTTCCCCATCCTTGTTGTTCAAGGGACCGAAGTTCATCGACACCTTACCGTCCTTGTCCGGTCCATAACCGATGGTGAAGAGTATGACATCGCGCTCGTCTCCCTGCACATTTTCCAGATTCTTGATAAAGATCGGTTCGGCACCATGCAAAGCTTTCTGTTCCAATTCGGGCCTGGTGCTCAGAGCGTCCATCAGCATATCTTCTACAAGGTTTTGCTGCGCCTGACTGAAGGATACCACGCCGATGCTTCGCTCGCACAGGGCCGGATCTTCCAGCCGTCGTATAATCTCCTCGACGATGGCTTGGGCTTCTTTGCGATTGCTTCTGGTGTTCGATTTGTCGTACACACCATCTATTTTCACCAGACTGACTTTCGAAACCCTGTCATCAGTGGAGGGGAAGGTAAAGAGTTTGCCGTCGTAGTAGCGACTGTTGCTGAACGCGATCAGGCTCTCATGCTTACTTCTGTAGTGCCATGTAAGGTAACGAGAAGGCATCGACAGCGAGATACAATCATCGAGGATGCTCTCCATATCGTCTATGTAGGCATCTTCTTCGTTGTTCCTTCCGGTCATGAAGAAACTGGTGGGCGGCATCTGCTTCGGATCGCCCACCACGACGAGTGCCTTGCCTCGGGCTATGGCACCTACGGACTCGCTCGTCGGCATTTGCGAGGCTTCGTCGAAAATGACCAGATCGAATTTCTCTGCATCGAGGTCGATAAACTGGGCCACCGACAGCGGACTCATCAGCATGCAGGGACAGAGCTTGGGCAGAAGAGTGGGTATTTGGTCTATGATCTTGCGAATGGAAGTCCCACGGCCTCCGTTGGCGATGTTTCGTTTCAGGATGCCCACCTCCGAACTGTTGGACGCAGTCATCGTCAGTTGGGGGATTTTCGCTGCCAAGCGACAGTATAGCTCCTGCTTGCTAAGCTCTTGAAAATTGGCCGTCAGGAATCTGTACTTCTCTATGACGGATTCGAAAAGGATACCGTTGAAGAGCTGTAGGGTAGGGTCTGATGCGATGGTCTCCTCTGCCATGCGCCTGTAGAGATTATGCGCAAAGGCTTCTGCCACAGATACAGCCGGCACGGATCCTTCGCCGTGGCATATCCTGTCGATGGCCGGTGCTGCTCCTTCATCCAAGAGAGCTCGCTTGCAGAGGATCCATTGCGACCAATCCTTCAACCGAGGCAGATGCTCTATCCAAACGGAAAGTCTGGCACAGATTTGTTCGTAGCCGGATGGAAGACTGATAGCGACGGAGTGGGCGAGGGAGTCCGACACCTGTAGCAGCCGGACGGTTCGGTCATATATCTGCTGTAGTTTATTCCTGTTGGAATCGAAGATGGGTTGCCAATGGCCGCCGATCTTAGCAGTCACGGCTTGGCGGATCAGTTCATAGCTTTGGCCTGTCTGCTCGGCATGACCGGCCAACAATCGGACAAATTCTTCGGATCGGTGAAGATTTTCTTGGGCCTGTAGCCATTCCCGGTCACTTCCCAAACCTCTGACATCGAACAAACGGATCAGCTCGGATTCGCTTCCACTGACCGATTCGCTCAACTCTTGCAGAGCGCAGAGACGTTCGATGAGCAAAGGCACTTCGGCT
This sequence comes from Porphyromonas gulae, assembly GCF_000765945.1. Classification (NCBI taxonomy): domain Bacteria; kingdom Pseudomonadati; phylum Bacteroidota; class Bacteroidia; order Bacteroidales; family Porphyromonadaceae; genus Porphyromonas; species Porphyromonas gulae. Next base: position 186,330 of record NZ_JRAT01000012.1, read on the forward strand.
TTGGAGAGAGTGGGTTTATGACGGCGCAAACGCTTGACAAAAGAGCCGGAAGCAAAAAACCGAGGCAAGAACCATTTACTTTCGATCATTTGCCATTCCGCACGCAGCCTGTGGCCGTCTTCTTCCAGAACAGTCGGTGCATAGTCTCGCGTAAGCTCTTCATGCAGACGGAGCCTATCACGAGCCGTACCCAGCAGATCGTGGGTTCGGATGCACGCTTGTCGGTTCTCGGCGAGGTGGAACAGGTCGTCATTGAAGCAGGAAATATGGAACAGACAGCCGAGAATGTCGCGCATCCGGATCACGCCATCGACCGATTCGTCGAGACGAACACCCAACAGATCTTCCAGTGCCTGCGGAGCAGAGGACAATTCTCCGAACAGGCGTTTGGTTTCTGCTAAGCTATCGCGCAGCGATGGCAGGTTCAGCATCGTCGGATCAGTCGGCTCCAAACCGTCCAGCGGATGTCCGGCCGGATGTCCGCTGACCAAAAACACGGTGTCCAGTTGGGTTATATCTTCGACGACTTTCTCTATCGCCTCTTTCTGCAATAGGGTTGCCGGCACTCGGCTGACATCCATATCCGCTCCTGAATGTCGAAGGAAACCCGATATACAGTCGAATAGCGAGAGTCCGAAGCCCCTCTCTTGGTGCAGGGCGTCTACGTATGCGATGAGCTTGGAGCGGTGGGAGAAGAGTTCGTCCGCACAGCTCAGGTAGTCAGAGGCCGGTTGCAGACGTCGGATGTCCAAGGCCGTTTGCATCTGACTGAGGAAGTGACTCTTGGTGACTTTGTTGGAGTGCAGCTCCAGACAGAAAGGTGCCAGCCCGATCTTTTCCAGTCGCTTTTGAACGACCGACAAGGCAGCCATTTTCTCGGCAACGAAGAGCACACGCTTACCTCGGTACAGTGCGTTGGCTATCATATTGGTGATCGTCTGGGATTTTCCCGTGCCGGGAGGGCCATGAAGGATGAAGCTCTTTCCTTTCCCCGACTCGATCACGGCCTCCAATTGCGATGAATCCACATCGATCGGGATGGAATAAGCCGTCGGAGGCACTGTGCTGTCGATGATGCGAGCGTCGATTTCCTCTTCGCTGTGGTCGAACATTTGCAAGCGGTTGTTCATCAAACCGTTCAGGATAGGGTGCTCTTGCAGCTTATCGGCATGGGTGTGAATATCGTTCCACATGACGAATTTGTTGAAAGAGAACAACCCCACCATACTTTCTTCGAGCACATCCCAGCCTTTTTTGTCGCGAAGCTGTGAGCGAATAGCCGCCAAGACCAGTGGAATATCGGTACCCTTTTCGTCTTGAGGGAGCGTATTCAGGCCTGAGAGATCTATGCCGTATTGTTGCTTGAGCAGTTCGACCATCGTAATGTTCAGCATGGTCTCTTCGTCTCGGGTTCGCAGTTCATAGCCACGGCTTGCCCCTTTGCGGACAATTTCTATCGGCATGAGCAAGATCGGGGCGTAGCGAGGACGATGACTCTGCTCCGTCTCCATCCACCTGAGTATGCCTATAGCCAGAAAAAGCGAGTTGGCTCCGTTCTCCTCCAGAGCTGTTCTGGATTTTCTATACAAGTCTTTGAGGGTGTTTTGCAGTTCGCTTTCGTCCAAATAGGAGTAGAGCGTATTGCTATGCAGCCCCATCGTGACAGTGGCGGCTACGACCTCCGGATTGGTAGCGGAGTCGTATATACCATATTCGTTGGGACGGGCGCATCCGTCGGAGGGCGCAGGCAAGATGATAAACTTGTTGCCGGCATGGAGCGAATCCTCCAAAAGCTCGATGTTGTACGAGATAAGAGGCAAGGCTCTACGACCGGATCGGATATTGACAAGGTTGTTGCGCAGGGAAATATCCAGCAGCTTTCTTTCCCAAATATCCTGTTTGGTCAGCTCCTTATCGCTGTCCAGCTTGATGTCCAGCGGGCTGATCTTCATGATTCGCTTGGTGACATTGTCGTGCTTGATCCCCTCATTGACCAGCTCGAAGCCTCCCTCCGTAGCCACTCTCTGCGGCAGGGGTTTGATCCCTCCGAGCCGGCAAGCCACTACGTCTATGAACATCTGAAACAAGCCCGTACGCAGCTGCTGCGTAGCCATTTCAACGGCCAGTTCGAAACTGACAGGCTCCGAGGTCGTCAGCATCGTACTCTCGACGAAGACAATATCGTGGATACCATTGGCACAGCCCTTGAGCAGAAACTCCCGATCGTCGCCGGTGGCCTGGCTATAGAATCGCTCTTCCTGCCAGACACCCAAAAAAATATGCCCTTCGAACAGGACCAAAAGGGGATAAAGCCCTATATGCTCTATACAAGCCGCGAAGAGCAGGGTCAAATCTATGCAAGTACCTATTTTTTCATTCAGCACCTTGTCTGCCAACCGGATCCGTTGGCCTGCTTTTTCGAAGCTCGCCGGCGGATTGCTATAGACGATCCCTTCCGAGCGCAAGGCCTCGTACACGGCGGCTACCTGCCAGCGAACGATGGAGGGGTCTTGCGATTGGTATCCGGATAGCGAGTTGGACTTTGTCCATCGCTCCATGAATTTGGCCGCCTTGACGAGAACACGGGAGAGAAGCGGATGATTCGGTGTGACGAATGCCGACAGTATCTCAGGCATTATGCGGATCCCGGCCCACTGGTCATAGGCCATCAGATGCACTTCGTACTCTTCCCTGTAGATCTCTTCTTGCCCCACTCGGACGGTGCAGGAGAAGGAAGTGTCGAAGCCCTCTGTCAGCGAAATGAGCCGGGCTGCATCGACCTTCAGCTCCAGACCCTCCGCTTCTATGGTAGTACCTGTAGGAATCAGATCGAAATGACAGTCTGCCGGCTTGAGGTAAGCTCCTTCGATGAGGACGGTCGTATCCACCCAGTCGCGCCCGCTCTCGTTCGAGATGGCACAGCGACTGATGGTACGGATACCGTTGTGCTGGATGGCAAAATTGATAAAGTCGATATACTCTAAAATCAAAGCTCCGGAGTACGGGGCAGAAAAGGATTTGTTCGGCTCCATATTTCATTCGTATACTTATGGCAGATCGGCCTGCTTCGGCAGCAGAATACGGAAAGTGGTACCAATGCCCGGCTCCGATTGCTTTACGCTTATTTTCCCTTTGTGATATTTCTCTATGATTCGCTTTGCCAGAGACAAGCCCAAGCCCCAACCTCTGGTCTTCGTGGAATAGCCCGGACGGAATATATCGCGCATTTTCCCCTTGGGGATCCCTTTGCCCGTGTCGGTAATATCTATTACTGCGTACGAGCCTTTCTCCTTGAGTTCGATCGTGATCTTTCCTTTGCCACTCATGGCATCGACGGCATTTTTGATCATATTTTCGATCACCCAACTGAACAGCGGTGCCGAAAGGGCTATGCGCATGACCTCATTCGGCATCCTCAATTCTATGTCCACCTGTCGCGATACGCGGTAGCGCATGTAGTCCGCTGTGCTGCCCAAAGCCTGACGGACATCCTGTACTTCCGTCTTGGGTTCCGAGCCTACCTTTTGGAACCGTTCGGCTATCATACGCAGTCGGTCTATATCCTTTTCCATCTCATTGGTGATAGATGGATCCTCTTCCGATGCCTTGAGGAGTTCCACCCATGCCATCAGGCTGGATATGGGGGTACCGAGCTGATGGGCAGTCTCTTTGGAGAGTCCGTTCCATACACGATTCTGTTCGGATCTGCGCTCAGCCAGCAAGGCCATGATGGAGATACCGAGGAAGACAAATATCACGCTCAGAGCTATATAAGGCAATACCAACAGTCGCCGCAGGGTTTGGCTGTCGGAATAATAGAGGAATTGTGGCCGACGGGCCTCTATTTCTATTCGGATAGGAGGATACCCTTCCTTGAAATAACGAAGTTTCTTTTGGAGGTAGGGTAGTGCAGGTTTGCCGGCCGGAATGTCGATATTGTTGTGCGAAATAATGGAGTCTTTGGAATCGCACAGGATGACGGGGATGCTATTATTGGATTGGATAATCTGCAAAACAAGGTCTTTGGCCAGAACGGCTTCATCGTCCGAAGCCACGATCTTGGTAGCCTGTGCCCATAGCTCGATTTTCTGCCTTTCCTCGCCGGCCATCTTATCGATCAGGCTGTCCGAAGCAAACAGCGTAAGGAGGGCAATAACCATGGCTGCGAAAATAAAGGTAACGCGCATCGTGATGCGGCTCCGCTCGAAGAAAGTTTGATTACCGCTCCAGCTCATACCCTATAGTTTTCGCTTTTCGTTCTTGGTGAGGCCTCTTGTTCGTATTCTTTTGCATAAGAAAGTAGGTATGCTATGCGCCCAAAGATAGAGAATAATGGTCTACTGCGGTAGGGAGATATTCCTCATTCTGTCCGAATTTCTCTCAGCTTCGGGCAGCTCTACAGCTCCATCATCGGACAAAGCTCTCCCCGTTCTTTCCCCGTGGGGGCGGATCCACAGAACCTCCTCTATTGAACGCAAAATCCATACAATGATTGTATCGAGAACCGAAGAGGACAACCCTCGCCTATTCGACCGGAAGAAACTCCACAAGCAGAGACAGCTGACAGACATTCCTCCCACTAAAAGAAAGTGTAGGGAGCATCATCCCCTGTCGAATGAGTTTACGCGCGGAAATTTTCTCTTTTGTCCTTCCTGAAAATGTGGCGCGTAAACTTTTTGGTTTTGGTGCGAGAAGTAAAAAAATCTCGCGCCACAGCGAAAAAATTCTCGCGCCGCTTTTCGGGAAAACACGCGCCACAATCGGAGCATTTCCCGTTCGTATTTCCGAGGCTGTCAGTCGTAGACTTTCCGACAATGGTGAGGCTCTAACGCCTCCATCCTACAGACTCGGCCAACAGACAAGCACGACCTCCCCACACATTGCCCTCGCATTAGACTGATGGGGTCATAACAGCTGATGCAGGAAGGTGCATAAAAGAAAAATTTTCCGGAATCATTTGGCACATAACGAAAAAAGCATACCTTTGCAGCGTCAAAATCAAAAGGGGCTTTCCTTTTGATGGGTATTGACTCCGTAGCTCAGTTGGTAGAGCAAATGACTCTTAATCATTGGGTCGTGAGTTCGAGCCTCACCGGGGTCACAAAACAATAGTAGAGAGGGCTGTGTTGAAATAGTTTTTTTTCGACACGGCCCTTTTACTTTTATATTCGGGTTCGCCTTTTTCCGGGAGGAAAGCTCTCGCATCAGGCCTTCCGGCCCCCCTGCCCTCGAAGGGACAGAGATATAAAAAGAGCCTTTCGCCCTATTCGGCAGGGCTGCTGCATATATTACTATATTAGGTATATGAATGAAGGAACAGGACGATTAACGGCTGAGGTGAAATAAATTATATCTTTGTGCAAGTATTCATTCTAACAAAAGTGTAAGTATCAATAGAATAGACCTTCTGTGTAGCCCGTATCTCGCATATATGTGCCGGAGGCACTGGGAAGTCCTGTTGTCGAGGGCGTTTTTCGTCTGTCTTGAAAGAGATGACCGAGAGTGATCGGGGAAGGCTTGCAGGGTCTTTTTCGTAATTCATAATAAACAGATATGATCGATTTGTCCACTGAGTTCGCCGGCTTGCGCCTGAAAAATCCTATTGTCGCAGCAAGTTCGGGACTGACCCGCAACCTCAAAACCATCAAAGATCTCGAAGCAGCGGGTGTTGCTGCCATCGTACTGAAATCACTGTTCGAAGAGCAGATCGAGGCAGAAATGTCCCAAATGATGTCCCCGATGGATTACCCTGAGGCGGCAGACTATATCAATGCCTATGTACAGAGCAACGAGATCTCCAAACACCTCGACTTCCTTCGCGAAGTGAAGCGCGAGGTGGCTATCCCCGTAATAGCCAGCATCAACTGCTTCCGCTCCGATTCGTGGGTGGACTTTGCCAAACAGTTCGAAGAGGCCGGAGCCGACGCTCTCGAAATCAACGTGATGCGACTCAATACCGATCTCTTCTTCGATGCCAACAAGGCCGAACAGATGTATGTGGATATTATCAGTTCTCTGATCAAAGCCATCAGAATCCCTGTAGCGGTGAAGCTGTCCAAGTCTTTTGCCAATATCCCATCTCTCGTCGATAAGCTGCGGGCGGCAGGAGCCAAGGGGGTAGTACTTTTCAATCGCTCATACCAGCCGGACATCGACATCGACAAGGTGCAAATGGTGGCCGGAGATGTATTTACCTCTGCCGGAGAAATCTCGGACACGATTCGCTACGCCGGTATCGTCAGCGCATTGGTGCCGGGCATATCCATCGCCTCTTCCACGGGTGTTCATGATGGAGAGGCTGCACTCAAGTGCCTGTTGGCCGGTGCACATGTGACGCAGATATGTACCGCTCTTTACAAAAAGGGACCTCAATTCGCGGCCGAAATGATCGCCACCATTGAGAGCTGGATGCAAGTAAAGGGCTACTATTCGGTCAGTGAATTCCGAGGCAAACTGAATGCTGCAAGCGTGAAGTCGGCAACGATGTACGAGCGTATGCAGTTCATGAAGTACTTTGCCAATAAAGATAATTGATCCCCTGCGGGATAGCTTTGTGTGAACAAAGCATAGTGTAAACGAATAAAAAGAAGAGCTAATGAAGAAATCAAGTGTAGTGGCCTCGGCTTTGGCCGTGGGTCTCGTGTTCGCCGGTTGCGGACTGAACAATATGGCAAAAGGCGGCCTTATCGGCGCCGGAGTAGGAGGTGCTATCGGTGCCGGAGTAGGTAACGTGGCCGGAAATACGGCTGTCGGTGCCATCGTCGGTACCGCAGTCGGTGGAGCAGCCGGTGCTCTCATCGGGAAAAAGATGGACAAGCAGAAGAAGGAACTGGAGGCTGCTGTACCCGACGCTACGATCCAGACCGTAAATGACGGAGAAGCTATCCTTGTTACTTTCGACAGCGGCATTCTTTTCGCCACGAACTCCAGCACGCTGAGTCCTAACTCACGCACTGCGCTGACGAAGTTCGCTGCAAACATGAACAAGAACCTCGATACGGACATCCGCATCGTAGGCCATACGGACAATACAGGCTCCGACAAGATCAACGATCCTCTGTCCGAGAGACGTGCAGCCAGCGTATACTCTTTCCTGAATTCTCAGGGCGTGAGTATGTCGCGTATGACAGCTGAAGGACGTGGAAGCCACGAACCGATTGCGGACAACAGCACAGCTGCCGGACGTTCGGCCAACCGTCGTGTAGAGGTTTACATCTTGCCGAATGCCAAGATGATCGAACAAGCTCAGCAAGGTACGCTGAAATAAGCCTTATAGACCTAAGGAAATAGCGAAAGCCTCCGACTCTGCCTAACAAGGAGAGTCGGAGGCTTTTCTGTTTTTAGGATAGAATCTTGATTGTTGGCCTGTGCCCGAATCAATGCCGTTCTGACATCACCATAAGCTGCGTGTCGGGATGATATTTATCCAGATAGAAGCGGAGATAATCGAGGGTGTTGGCTGTGATGCGGTCGTCTTCAGCAGGATAAAGATTGTAGACAATGGTTTCGACCGTAATGCCCCTGTGGCAGCATAATTCCAAATTGAGTAGCGTATGGTTGATACTCCCCAGTCGCCCACTCGTCACGAGTGCGATCGGGTAATCTCGGTCAGCAATAAAATCAGCCGTAAGATAGTCTTTGGTGATGGGCACCATCAGTCCGCCGGCGCCTTCCAGAAGCACGCGATCGTAGCCGCGAGAAAGCAGAGCCTCAGTAGCCCGGTCTATGATCTTGCAGTCCACCCTTTTGCCATCTATATCGGCGGCAAAGTGAGGGGAAGCCGGATAACTGAAAATATAGGGGCAGGTAAGACCTAATCGGTCTTCCTCCATCATGGAGCATCCGGTCAGACGGCGGTGTGCTTCTATATCCTCAGAAGTGCCGACGCATCCCGTCTGTACGAGCTTCTGGGTGATGACTCTTTGCCCTGACTCGGAGAACTTGTCGAAAAGAAAAGCCGTGGCATAAGTTTTCCCGATATTCGTGTCTATTCCGGTTACAAACAGTACTTGAGAGGGAATGATAGGCATGGCTGTATGGACGAAAGTTGAAAATCTTTTTACCGCTGTTCGATCTGATTGCGAACTCTGGCAATCAAAGTAGACGTAGAGTCCGATGCAGATACAAGCGGCAGCCGTAGTATATTGTGACGGATGAGTCCTTTTTGATAGAGCAATTCCTTGATTCCGGCCGGATTACCATCGACGAACATCAGGTAGTACATTCCTTCGAGTCGCTGTTGGATGGCTTCGGCTTCTTCAAATCGGTTCTCCAAACACAGATGTATCAAGCGACTGAAAAGTTCCGGATAGGCATTCCCGATCACGGAGATAACCCCCTCGGCACCTTCTTTAATAAAGGAAAGGGAGAGATGATCGTCGCCCGACAGGACGATGAAGGGATCGGGTTTTTCCGCCACTATTGCACGTACTTGATCTACATTACCCGATGCTTCTTTGACACCGATGATATTCGGACAGTCTGTAGCCAGTCTAAGAGTGGTTTCGGGTTTGATATTTACACCCGTTCGTCCCGGAACGTTATAAAGGATGATAGGCGTATCGGTAGATTCGGCCAATTTCCTGTAATGTCTATAGATGCCTTCTTGCGTGGGTTTGTTGTAGTAAGGTGCAACGGATAAGATGGCATCCACGCCGGTCTTGTCCATGGCTTGGAGCCGATTGACGATCCGCTCCGTATAGTTACCTCCGGCCCCAACGATGATCGGACACCGTCCTGCCACCGCCTCCCTGACTGTTTGCATTATGGCAGAGCGTTCGGCTTCCTCGATGGTGGGCGATTCACCCGTTGTGCCAAGTACTACGATGTAGTCGGCACCTCCCGCTACCTGATAATCCGCTAAAAGTCGAAGCGATTCGTGATCTACCTCTCCCTTCTCATCGAAGGGGGTAATCAGGGCAACCCCCATACCTCGCAACTGTGCTCTGTCCATTCGTATTCTATTTTAGAAACAAAAGTAAAAATAATGGAGCAATGAATATGAAGAGGTATTTACAATTCGGAAGGAACTGCAGAATTGGAGAAATATGAAATTGTTTCATTCGGAAAAAACTTTTATCTTTACGGATGAACAATTAACGAAACTATTCACCATTCGAGTGTAATTGGTTTTCTGACAAAATTGATTCAAAAGCATTTAATTAAAGTAAGGAGGATTTTTTATGAGCTCACAAGGAAAGTTTTCTCTCGGTCTGTTAGTGGGCCTTGCCATTGGGGCTGCCGCTGCTTATTTCGCCGATCGTGAAAAGCGCAATCGCTTCGTTGAAGACATCAACAGCACTGCCGACAAAGTAAAGGACAGCGTGGTGGAAGGCTATTACGAAGCCAAGAACCGCTACCAGAAGTACCGTAGGAAGATGAAGGGAATCACCGAGGATATGGTGGAAGAGATCGGTGACAAGTACGACGAAGTACTCGACGATCTCAGAAGCGAATAACTCCGGGGGCGTGTAGATCGTGTGCCAGGCATACCATCTACACGCCTTATCTTTTGAAGGCGGAAGTGTGTCAGAGAGCCCGTTCCCCTTTGTGCCAATCGAACACCCCCTCAGGGACGTAAGGTTTTTAGGAGTAGAGATGGTTGTATGCGGTCGAGTTGATTTTGTTGCCGGACTGAAATATAATCTGCTGCCGGCTCTTTATCTCGTTTTTTCATCCCTATTCCATTTAAGTTTAACTAAGATAGACAGACAATGCTCAAACGACTAATAGAAAATACATATCGCTATTTCGCCCTTCGGACAGAGAGCATAGCATATACGATAGCCGAAGAAGGAGCACGATTGATCGCGAAATTGGCTTTGCTGGCTATGTCCGTCCTGATGTCGTTCCTGATACTCATATTCCTGAGTATCGCCTTAGGATTCGGCTTTGGGCGGTGGCTCGGAATAGGAGCTACGGGAGGCTTTTTCGTTGTAGTAGGGATCTATCTGCTGGTTTTCCTGATCGGATATCTTTGTCGTCATCTGATCAGAAGATTTATCCTCGGACGGCTGGCCGGAGAGGTGCTGGAAATCGTAGCTCGCCATCAAAGAAAAAAAGAAGAAGAGGAAGAGAGGGCAAATAATAAATAGTTCCGACAAAAGTCGTCGTACAAACCATAACAAAAAGAAAGATGCGAGCATATTATGAACTGAAGCGTCGTCGAGATGCATGCGAAAAGGAAGCAATGCGGTGCCAAAAGGATATCTTTCGTTGCTTGGATCATGTACGCAACAATTATGGCGACATGATCTTCCAAGAAGTTGAGAACCACCTGTTCTACCCCAGTAGCCTCGGCAACAAAATACTCCGCTTCTTCATCGGCAAGAAGCAAGTGCCTTCAGCTAAACTAATGACTCCGACGGGTCGACCTACGCTTCATCTGATCGAGCAACTTACGGACTTCGGTCGTCCTTTGTTGATCAGTACCCTGCTTGGCTTTGTCAAGCGTAGTATCGTTCGCCGCTTCCGCAAGCGTCGATAATCTCCCCGATTCTGTCTTTTCGGGCAAGGGGCATTTTATGTCAGCGGCTGACAAACCGATATAATTGTTGTCTGCCTGAAACAAATCTCCATGAACACAAAAGAATATGTGCTGGACTTTATCAACCGCACGAACTGTAACCTTTTCCTTACCGGCAATGCAGGGACAGGTAAAACGACCCTGCTGCGCCACATTGTCCAACACACATTCAAAAACTGTATAGTAGCTGCTCCCACCGGAATAGCAGCCTTAAATGCCGGTGGCGTGACGCTGCATTCGCTTCTCCAGCTTCCTCCGGGGACATTCATTCCGTACGGATTGCCTCCCGAAAGCACAATGGGGGTAAACATCCTTACACCGACATCTTTCTGGAAACAGACACGTATGCATGCTTCGAAGCGCAAATTGCTTCGAAACATGGAGTTGCTCATCATCGACGAAGTCAGCATGCTCCGTGCCGACACGCTGGATCTGATCGATTTTGTTCTTCGTCGCGTGCGGAGCAATCCCCGATCTTTCGGTGGAGTACAAGTCCTGTTTATCGGTGATCTTATGCAGCTTCCGCCGGTAGTCAAACCGCATGAATGGGAGCTAATGTCAGCAATCTATCAAGGCGTTTTCTTTTTTCATTCCATGGTGATTCGTCAGCATCCGCCGGTATTCCTCGAACTGGAAACGATATACCGGCAGACGGACACACGCTTTATGTCCTTGCTGAACAACCTGCGCCACAATCGTCTGCCGGCAGACGACTTGACCTACCTGAAGGATCATGTGAATCCGACTTTCGACAGCACCTGTCACGAAGGCTATATTACGCTGACAACGCATAACCACAAAGCCGATCAGATCAATCGACGCGCTTTGGAAGCCTTACCTGCACTGCCCCATTCCTACCAAGCGATCATCAAGGGCGATTTTCCGGAACATCTGTATCCTTTGGAGCCGACGATGACGTTGAAAGAAGGTGCCAGAGTGATGTTCGTTCGCAATGATACTCGCCAACCTAGACGCTACTACAACGGGAAAATAGCCGTAGTCCACTCCCTTTCTCCTTCCTCGGTAGTCGTTCGGACTGACGGCGGAGAGCTTATAGAGGTAGAGCCACACGAGTGGACCAACGTCCGCTACTCCGTGAACCCCGAGACCAATGCCCCCGAACAGGAAGTAATCGGCAGCTTCCGCCTTTTTCCGCTTCGAGCCGCTTGGGCTATCACCGTGCACAAGAGCCAAGGACTGACTTTCGAACACGCCGCCATAGATCTGGAAGGTGTCTTCGTTCCCGGTCAGGCCTACGTAGCCCTGTCACGTATGACGGGCCCTGAAGGGATGATACTGCTCTCCCCTCCCGATCTGCGTGGGTTGGAAACTCCCCAAGAACTGGTCGAATATGCACAGACGAAGCCCAACGAAAAAGAACTCCGGACTTCTTTGCAGGAAAACAGTCTTATCTATTGGAAGCAGCAATCCGACGAGGCTTTCGACTGGCAGAGCTTGATGAATATATGGCACAAACACAGTCTCAGCTATCGGGAGGAGAGCGAGCTGAGCAGCAAAAGCCATTATAGCGATAGAGCAGCCGAACAATCGGCCAAAATAGATGCGATGGCGGAAGTAGCCGGACGTTTTCGCCGGCAACTTGCCGGCCTTTGGGGGCAGTCTCCGCTTGGATTCGGTGCCGTCAAAGAGCGAATCGACAAAGCCGTGGACTATTTCCTGCCACAACTTTCTGCCATAGCAGGCGAACTTTCCTCCACGATCCAAGAAGTCGGAATGCTGAAAAAAGCCAAACAGTTTGCGAAAGAACTGCTCGAGCTACAGGACAATCTTCATACCGCCGTGTACCGCCTGCTTCGCTTGCGAGCCGTTTTCGGTGCTCTCTCTGCCGGCCAAAGCCTCAGCAGACAGGAACTTCGGACGGAAGAGCTGATGGCCGAATGGGTACGCAGCGTTTCACCCAAGAACGAAGCCCTGCCAACAGCCGCCGGCAATCGAAAGAGTAAAGAGAAAAAAGCCAAGGAAAAGAAAAAGACTACCCACGAGACAACGCTCGAATTGCTACTGGCAGGTATGAGCATAGAAGAGGTCGCTACCGAGCGGAAACTCAGTCCGAGCACCATCGAAGGGCACGTTGCCCTTTTGATAGAGAAAGGACGATTGGCTCCCGATGCCTATATAAATGCCGGTATCATCTCCGAATTACGCCCCTATTTCACCAATCCCTCTCGCATATTCGAGCTCAAATCCTTGTATGAGCGTCTCAATGGGCAGTATTCCTATACCCTACTCCGCCTTTACCGTGCTTACTTCATCCTGATGGATGCAAAGGGGAAAGAATACACTCACAGAGAAAAAACCATCGAGCAAGCTCTATAATTCGAAAGAAAAGAGCAGATATTCTTCTGAATCCGTCAGCCCATTGATGGCGAATCGCCGATCGGCTGCATAGCCCATGATCCATACCACTTCTGTACCTCGAGATAAGAGCCAAGCCTCCTCTCTCCGGCTCCGCGGCACATGACGATCGATAAAGAAACGGCTCACTCTCTTACAGCCATTCATCCCGTAAGGATAAATACGATCGCCTGGCTGCGGACGACGCACGCAAAGCCCCTCCGGAGAGGATTGCACAAGCGACAAAGAAAGCAACAGCTTGGTATTCGGAAGCCGCAGACCCTCCAAGCCCAAATCGGCAGGAGTACCACGCTGCCAACTCAGTCGCTTTCCATCCGGCAGATCGAGGAAGGAGTCTCCGATTTCAAGGCCGAACGGTTTCGACATCTCCGTCTTCGACGATAAGGGAAGCACCGTAAGCCGCCCCCTCTCACGCAAGAGACGATGCGAAGAAGAGAAAAAAGAAGCTCCGGGCGGATTGTCCAGAGCAGCAGCCACCTCCCGTATCTGATCCCTGTTGAACCCGTACGGATGCAGCAGATCGTACAGCAGCGTAAACGGAGCAGGTGTTTCTTCGACCTCCCGAACGCTTATCGAAGCGGTCGCACTGAGGCTGTCGTGAAAATCCTCCGTTGCCTTCGAGTAAAAAGCTGCAACACCCTCCAGATTCTCCCGAGTGCGCAGCAACGCCTCCTGAAGCGACGGATTCAACTCCTTTAATAGCGGCATGATCCGGTGTCTGACCAGATTGCGCCGGAAGCGCGTATCCTCGTTGGAAGAGTCCGTACGATAGGTGATTTTTCGGTCGAGCAGATAAGCCTCTATCTCATCCCGTGTGGCATCCAGCAGGGGGCGCACGACACCATCGTTCCGCTTATAAGGCATCCCGCACAGGCCGTTGATTCCCGTTCCCCGACAGAGGTTGAGCACCATGGTTTCGGCATTGTCGTCGGCATGGTGTGCCACTGCCACGTATTCGATAGCCAGTTCTTTCCGCAACTGTCCGAACCATTCGTAACGCAGTTCACGTGCGGCCATCTCGATCGAAATCGACCGCTCGCGAGCATAACGAACCGTGTCGAAGTCGATCCGATGCAGCCGGACATTCAGCTCACGGCACAGACCCTCCACGAAAGCTGCATCCTCATCGCTCTCTTCCCTTCGGAGGTGGAAATTGCAGTGTGCCGCCACCGTCTCATACCCCAATTCGCGCAATACGCAGAGCAGAGCCACCGAGTCGGCACCTCCGCTGAGAGCTACCAGTACGAGGCGGTCTCCTTCTCGGAAGAGCTTCCGCTCTCTGATCGTCGTTCGGACGCGGTTTGTCAGGGAAATCTTCATCTTGTCGTGAATATATCAGGGGAAAATATCCGGACCGGCCATCCTGCCGATGGGAAAATCTCTTGGGAATGACGAGGCTCTTCATCCGAATGAGCCGAATGCTGCCATAAAACAAAGAGAGAACTCTCGTCCTCTCTCATCAGTCCTGCCGGCGCCTCCGAAGAGAACCGGACCTTGTCTCGGAAAACTTCCGCACCTGTGAACCCGAAGCATCGGCCGCCAGCGAAAACCGCCCATACCGGCCTCTTACTTTTCAGGAGCCTTATGCTCCCATTTCGGGATCGACCATGATTCGTCCGCAGTATTCGCAGACGATGATTTTTTTCCGAAGTTTGACGTCCAACTGCTTCTGAGGAGGAATCTTGTTGAAGCAGCCGCCACAGGCATCACGCTCTACGGGCACCACGGCCAGGCCGTTGTGCGCACCCTTCCTGATACGCTTGAACGCCGTCAGCAGGCGCGGTTCGATCTTGGCTTCGAGCTTCTTCGCCTTTTCGCGCAGCTTCTCTTCCTCTTGCTTCGTCTCGGCAATGATGGTGTCCAGTTCGCCACGCTTTTCGGCCAACACCTCGCTATGCTCTTCCAGCACCTCTTTCAGAGCAGCTATATCGGTCTTGCGCTGTTGGATTTCGGCGTTGTATTCCTTGATCTTCTTTTCAGACAGTTGGATCTCCAACTCCTGAAATTCGATCTCCTTGGAGAGATTGTCGAACTCACGGTTGTTGCGCACCTCGTCGAGCTGTTTTTTGTATTTCTCCAGCAGCGTCTTGGCCGTATTGATCTTCTCCTTTTCGGCGGTTACAGCCTGATTGAGCTGCTTGGATCCGGCTGTGAAGTTCTCCAAACGAGTCTGCATTCCGGCGATTTCATCTTCCAGATCCTGTACTTCCAGCGGCAGTTCGCCACGGAGAGTCTTGATCTTATCTATTTCAGAGAGGGTATTTTGCAACTTGCTCAGTGCTGCCAATTTTTCCTCTACGCTCTGTTCGTTCTCAACGATGATCTTTTCTTTAGCCATGATGCTCAATTAACTAACTACAAATAGTTTACCGGATTGGTTGCAACCGATGATTTGTGGGTGGCAAAGGTAGGGAATTTCTGCGATATTATGCGCATAAATAGCTCATTAGCCACCTCTTCGCTCTCGTAATGACCGATCGTAACCAGCAGCAGATGCTCCCCTGCATCGAAGAAGTCGTTGTACTTCGCCTCACCCGTCAGGAAGAGGTCTGCGCCCTCCTGCGCGGCACGCCGCCACATGAAAGCACCGCTACCGCCGCATATAGCCATCCGCCCCAACGGCCGTTCCCTCCAAGCCGAATGGGACAGCACCTTCAGGCCGAATACCTCCTTGATGCGCAGCAGCATCTCGTGCTTGCTTGCGGGCGAAGGCAGGTCGCCCACGATGCCGCCTCCGGCCGAGGGATGATCGTTGGCCAGTGGGATCAGGCTGACAGCCGGCAGCTCGTACGGATGAGCTGCGTGCAGAGCCTGCATCACGGCACCCTGCCTGTATGCCGGCAGTACAATGCTGATCCGCTCCTCCGCCTCACGGTGCAATTCGCCTATCGCTCCCACAAAGGGATTGGCACCCTCGGCAGCTCTGAAAGTCCCTGTGCCGGCATGGCTGAACGAACAGCAATCGTAATGTCCCAAGCGGCCTGCACCGGCCTGCCACAAAGCCTGCCTCACGGCATCGGCATGCTCCGTGGGGACGAAGGTGACCAGCTCCAAGAGCTTGCCCTGCAGCGGCTCCAGCGGTCGCGTATTCAGCAAGCCGAAGCGTTCGGCCAGCAGCGCATTCAGCCCCTGCGGAGCGTTGTCCGCATTGGTATGAGCCGCATACAGCACCAGACCGTGCCGTACGGCCAACTCCACGCACCGCTCCACGTAGGAGCTGCCGGTCAATCGCTTGAGCGGTTTGAAGAGAATAGGATGATGCGCAATGACCAGATTGCATCCCAGCCGAATGGCCTCCTCCAATACCGCTTCGGTAACATCCACACAGAGGAGGGCACCCGTTGCCTCCCGGTTGGTGTCGCCCACCTGCACACCACTGTTGTCATAATCCTCCTGATAGGCCCTCGGGCAGACCGCCTCGATAGCTTCTATAATATCCTGAATAATCATCTTCGAGTACGAGCCAAACGGCTCTGTTTGGTTTCTTTAGTCCAAAGGTAATTTTTTGCACACACTTAGTCGTCTCGTCCTCATCCAAAGACAGTCACCGATGAGGGGCAAAACATCCTCTTACCTGAAATGACAAAATGAAAAAAATGCGCCGGAATCGGCCCGATTACGGTTCGTGTTTTCGGGAAAACACGCGCGAGAATTTTTTCGCTGTGGTTCCAAAAATTTTTAATTCTCGCGCCAAAACGAAAAAATTCTCGCGCCACTCTTTTTCAACTGCAAATCAGACCTGTTTACGAACCACAGCTACTAAAACAGCTTTGTCGGTCGAATTGTCATATTCTCCTATGCTGTATGTTCACGGAGATACTTCACCGATGCTCCCATGCATACGCATACGATGCCGCCTCATTCGTTGGATTCGTCCCCCCTATCCTACGCACAAATAACACCAATATGAGATTATCTTTTGTTAAAAATGTCATTCGTATTTGTTTTTATCTATCCATGAATTATATTTGTAGAGCCAACAGAATGCTTACAAATCAAAAAAGCACTTATTATGAGAAGATTTATTTTCATTGGTTTCGTACTGGTTGCAGTACTTACGGCTTGCACGAAGGAACACTTCGAGTATCAAGAAGACGGACAACAAGAAGGGCAATCTGAAACCAGATTGTTCGAGGAGAAAGTAAAGGCTTTTGCCCTTTCGTCTTTCACCGACATGTCGAAAGGAAGAGGTGCTACCCCTCTTGGCCTTCCGAATGTAGAAAGCATAGAACCCATTACCTCGGAGATTATACAACGCACCGGAACCGAGCGAGATACGGTAGCCTACATCGTCAATTTTGACCAAAATGCTTCTATGATTATTACAGGAAGCAGAATATTACCTCTCACCACAGTGGCTATTTGCGATTCAAGAATGGCTGTTATAGACACAATTCAGAACAAAGGGTTGGCCACTTTTATGAAATTACTACCAAACTATTACTATCAAGAGATAGGACAAAGAATCATTGATTTTGGCTTGGCGACACGGGAACAAGTAGCAAGCTATACAAGGGGCGACTTACTTCAGTTCACGGACCAATTAGAACCTCTTGGCGACATTCCCTCTCCTCTGATTCCAATCAACATCAATGATTACCTCAATGGAACGATCACATCATCTACAGAGATAACTTATAATGAGGTCGCAAATATGCTTACAGTGAATTGGGGGCAATCGGAACCGTTCAACCTCTTCGCAGAAGTGGTATTGTGCAATGGACAATTGATGCGAGCTCCTGCCGGCTGTGTCGCTATAGCAGTCGCCCAAATTACCACACGCCACCAACACCCTAAAGTACTGAATGGGCAGATATTAGACTGGACTGTATTGTCCAAACCCTATGCCCTAAGCTTTGTAACACCTTACGAGAAAAATACGATTGCTTCCTACATCCGAATTATAGGAGATTTTTGTGAAAACGACTGGGGTTGTGGTGCCACATCAGCGTATAGTTCGATCGTCCCTCGTGCATTCAGACTATTAGGATACACCACCTCTGGGTTGAGAAGTTATGGAAAAAATCGGGTAAACGAATCCCTACAACGAAGTAAACCTGTATATATATCGGGTAATAGTAGTGCTGGAGGTCATGGTTGGGCCATTGATGGTAGCCTCGAAAAGGTTATGAAAGAGTACTATTATAATAATTCAGGGGCTCTGCCTGACATAGGGATAAGACGTTGGATGTATTTCCATTGTAATTGGGGTTGGGACGGTACTGCGAATGGCTATTTCTTAGATAATGTCTTTAATACTTCCGAGGGATATTCCTATTATGGTAGCGACGGGGAATTGCAACCCAATCAATCTACTCAGTCTGGCTATTATTTCAATGCAAGGTTGAAAGTAGTAACGAACATAACACCGGTAAATTGACAAAGCTATGAAGACAAAACTCTTACTCCATGCCGCTCTGATAACCGCAGTTGCCTTTTTGGCGATCGGAGTATCGGCATGTGACTATGAAGAGGAAGAACCTCCTCAGCCGGGGAGTTATATAAAAGGATATGTCGATGCAACCGGAATATGGCTTAAGCAGAGAGAGCTCAGTGAAGGACGTATATGGTGGCAT
Source organism: Porphyromonas gulae (assembly GCF_000765945.1). Taxonomy (NCBI): domain Bacteria; kingdom Pseudomonadati; phylum Bacteroidota; class Bacteroidia; order Bacteroidales; family Porphyromonadaceae; genus Porphyromonas; species Porphyromonas gulae. The sequence continues at coordinate 204,807 of NZ_JRAT01000012.1, forward strand.
TACGAATTGGTCGGGAAATACTACGGACCCGAATCTGAGCGGTTTAAGGAACTCAGCATCATGTATGGAGACACGGCTTTCTACGACAATATGCTGCCACCTGATGATCCCACGAAGAAGTCGGAAAGAGCTTTGTCTCCTCCTCCCACTTATTTCAACCCGGAGATGCTGCCGGTTCGTATGCATTTTCCCTTCACCGCTCTATCTATGCCCGTAGTGGCGATAGATGCTATTGCCATGGACGACTATGACGACGAGCATCCTAAAGGAAGCTCTCTGAACGATATTACTTGTTACTACTTCAGGACAGCTTGGAACTATATCCAAAGCGGATATACTCTTGAGGCCTATATGGATATGGTCACATATCTCAGATATGTCCGATTATCCGAATTTCCGGCAGATCCGATCAAACTAATCTATCTCGACCTGAATTATATCCTGATAAATAAAATGCCGGCCACGGAAGGGAACAAGAGGATAAAGATTATTTATCGTTTCGAAGGTGGTGGAGAAGCATACGGGATATTACAGACCGTGGAGGGGAACTATCCGACCTATTAGCACACATATCCTCATGTCGGTACGAGGCATACAACATACAGGATTAACTTTTAACGAACATAACACCGGCAAATTGACAAAGCGATGAAGACAAAACTTTTACTCCATGCTGCTCTGATAACCGCAGTTGCCCTTTTGGCGGTCGGAATATCGGCATGTGACTATGAAGAGGAAGAACCCCCTCAGCCGGGAAGTTATATAAGCAGATATGTCGATGCAACCGAAATATGGCTTAAGAAGATAGGGTTCGGTGTGGGACGTATATGGTGGCATTACGCATTGATCGGGAAATCCTACGAGCCCGAATCTGAGCGGTTTAAGGAACTCAGCATCATGTATGGAGACACGGCTTTCTACGACAATATGCTACCTCCTGATAATTCGACCAAGAAGTCGGAAAGAGCTTTGTCTCCTCCTCCCACTTATTTCAACCCGGAGATGCTGCCGGTTCGTATGTATTTTCCCTTCACCGCTCTATCTATGCCCGTAGTGGCAATAGATGCTATTGCCATGGATGACTATGACGACGAGCATCCCAAAGGAAGCTCTCTGAACGATATTACTTATTACTACTTCATAACAGCTTGGAACTATATCCAAAGCGGATATGCTCTTGAGGCCTATATGGATATGATTACATATTTCAGATATGTCCGATTATCCGAATTTCCGGCGGATCCGATCAAACTAATCCATTGTGATCTGAATTATATCCTGATAAATAAAATACCGGCCACGGATGGGAACAAGAGGATAAAGATTATTTATCGTTTCGAAGGTGGTGGAGAAGCATACGGGATATTGCAGACCGCGGAGGGAAACTATCCGACCTATTAGAACACATATCCTCCGACAAAGGTGAATATAGTATGCAGGTAACATTGACGATGGAGAGTGAGCGCAAGCTGAGCAAGGTCATATCTATCACGATCTGAGACAGAAACCGCATCCCCTGATAGCATCAGGAGATCGATCGGAAGAGTCGTTTGTAATCAGAGAGGGGGACACAGGACACGACAGTGTTTCTGTGCCCCTCTCTCTTTTTCTAACTCTTTAGCCGGTCAAACCGGGAAGGTTATTTTCGTGTCGAAGTGAAATACAAACAATAGAGCCGGAAGCAGAGATACAACGATTGAGAGGCTCTTCAAGCAAGAGAAAGCTCTTTCTACTATCTTTGTGGGACTCGGAAGGCTTTTTTCCGACCGATACCCTAATAATCCACTGATGAAAATATATCTGATGCGCCACACTTCGGTGCTGCTCAATGGCAATGAGCACTGCTACGGATTCACCGATGTGGACGTTCGCGATACCTTCGAAGAGGAGGCTACGGTGGCGTGTGCCCATCTCAAAGGCCTCGATCCGGAGGCTGTCTTTACCAGTCCCTTGCAGCGTGCAGCCAAGCTGGCGGCCTTTTGCGGCTATCCCGATGCCATCCGAGACGATCGGCTGAAGGAGATGAACTTCGGCGACTGGGAAGGAAAGCCCTGGGAGGAAATTCTGGATACGACAGACGTAGAAGCTTTTTTCCGCCGCTATATCGACGAACCTGTGCCCGGTGGAGAGTCGCAGCGAGAGCAGTTCGAGCGCGTGCGGGACTTCATACTGGAAAAGAAAGCTGCCGGCTACCGCTCCATCCTGATATTCTGCCACGGCGGGGTGATCAATTGTGCCCGTACGCTGGTCGGCCAGTGCACGCTGGAGAGTGCTTTCGCATCGCTCCCCCCATTCGGCTCCCTGACCGAATTGATTTTATAAAGGCCGCATGGCTATGGTCTTGCTCGGCACTATGCCGGCGGGGAGGCCTTGTTGTTAAACAAATTGAACCGAATATTGTCATACGAAAACAATGGAGAAACCATTACACGAGAAAGCTCAATCCGACAGGAAGCAAGGGCTGACGCCCCGTTTCTATCTTTACTGGCTGGGAATCCTGATTTTCGCAGCTGCATTCACCGGCATGCTGCTGGATGATTTCAATTCGGAGGGCAGATCTGCCGGTTTGGAGCTGTTCTTTCATATCAGTGGAGGTGTAGCATTTTGTTTCGCTCTGGCAGAGCAGTGCGCCGTCTTTATCGGCCACAAACACGGGCGTATCGATCGGGCTACGGCTATGCGCTATGCAGGCTTCATGGAGAGAAACGGTTCGTGGAGTGCCTTGCTGATATGCCTGACTTTCGTGGCTTTCGGGCTGATGAAAATCGGAGACGAAGCGAGTAAGGCCTGGGATCTGGCACTCGGATGGCTCTTTGTGGTAGGCTTCGGCTATGCCATTATCCGTTTTATCCTCAATCGTTTTCGCCGGAAATGACCGGAAATATGCCCAAGACCAATGTGGCGCGTCTGCTGGATGCAGCACATATACCCTACGAACTTATCTCCTACGAGCCGGACGAGAGAGACCTCTCGGCCGTCCATGTGGCGGAGCAGCTGGGTGAGGACGTCAGGCAGGTGTTCAAGACATTGGTATTGCGCGGCAATAAGACCGGACTGCTCGTCTGCATCGTACCGGGCGATGAGGAGGTAGATCTCAAACTGGCAGCACGGGCATCGGACAACAAAAGCGTGGAGATGATCAGACAGAGCGAGCTCCTTCCGCTCACGGGATATATCCGTGGCGGCTGTTCGCCCATCGGGATGAAGAAGACCTATCCGGCTTACATTCATCATACCTGTATGTCTTTTCCTTATATATACGTCAGTGCCGGCGTGCGCGGCTTACAGCTTCGTATAGCTCCGGCCGATCTCCTGACATACACGGGTGCCCGGTCGGCTTGCCTCTGTGGTGCTACGACAGAAGAAAAATCAACCATACATCAAACCCTATAATCAAGCATGAACAAAAGAATCTTTACTGCGTGCATGGCTGTTGCCTGCATCCTGCCCGTTTTCAAGGCTGAAGCGCAGAGCGATTACTTCTTTCGCTCGAAGAAAAAGAAGCCCGCAACGGAAGCTCCGGCTCAGAAATCCAAATTCGATCAGACCGTAGCCGGTGCAAAAAAGAGCGAAGGCCCTTTCACCGTTTACTTCACGAAGAAGAATGAGATCCTGTTTGCCATGCCCGACTCCGCATTCCGTCGGGAGTATCTCCTCAGCAGCCGTGTGGCTGCTACGAGCAATACGCGCGAAGCCGTGGCCGGACAGATGAGCACGTCTCCCTTCCTGATCAAATTCTCACGTGACAGTATCAACGTCTATCTCCACACGCCTCAGGTGGGTGCCGTGGTCAGAGAAGACGATCCTATCGTCCCCTCGTTCAAGAAGAACTTCTTCGACCCCGTCCTCAAAGCATTCCCCATCGTGGATACGAAAGACGGCAAGGTGCTGATCGACGTAACCAAATTTTTCCGCGAAGATGAAAAGAGCATTACGCCTCTGACGATCCTGCCACCCACGATGCAAAATGTCAATGTAATCAAGGGTATGCTCGACCCGACGGCCAGCATCGTAACGGAAGTCAAGAGCTTCCCCCGAAACGTGGAGATCAAGAGTATGCTCACCTACAAGACTCAGCCCTATTCCGAGCCATACACCCTGATCATGCAACGCTCCATCCTGCTCCTCCCGGAGAAACCGATGCGTATGCGTTTGCAGGACAATCGTGTGGGATTTTTCAATTCTCACCGCCAATACTTCACGACAGACAAGGACAAAGTGGAGTCATACAAGCTGATCCACCGCTGGGATCTCCAGCCCAAGGACAGTGCAGCCTATATGCGCGGCGAACTGGTGGAGCCTGTGAAGCCTATCGTTTTCTACGTGGACTCCGTCTTCCCCGACAAATGGCGCGCTACGATCAAGCAGGCTATCGAGGACTGGCGTACGGCTTTCGAAGCAGCCGGATTCAAGAATGCCATCATCGCCAAGGACTATCCCACGAAGGCGGAAAACCCCGATTTCGATCCGGACGACATTCGCTTCAGCTGTTTCAAATATGCCACTACGGCCACGGCCAACGCCATGGGCCCGAGCTTCGTAGACCCCCGAAGTGGCGAGATTATCTGTGCGGATGTGATCTGGTACCACAATGTGCTCTCCCTCGTCCACAACTGGCGCTTCGTACAGACCGGGGCCGTGGATCCGCGCGTTCGCAAGGCTGTATTCGACGATGATGTGATGCGCGAATCGCTCCGCTATGTGGCGGCTCACGAGATCGGTCATACCATCGGTCTGATGCACAACATGGGTGCCAGCTACTCCTTCACCATCGAGAACCTGCGCGATCCGAAGTTCACGCAGAAATACGGTACTACGCCGAGTATCATGGACTATGCCCGCAACAACTTCGTGGCGCAGCCCGGTGACTTGGAGCGCGGTGTACGTCTGACGCCTCCCATCCTCGGTGTGTACGACATTCATGCCATCAACTGGGCTTATCGTCTCGTGCCCGGAGCCAAAACCGCAGAAGAGGAAAAGCCGACGCTGAACGCTTGGATCGCCGAGAAGAAAGACGATCCCATGTTTACCTTCGGTGCACAGCAGTTCCCCTACACCATTGACCCCACAGACCAGACCGAGGACCTCGGCAACGATCACTTCCGCGCCGGCGACATGTCCATCAGCAACCTGAAGATTATCGCCAAGAACATGGACAAATGGCTCCTCGAAAAGGATGCTCGCTACGATGACCTGCGCGACATGCACGAACAGCTCATGTTCCAATACTACCGCCACGTAGGTCATATCATGCCTTATATCGGAGGTGTGGAGCACTTCGAAATCCGTCAGGGCGAAGAGAATACACTTTCCCGTCGTTTCATCACCAAAGACAAGCAACGCAAAGCCATGGATTGGCTCCTCAATCAGGCTCGTACCTACCGCCAATGGCTGGCCGAACCAGCTTTCCTCCACAAGGTGGAACAGAACTCTACGATGACCGACCTCTTGGGCAAGGCCATGGTGGCAGCACTCTTCAATCCGGGCAGTATAGGACGCATATACGAAGCAGAGCAGTCCGGACAACCGGGAGTGTACAAGCTCACGGATTATGCCAACGAGCTGATCGATGCCATCTTCAACGTAAAGGGCAATCTGACCGATGCCGACCGTTCTATTCAGAACCTGGCCATCGACCTCATGTCAGCCTATAGCGGTCTCTCCACGGAAAGCAAGAACACGGCACGCCGTCTGTCCGAAGAGCTGGACGCCCTGTCGCACAAGCTCAGCGAGGACAACCTCCCGTGTGCCCTCGGTTGCAGCGGTCACCACGCAACGGAAGAGGGAGTCAATTCATTCTTCCGTCTTACGGTCTTCTCCAAGCCGGCTCCGAGTGAAGTGATTGCACCCCTCCTGCTGCAACAGCTCAAGCGCGTGCAGACCATCTACCGCAATCGTAAGGCCACCGGCAACGCTGCCGACCGCTCCTTCTACGACTACCAGCTGCTCCGTCTGGAACGCCTAATGAAGACCAACTAAGAGTACGGATTTCCCCGTACCTCCGATCGCAAGGGGGCTGTGTCAAAATTCGTTTTGGCACAGTCCCCTTTTAGATGCGTAAGAATGCATAAAGGACAAAGCACTGGAGCTGATAGAGAGGCAGGAGCGTAGGCGACTGAAGCCGAATGTCGCAAGCAACGCAGTAATTTGCCCTTTATGACAACACTCCGTCGCTTCTTCACAATAGCCATTTCTTGGAACTTGTCGGATTTTCTTTTGGAGGAATCTGCGAGCAAGCAGACGGCGTTTTCCGCCTTAAATCCGATGGAAAACATGGGTTAGAGGTCGTTCAAGATGTGGTTGCCCCGTTGCCATGGCACAATCTCCCTGATAGAGTGCAATTTATTTGTACTTTTGTAGCTAACGTTGTTCTGTTGCAACTATTTCAGACAGATGAGAGTAAACATTTGGCAGATCCTATTCGTTTCGGTTCTCTTTTTCTTCGGGACAGCCGTCGGGCTGGCTCAGAGCCGGAACCGCACATACGAGGCTTACGTGAAGCAGTACGCCGATGAGGCCATCCGGCAGATGAGCCGCTACAATATACCGGCAAGCATCACCATAGCACAGGCTTTGGTGGAGACCGGAGCCGGAGCCAGTACGCTGGCCAGCGTACACAACAATCACTTCGGGATCAAATGCCACAAATCGTGGACGGGCAAGCGTACTTATCGTACCGACGATGCGCCGAACGAATGCTTCCGCAGCTATTCGGCCGCTCGCGAATCGTATGAAGATCATTCCCGTTTTCTGCTCCAACCACGCTATCGTCCCCTGTTCAAACTCGACAGGGAAGACTATCGGGGCTGGGCTACGGGGTTGCAACGCTGTGGTTATGCCACCAATCGGGGCTATGCCAATCTGCTGATCAAGATGGTGGAGCTGTACGAGCTATATGCTTTGGATCGCGAGAAGTACCCCTCGTGGTTCCACAAGTCTTATCCCGGGACCAACAAAAAATCCCATCAAACGAGCAAGCAAAAGCAGAGCGGACTCAAGCACGATGCTTACTTCAGCTACGGACTGCTCTACATCATAGCCAAGCAGGGCGATACCTTCGATTCTCTGGCCGAAGAGTTCGACATGAGAGTCTCCAAACTGGCCAAATACAACGATGCTCCCGTGGATTTCCCGATCGAAAAGGGCGATGTGATCTATCTGGAGAAAAAGCACGCACGCTCCATCTCCAAGCATACACAGCACGTAGTGCGAGTGGGTGATTCGATGCACAGTATCTCCCAACGCTATGGCATTCGGATGAAGAACCTCTACAAGCTCAACGATAAGGACGGCGAATATATACCCCAAGAGGGCGATATACTGCGCTTGCGCTAAAACAAGAAAACAAAGACGAAGCAGCTATATGTCTAACGAACGCTATAACCTGCGCGGAGTGTCGGCCTCGAAAGAGGACGTGCATGCCGCCATCAAGAATGTGGACAAGGGTATTTTCCCTCAGGCATTCTGCAAGATTATTCCGGATATTCTCGGGGGTGATCCCGACTATTGCAATATCATGCATGCAGATGGAGCCGGCACCAAAAGCTCACTTGCATACGTTTATTGGCGGGAGACGGGAGACCTCTCCGTATGGAAAGGAATAGCACAGGATGCGCTGATCATGAATATAGACGATCTGCTGTGTGTCGGTGCCGTGGACAATATACTTGTGTCCTCGACCATCGGCCGGAACAAACGATTGATACCGGGCGAAGTAGTATCGGCTATCATCAACGGCACGGAAGAGCTTCTGGCCGATCTGCGTCGCATGGGTGTGAACGCCTATGCCACGGGAGGGGAAACGGCTGATGTGGGCGATCTGGTCAGGACTATCATCGTAGACAGTACGGTGACTTGCCGGATGAAGCGATCGGATGTGATAGACAGTGCCCGTATCAAGGCCGGCGACGTTATCGTCGGGTTAGCCTCATTCGGGCAAGCCTCCTACGAGGAGCAGTACAACGGCGGTATGGGGAGCAACGGACTGACTTCGGCTCGCCACGACGTTTTTGCCCACTATCTGGCAGAGAAGTACCCGGAGAGTTTCGATCCCTCGGTGCCGGACGATTTGGTTTATAGCGGCAGCATGAAACTGACCGACGCCATAGCCGGATTGGGATTGGACGCAGGCAAGCTCGTGCTCTCGCCCACACGTACCTACGCCCCTGTGGTCAAGGCCATACTGGACGAGATGAGTCGCCGCATTCATGGCATGGTACACTGCTCCGGCGGTGCACAGACCAAGGTGATGCACTTCGTCAAGAATAAGCGCGTGGTCAAGGACAACCTCTTCCCGACTCCACCCCTGTTCGAGCTGATACAGCGCGAAAGCCAGACCGAATGGGCGGAGATGTACAAGGTATTCAACATGGGACATCGTCTCGAAGTGTATCTGACTGAAGAGAATGCCTCACGCGTGATCGAAATATCCGAGAGCTTCGGCATTCCGGCGCGTATCGTCGGTCGTGTGGAAGAGGCTCCGGCCAACGAATTGATCCTCCAAACGCCCTATGGAGAGATCCGATACTAAACACCTCCACCCCGATACACCCGTATGTCAGAGAATAAACTATTAGACCGACTGGATGGCTTGGAGAGCCGTTTCGAAGAGATTTCCACGCTTATCACGGATCCGGCCGTAATCGCTGACATGAAGCGTTTTACGAAGTTGAGCAAAGAGTATCGCGATCTGGAGAAGATCCATACGGCCGGGCACGACTATCGCAATCTGCTCGCCAATATCGAAGAAGCCAAGCATACCATAGCCAAAGAGAGCGACGAGGAGCTGCGCGAGATGGCTCGCGAGATGCTGGCCGAGGCTAACGAACGCTTGCCCATCCTGGAGGAGGAGATCAAGATGCTGCTCATTCCGGCCAATCCGGAGGATGAGAAGAATGCCATCGTGGAAATTCGCGGTGGAACGGGGGGCGATGAGGCTGCGCTTTTTGCCGGCGACCTCTACCGCATGTACGTCAAGTATTGCGAGACCAAAGGCTGGCAGGTGGAGGTCACCGACCTGAGCGAAGGAGCCACGGGTGGTTACAAGGAGATCGTCTTCTCGGTCAAGGGGGAAGGAGTGTACGGTATCCTGAAATATGAGAGCGGAGTGCACCGCGTCCAGCGCGTACCCGCGACTGAGACGCAGGGGCGCATACATACTTCGGCAGCTACCGTGGCAGTCTTGCCCGAAGCCGAAGAGGTGGACGTGGAGATCAACCCGGCAGACATCGAGATGCAAACGTCCCGTTCGGGCGGAGCAGGAGGTCAGAATGTAAACAAGGTGGAGACCAAGGTGCAGCTTACGCACAAGCCTACGGGTATGGTGGTGGTTTGCCAGCAGGCTCGTTCGCAGATAGCCAACCGCGAGCTGGCTATGCAGATGCTGCGCACCAAACTCTACGACATAGAGCTGTCCAAGCATAACGAAGCTATTGCAGCCCGACGCAAGACGATGGTATCGACCGGCGACCGTTCGGCCAAGATTCGTACCTACAACTATCCGCAAGGACGAGTGACGGATCACCGCATCAATATGACGGTCTACAATCTGTCGGCAGTGATGGACGGTGAGGTACAGCCTTTTATCGATGCCTTGATAATAGCAGAAAACGTTGAGCGGATGAAAGAAGCCGCCTTATAATACAAGTAAATAGACGATGACAACGAAAGAACTTTTTGACCGGATTTGCCGGAAACGCTCGTTTCTCTGTGTCGGGTTGGATACCGATGTAAAGAAAATACCGCCACATTTGTTGAATGAAGATGATCCTATTTTGGTTTTCAACAAAGCCATCATCGATGCTACGGCCGAGTATTGTGTGGCTTTCAAGCCCAATATGGCTTTCTACGAGAGTATGGGCAGCTTCGGAGCCTATTCTTTTGAAAAAACGATCGAATACATTCGGGAGCAATACCCCGACCAGTTTATCATAGCAGATGCCAAGCGCGGAGATATCGGCAATACGAGCGATATGTATGCCCGTTCGTTTTTCGAGCATCTCAAGGTGGATGCCCTCACCGTTTCTCCTTATATGGGAGAGGATAGCATCGGCCCTTTCCTGAGCTATGCAGGCAAGTTCACGGTGCTTCTCGCTCTGACCTCGAACAAAGGCTCGCAGGACTTTCAGATGATGCGCGATGCCGATGGAGAATACCTTTTCAAACGCGTTATTCGTATCAGCCGGACGTGGGACAATGCCGGTCAGCTGATGTATGTGGTGGGGGCTACGCAGGCTTCCATGCTGAAAGATATTCGCGAGATCGTGCCGGACGCTTTCTTGCTTGTCCCGGGCGTGGGAGCACAGGGCGGCAGTCTGGAAGACGTGGCCGAGTACGGCATGAACGCTCAGTGCGGTTTGCTTGTCAATGCTTCGCGCAGTATTATCTACGCGGATAATACGGAGGGGTTCGCCGCTAAAGCTGCCGGAGAAGCAGCTGCCATGCAGCGTCAGATGGAGATTGCTCTTCGGGCGAAAGGCCTAATCTGATCCATCGGGCTTCTGTTAAACGTAAGAGAGTCGTATAGACTCTAAAGGAATAAATGTTTTGAGATCCATTGTACCTTAATTAACCCCGTCACATGGAATTTACAGCCCAACAGATAGCTGACTACCTCCACGGTTTTGTGGAGGGCAATCCTGAGGTGCGACTGCGCGACTTTGCCAAGATAGAGGAGGGTCGTAGCGGCTGTCTTTCGTTTTTGGCCAATGCCAAGTACGAACACTATTTGTACGACACCCAATCCGATGCAGTACTCGTCAATCAGGACTTCGAGCCACGCGAATCGGTAAAGACGACCCTGATACGAGTACCCAATGCCTATGCCGCATTGGCACAGCTGATGCAGTTGGTGGACAGCATGAAGCCTAAAAGAAAGGGAGTCGACTCCACGGCTTTCGTCCATCCATCGGTGACACTGCCGGAGGATTGCTATGTAGGAGCTTTTGCCTACGTATCGGAGGGAGCATCGCTGGGTGTCAGCTGTAGCTTGTATCCGCATGTTTATGTCGGTAGCGGTGTGTCTGTTGGAGAGGGGACGATCCTCTATCCCCATGCGACAGTATATGATGGCTGCTCCATCGGTTCGCGTTGCGTGATTCATTCGGGAGCCGTTATCGGAGCGGACGGATTCGGTTTTGCACCGAGTGCCGATGGCTACAGCAAGATTCCGCAACTGGGGAACGTTATTATTGAGGATGATGTCGAAATCGGTGCCAACACTTGTATCGACAGGGCTGTGATGGACTCGACCATCATACATCGCGGAGTAAAGCTGGACAATCTTGTACAGATTGCTCACAACTGCTCTGTCGGAAGTCATACGGTTTTTGCTGCTCAAGTCGGCATGGCCGGTTCGTCCCATGTGGGGGAATGGTGCCAGTTCGGAGGACAGGTAGGTTTGTCCGGCCACATCAAGGTGGGAGACAGGGTCAGCTTAGGAGGGCAGACCGGTTTGTTGAGCAACGTCAAGTCCGGTTCCACGCTTCTCGGTTCGCCCGGCATGCCGGTTCGGGATATGCTCCGCGCATCAGTTATCCTCCCCAAACTTCCTGACATGAGTCGCCGCATCGAGCAATTGGAAAAAGAAATATCAGAACTAAAAGAAATATGCAAAAGCAACAAACACTGAAAGACAAGTTCAGCCTGCAAGGCAAAGGCCTACACACCGGACTGGATATTCATATTACTTTCTGTCCTGCTCCGGAGGAATCCGGATATAAAATCAAGCGTATCGATCTGGAGGGACAGCCCGTTATAGACGCCATCGCAGACAATGTGCACAGCACTCGTCGTGGTACGGTGCTGAAAAAGGGCGAAGTATCCGTCAGCACGATAGAACATGCCATGGCAGCTCTCTATGCCTTGGGCGTAGACAACTGCTTGATCGAGGTGGATGCACCCGAATTTCCCATCTTGGATGGCAGCGCGGAACCCTATGTGAGCGAAATCAAGCGTGTCGGCTTGGTGGAACAGGAAGCACCACGCGAGTATTATATAGTGAAAAAACGCATGGAGGTGTCCGATCCGGAAAGTAACTCCAAGCTGATCCTGCTGCCGGATGACGAATTTACGGTAGATGTACACATTGCTTTCCCCAGCAAAGTGCTTAGCAATCAATTCGCCTCTTTGGAAACTTTGTCGGATTTCGAAGAGCAGATCGCAGGTGCTCGCACCTTCGTTTTCGTTCGGGAGGTAGAGATGCTGCTGGAAGCCAATCTGATCAAAGGCGGCGACTTGGACAACGCCCTAGTCATCTACGACGAGCCGTTGGCGCAAGACCGCCTCGATGCTCTCAGCGATATGATGGGCGTAGAGCGGAAGCAGGTCAATGAATTGGGATACATCAACAACAAGCCTCTGATCTACGACAATGAACCGGCACGCCACAAGCTCCTCGATGTATTGGGCGATCTGGCTTTGATCGGGAAATATATGCGTGGACGTATCATTGCTACCTGTCCGGGTCACAGCATCAACAACAAGATGGCGCGTCTGATTCGCAAAGAAATCAAACAGAACGAAGCACAGGCTCCTGTCTACAATCCGAACAAAGAGCCGATCATGGATATCAACCGGATCAAAGAGCTTCTACCCCACCGCTATCCGTTCCTGTTGGTCGATAAGATCATCGAAGTAGGGCCGGATTACATCGTCGGGGTAAAGAGCGTTTCCGGCAACGAACCATTCTTCCCCGGTCACTTCCCCGGCGAGCCTGTGATGCCGGGAGTCCTGCAAGTAGAGGCAATGGCGCAGGTAGGAGGACTCTTGGTACTCAATACCCTGGCCGAACCTTCGAGCTACTCCACTTACTTCCTGATGATCGACAAAGTGAAATTCCGTCGCAAAGTGGTACCGGGTGACACCTTGGTATTCAAGCTCAGAATGATTTCCGAGATACGCAGAGGAGTGGCCAATATGCGCGGCTTAGCTTTCGTAGGAGAGCAGTTAGCCTGCGAAGCTGAATTTATGGCACAGATAATCCAGAATAAAGAATGATGTCAGAGACTAAAATCAGTCCGTTGGCGTGTGTAGATTCACATGCCGAGATAGGAGTAGGCGTTGAGATAGGCCCTTTTGCCGTTGTAGAGGCCGGAGCGAAGATCGGCGATGGTTCCATTTTGCATCCTCATGCCGTAGTTCGTTACGGATCGACACTCGGTAAAGGCTGTGAGATCCATCCAAATGCAGTGATCGGAGGAGTACCGCAAGATCTGAAGTTCCAAGGAGAAGACTCCACTGCCATCCTGGGCGATTATACCACCGTACGCGAATGTGCTACCGTCAATAGAGGCACCGCCTCTCGTGGCACTACCATAGTGGGCAGCCACTGTCTGCTGATGGCCTATAGCCATATAGCCCACGACTGCGTATTGGGCGACCATATTATCATCGGCAACGCTACGCAGATAGCCGGCGAAGTAGAAATAGACGACCATGCCATCATCAGTGGAGGCGTATTGGTGCATCAGTTCGTACGTATCTCTCAGCATGTGATGATCCAAGGCGGCTCCCGCCTTTCGAAAGACATCCCTCCGTACGTATTGGTGGGACGGGATCCGCTCGTGTACTGCGGAATCAACATCGTAGGTCTGCGCCGCCGGAATTTCACCAACGAGCAGATTTTCCTGATCAATGATGTATATCGGACACTTTACCAAAGAGGTCTGAACAACTCCGATGCGATCGACATTATCCAACAGGAGTATGCCGATTGTCACGAGAAGCAACTGATATTAGACTTTATCAAATCATCCAAGCGCGGTATCGTCCGCGGAACCATGGAGTGAGGCCATGATCGGGATATTCACCGGAGCACGCATCAAGGAACTCGACCGCTACACGATAGAGAACGAGCCTATATCCTCGATCGATTTGGTCGAGCGAGCTGCCGCCACATGGGTGTACGAATTCGAACGTCTCTACACCCAGCAGCGTCGGGTAGTGGTATTCGCCGGCCCCGGCAATAACGGAGCGGATGCTCTGTGTGCAGCCCGTATTCTGAACGAAAACGGCTATTCGGTGGATGTCTTCCTCTTCAATGTCAGCGGAGCCCTCTCTCCCGAATGCAACGAGAGCAGGATACGTCTGCTGGAGACTGCGGGCATCAGGCTGACCGAAGTGGTGGACAACTTCACCCCACCGGAGCTTTCTGCTCAGACCGTGGTAGTAGACGGGCTCTTCGGCGTAGGGCTGAATCGGCCTCTGCAAGGTGGATTTGCCAAGGTGGTGGAGTTCCTCAACCAATCCGGTACCGAGATCGTATCGATAGACATTCCCTCGGGACTGTTCGAGGAGGACAACTTCGGCAACAATCCGAATGCTGTCATCAGAGCCACACACACCCTTACGTTCGAATATCCCAAACTATCCTTCCTCTTCTCCGAAAACGCCGACTATGTGGGCAAGTGGAAAGTCCTGAACATCGGGCTGAGCATCGAGGGGAAGCAAACGATCAAGACAGAGTATTTCCTCAATACCGATTTCGATATATCCGGTATCATCCGGCAGCGTCCGCGCTTTGCGCACAAAGGGACGTTCGGACACGCGCTCCTCATCGCCGGAAGCAGAGGCAAGATGGGCGCGGCTTGTCTGGCAGCAAAGGCCTGTCTCCGAAGCGGTATCGGCTTGCTGACCACTCATATCCCCGCCTGTGGAGAGAGCGTCATGCAGACCGCTGTGCCGGAGGCTATGGTGCATGCCGACGAAAGAGTGGGTATTGTCTGTGATTATTCCTCCCCGCTGGTCTTTCAGGCGGTAGGCATCGGGCCCGGTTTGGGACGGGCAGAAGCTACCGTCCGTTTGGTCGAAAAGATGCTTTCCGCTCCTAACGGCCCGTTGGTGATCGATGCCGATGCCTTGAATATCATTGCCGAGAATCGCGGTTGGCTCGATCGCCTGCCCATCAACAGCATCCTTACGCCGCACTCACGAGAGCTCGAGCGACTAACCACCCACTGCAATACGGACTACGAACGCCTGCGCCAAGCCCGATTCCTCGCCTGCCATCATCATGTCTATGTAGTTCTGAAAGGAGCATTCAGTGCCACCTGTATGCCCGGAGGGATGGTCGTATTCAACAATACGGGCAACCCCGGCATGGCCACGGGCGGAAGCGGCGATGTGCTCATGGGAATCATTACCGGCCTATTGGGATCGGGCTATCTTCCCGCTTCGGCCTGCGTCCTCGGCAATTATATCCACGGCTTGGCCGGAGATATCTATGCCGGACGTTATAGTCAGGAGAGCCTGATAGCGTCGGATATTATCGACAACCTGGGTACTGCGTTCAGGCAAGTACGCGATTAGGGCGAAAATCGGCAAAAAATCT
Organism: Porphyromonas gulae; assembly: GCF_000765945.1. Classification (NCBI taxonomy): domain Bacteria; kingdom Pseudomonadati; phylum Bacteroidota; class Bacteroidia; order Bacteroidales; family Porphyromonadaceae; genus Porphyromonas; species Porphyromonas gulae. The sequence continues at coordinate 220,135 of NZ_JRAT01000012.1, forward strand.
GTTAATACAAGAATAAAACCTTATTTTTGTTCCGAAATCGTATCACTCGTGAGAAAGAAGCTATCCATATTCTTCGTAGGCTTGGCCTCCCTTGTCGTGCTGATCATCGGGATTATCCCCCATCATCATCACGACAGAGGAATGGCATGTCTCATGGCAAAGCATTGTCACGATGACGCCCTCTCGGGTAGCGAGCACACGCATAGCGAACCGACTTGCGTAGCCAAAACCTTCTACCTGTCCGCTTCCGAACTTCGGATCAAGAGCAGATCTTCTCTGTGCGACGAATGTCACGATCCGCATCATATCCATCTATATCCTATTCTCTTTGCCGTAGCCGATCTATTGCTACATCCGGTCGACGACCATTCGGCCGATCCCGAATATGGGGAATACCTGGTCTTTTATACCCCTTCCGAAGCAAGACCATCACATGGCTTGCGAGCCCCTCCTTTCATCTTTTCCTAAAACTGCTTGTGCTTCTCTTGGGCACAGCAGAAGGATCTTTCCCATTAGTCCCATAGCTTCTTTCTTTTGAGGCTGTCATAGAGCAGTCCTCATGCTGTCTGCTTTCAGGCTCTGAGGCGATCGTGTACGTCCCATACTACATGTATTCTCCTCTCGCTTTGGGCTAAGCAAACACGCAATCCACTTCGGACAAGGGAGATCCTCCAAGCAAATACGAGCCAAAAATCATCGGATCGCGGTTCGGAAAAATTCAAAAACACGAGCCAAAAAATTTTCGTTTACGAGCGTAGAATTTTTCCTTCCGGTTCGAGAAAAAAACTTTTCTCAGACCGTGTTTTTAGGAGCCATGTTCGTGCCTTTTTCGGGACAAGAGACGAAGATCGTGAAGGATGATCATCCTCGTGGTTTTTCTATTTCGAAAAGAACAAACCGATTGCCCGGCGAACATCTTCCTCTCTGTCCCGAAGGGCTATGAGACCAAGACGATTGTGCTCCTTATCGTGTCAAAAGTTTTACAGCAACAGGAAAACAAACATAAAGATGAAACCATACTATTTGTCACTATTATATATCGTCGCTGCCGCAATCCTTACGGCATGCGATTCGAGCAATGCAGCCACACAGGCGGGGACAGAGCTCCAACACGAACATCCGGCCGGTCACGACCATGACCACGACCATGACGGGGAAGAGGACCATGATCATGACCATGATGAGGATAAAGCAGGGAAAAAATCGGCATCCGCCAACGAGATCCACTTCACATGCTGGCAGGCTGAAGCGGCAGGATTGCAGGTCGAGAAAGTGGCTCCCTCAACCTTCAACTACGTGATCAAAACAAGCGGGCAGATCCTGTCCGCACAAGGCGATGAGGCCACCGTGGTAGCCACAGCCAACGGCATCGTTTCATTCGTCAGCTCGGCCGTTACGGAGGGTGCTTCCGTTCGGGCAGGAGAGTGTATCGTCAGCATTTCTGCCAAGAATCTGCCGGATGGTGATCCCGTGACCAAAGCGAGGATCGCCTACGAATCCGCCAAAAAAGAACACCAGCGAGCCGAAAAACTGGTGAAAGACCAAATAATCTCGAACAAAGAGTACGAGCAGGCATGCAGAGACTATCAGACTGCCAAGACCATATACGAAGCCCAGGCATCCGGAACCGGAGCGGGAGGGATCAGGGTGACGGCTCCCATGAGCGGATATATCAAAAACCGCATGGTGAATCAGGGCGAATACGTGTCCGTAGGCCAACCCATCGCCACCATATCGCAGAACCGCCGCCTGCAGCTGCGCGCGGAGGTTTCGGAAAAACATTTCAAAAATGTGGGCAATGTCAGCAGTGCCAACTTCCAAACCTCGTACGACAACAAACTCTACGAACTGTCCGATCTGAACGGAAAGCTCCTCTCCTTCGGGCGGGCATCCACGCAGTCCTCCTACATCCCTGTCACATTCGAATTCGACAATGTGGGCGATGTGGTACCCGGCTCTTTCGTTACCGTGTACCTGCTCTCCAATGTACAGGAAGAGGTCCTCTCCGTCCCGGTGTCGGCCATTACCGAGGAGCAAGGGCTGCACTTCGTATACCTGCGGTTGGACGAAGAGGGGTATCAGAAACAAGAGGTTAGGCTCGGGCAGAGCAATGGCCGTCGGGTACAAATCCTGTCCGGACTGAAAGCCGGAGACAGCGTTGTCACCCACGGAGTGTACCAGGTGAAGTTGGCAGCCATCTCGTCCGTAATGCCCGAAGGTCATACCCATTAATGAGAGAGGACAGTAGATCATGCTGAACAAGATCATTCGGTTCTCTCTGAACAACCGGCTGACCATTCTGGTGGCATCCATACTACTGATGTTGGCCGGTACCTATACAGCCTCCAATATGGAGGTGGATGTATTCCCCGATTTGAATGCCCCCACCGTCGTAGTAATGACGGAGGCACCCGGCATGGCCCCCGAAGAGGTGGAACGCCTGGTAACCTTCCCCGTGGAGACGGCCGTCAATGGTGCTACCGATGTGCGTCGCGTGCGCTCTTCGTCCACGACGGGCTTCTCTATCGTGTGGGTGGAATTCAACTGGGGCACGGATATCTACCGTGCCCGTCAGATCGTGTCCGAAAAGCTGGCCGTGGTCGGTGCCGATCTGCCGGACAATGTGGGCAATCCTACGCTCGGTCCGCAATCCTCCATTCTGGGCGAGGTGCTGATTATCGGCCTTACGTCCGACAGCACATCGCTCCAGGAGCTGCGCACATTGGCCGACTGGACGATCCGCCCGCGCTTGCTCTCGATCGGAGGTGTGGCTCAGGTGACGGTACTCGGCGGCGACATCAAGGAGTATCAGATACTGTTGAACCCCGAAAAGATGAAGCACTACGGCATCACTCTGGCCGAAGTACGCGCAGCTGTCGGGCAAATGAACCGCAATGCCTCGGGAGGTGTGCTGTATGAATACGGCAACGAATATATCCTTCGCGGACTCCTCTCCACGAACGACGCCGCTGCATTGGGACAGACGCTGGTGAAAAGCATCGACGACATTCCCGTAATGCTCGAAAGCGTAGCGGAGGTGACCGTAGGCAATAAGGCTCCCAAGTTAGGTCTTGCTTCCGAGCGGGGGCGGTCTGCCGTGCTTGTGACCATTACCAAGCAGCCGGCAACGAGTACCCTGGAGCTGACCGAGAGGCTGGACAAATCGCTCGTCGATTTGCAACAGGCTCTCCCCTCCGATGTCAAAGTGAGCACGGATATTTTCCGTCAGGAACGTTTCATCGAAAGCTCCATCGGCAACGTAAAAAAAGCACTTTACGAGGGCGGCATATTCGTTGTGATCGTATTATTCATTTTCCTGATGAATGCTCGTGCCACGATCATTTCGCTGGTGACCATTCCGCTTTCGCTGGTGACGTCCTTTTTGGCTCTCAAGCTGATGGGGCTTACCATCAATACGATGAGTCTCGGAGGTATGGCCATTGCCATCGGTTCGCTCGTGGACGATGCCATCGTGGATGTGGAGAATGTATTCAAACGCCTGCGCGAAAACCGCCTGAAGCCTCGCGAAGAGCGGGATACGGTGCTCAATGTCATATTCGAGGCCTCGAAAGAGGTACGTATGCCGATCCTGAACTCTACTTTCATCATTATCGCCAGCTTCGTACCGCTGTTTTTCCTCTCCGGCATGGAGGGGCGTATGCTGGCTCCGCTTGGGATAGCTTTCATCATCGCACTTGTGGCATCTACCTTCGTGGCACTTACGCTTACGCCCGTGCTCTGCAGCTATCTGCTCGCCAAGGGGAAGAAAGAGGATGCACCCGAAAAGGAACCCATAGTGGCCAAGAAGTTGAAAGGTTGGTACGAGCAAGCTCTTCGTCGCGCTCTCGCCAATACGAAAAAGGTATTGCTTGCGACCGGTGGCGTGCTGGTAGCTACGCTCGTCACCTTCTTCACGCTCGGACGTAGCTTCCTGCCTGCCTTCAACGAAGGATCGTTCACCATCAACGTAAGCACACTCCCCGGCATCTCGCTGGAGGAGAGCGACAGGATGGGGCGTATGGCAGAGGAGATCCTGCTCTCTGTGCCCGAAGTACAGACTACGGGACGCAAGACCGGACGTGCCGAGCTGGACGAGCACGCACTGGGCGTCAATGTGTCGGAGATAGAAGTGCCGTTTGTCCTCAAGGATCGCTCCAAAGACGAAGTCCTGGCCGACATTCGCGAGAAGCTGAAAGTGCTACCGGGTGTGAATATCGAAATAGGTCAGCCCATTTCGCATCGTATAGATGCCATGCTATCGGGTACGCGCGCCAACATTGCCATCAAGCTATTTGGGCCCGATCTGAACCGGCTCTTTGCAATCGGCAATCAGATCAAGGCTTCCGTCCACGATGTGAAGGGAGTAGCGGATCTCAACGTGGAACAGCAGGTGGAACGCCCCCAACTCAAGATCGTACCGAAGCGCGAGATGCTGGCCAAGTACGGACTCACGCCGGCAGGATTCGCCGAGATAGTGGATGTGATGCTTGCCGGAGAAGTCGTTTCGCAGGTATACGAAGGCAATCGTTCGTTTGACCTCACCTTGAAGGTGAACGACGAGAGTCGAGAGACTGCTGACCGCATCCACGATCTCATCATAGATGCAGGCGGACGGAAGATTCCCTTCGCTTATGTGGCCGACGTGGTGTCGGCATCGGGTCCGAACACGATCAACCGCGAGAACGTTTCCCGCAAAATAGTCGTTTCGACCAACGTGGCCGGACGGGATCTGCGCAGTGTCGTCAATGATATTCAGGAAAGGATCGATGCCGACATCTCACTTCCCGAAGGTTATCATATCGAGTACGGGGGGCAGTTCGAGAGTGAGCAGGCCGCATCGCGTACGCTGCTCATTACTTCGATATTTTCCATTCTGGTGATCTTCCTCTTGCTTTTCAACCAGTTTCGCAACCTTACTCAGTCGGCCGTCAGCCTTCTCAATCTGCCTTTGGCTCTGATCGGCGGCGTACTCACGATTTTCTTCACGGGGGGGATCATCAGCATTCCGGCCATCATCGGCTTCATATCGCTGTTTGGGATAGCTACGCGCAACGGCATGTTGCTCATTTCGCGCTACAACGATTTGCAGCAAGCAGGCCTTTCTCCATACGAAAGCGTCATGCGCGGTTCGCTGGATCGTCTGAATCCGATCCTGATGACGGCGCTCACTTCCGGACTAGCCCTTATACCATTGGCTCTTGGTGGCGAACTGCCGGGCAACGAGATCCAGAGTCCGATGGCTAAAGTGATACTCGGGGGATTGTTTTCCTCCACCATTCTCAATGGTTTTATCGTGCCGATTATGTATCTGCTGACGAATAAAAGCTATAGAGAAAGGACGTTCCGAAATCGACAAGTTACAATCGAATAAGAAAGACGGAAAAAGAATGAAAGCAATCTTCATAAGCATATTGGCCATTTTGGCGACTACTCCCCTTTGGGCACAAAAAGGCATGAGCGATGTACTGCGTGCCATCGAAGAGAACAATACGACGCTGAAAGCTCTTCGGGAGAGCACAGAGGCAGAAAAACTGAACAACCGCACCGGAATATTCTTGTCCAATCCGGAAGTGGAGGTCGGCTACCTCTGGGGAAACCCTGCGGAAATCGGCAATCGGACGGACTTCAGCATTACGCAGAGCTTCGACATCCCTACCATCACGGGCATGAAGAGCCGTGCAGCCAAGATGCAGGACAAACTCTTGGACTGGCAGTACAAAACGGATCGGATGAACATCCTGCTGGAGGCCAAGACATGCTGTATCGAATTGATATACAACAATGCCCTTTTGCTCGAACTGGCTCGTCGGCTCCGACATGCCCGCACCATTGCCGAAGGATACGAAGCTCGCCTGAAAGCCGGCGACACCAATCAGCTGGAATACAACAAGGTGAAGCTGAACCTCGCGGCCGTACAGGGCGAAATATCCCGTGTGGAGGTGGAGCGAAACGCACTGCTCGTCCGGCTCAAGCGACTGAACGGAGGAATAGAGATCGTATTCGACGAAAGCCGCTATCCGGAGGTTATCTTACCACAGGATTTTGCTGCATGGTTTGACGGGGTAGCAGAAAAGAATCCACAGCTGGCATACGCCCGCGAAGAGATCTTGGCAAGCAAACAGCAGGTCGCGTTGAGTCGTGCGACAGGTCTGCCGACATTCTCTGCCGGCTATGTAAGTGAGAAAGTAGGCGGCGAAAGGTTTCAGGGTGTATCCTTAGGCGTCTCTGTGCCTTTGTGGGAAAATAAAAACCGCATCAGACAAGCCAAGGCCTCGGCGAGAGCAGCCGAAATGCGTGAGGCGGACACTCGGCAGCAGCTATACAGCGGGCTCCAGCTCCTGTATGACCGTGCTGTCGGCCTCAAGGCAACGGCAGAGGGTTATCGCAAGTTGCTGACCACATCGGACAATGCCGACTTACTCAAGAAAGCATTGGATACGGGAAAGATCTCTCTGCTGGACTACATCGTGGAAATCGGACTCTACTATGATACGGTCAGCCGAGCAATGGAAGCCGAACGCGACTATCAGCAGGCATTTGCCGAACTCTGGGCAGTCGATTTGTAATTATATATGTTGGGATGGAGGGTCGGAAGGCAGCCTGTGTATTATCGCTTTCCGGCCCTCCTGTTATATTCGCCCGATTGGTCGTCAGGCTCTGTTTTTTCTATTGACGGTCATTGGAGATTTGTCAATATTGAGGATGTTTGAAATAAATCCTCACAGAATTTTTACATGTAGATACTCACGATTCAGGCCATATAATGAGACAAAAGAACTATCTTGTATGAGTACAAAAGCCTGAACTCAATATTGAAATCAACAGAAAATTCAACTTCCTTATTTGCGCTTAGACCGAACTGACGTTTGTTAGCGATCTAAATAGAAGTAGAAGATAAAAAACGATTTGCACTTACATACTTATTCTTCTGGGAACCTGTTACAATATCTTGATATATTTTAAAGAGTTGATCTAATGCTTTGTTGCAGGCAGCAGCGCTGAAAGGTGCTTCATTAAGCTCTATTCGAGTTTTATGAAAGCTAGTGGTATCATATACACTCTCTAAAAGGTCGATTAGTTTAAGCAGTTCTTCTTTTGCATATGAATAAGCATCTGCTTCATATAAATGAAAATACCCCTTTAGTATATGAATCATATTTCGACATATAGCTTTATCATGCTCTTTTTCTTCAATTAGTGTTTGTATTACTTTAAGTTGGGCAATAGCCTTCTTCTTTATATACACTTCTTGGGGTTGCTTCTCATATGAGCAAAAATTTTGCATCCTCAGCTGATATAAGAAATCAAAGATACTTTCGTCAGAAATAATATCACTGTAGGTTACAGGCTTAGTTAAATATAGGCCACTCAACGTTTTTACCCTGCTTAATGCAACATAAAGCTGACCTGGCGCGAAAATATGACTAGTTAGATCTAAAACAACAGCATCATAGGTTTGTCCTTGTGATTTATGGATTGTAAAAGCATAGGCTAATTTAAGAGGGAACTGCTTTGTCTTCTGTATATAGGGGGTAATCCTTCTAAGCTTATGAGATCTTTTGTCATATTCCATTTCGTACCTATAGTGAACAACTTGATTTGGGAACTCGGGAAGAATAATTGTACCCAAATTGTTATCCAAAGTAATAGAAACTTTATCTTCAAGAATCTTATTGATAACCCCAAAGTCTCCATTAGAGTAACCAGATTTTTTATTAGAAGTCGTAATCATTACTCTTGCCCCCTCTTTATACTCGAAAATTGGCTCATACTGAGAAGGCATCTCAACCGGCTTAATAAATTCTATTTCATTCAACTGATCAAAATAAAAATCAACATATGCCTTTCTATCAAGAGTTAAAACAGAAAGTTGAGCAACTGACTTTTTCACTTCACCGTCCAAGTTGTCCAATCTAGCCCTATTAATTCCTCTGACTTCTTCATTGGAAGAAGCAATCGTAATTATGTCTTCAGGCACATCTTCTACTACACGAGAATTAATAGTCGACAAAACGTCGATCTTTACCTCTGGGGACATAGGTTTTCTAAATGCATCTAGAACCTCTACATACATAGGATCATTTTTTTGACGAAACGACTTTGTAAGTTCAAAAAGTTTAATCTGATGAAGATTTTCTCTCATGACATGACTGTGGAAGAAATATATCCCCCCATACTCTTGTTCAAGATATTCTAATACAGCCTTATCATCAACAACTGGAGGGAGTTGAAATAAATCACCAACTACAACTACTGGAATCCCTCCAAAGGCTTTATCATTATTTTTTACAATTTGGCAAATTTGATTCATCATTTCGAAAGCATCAGATCTTACCATTGAGATTTCATCTATGACAAGTAATCTAGACTCCTCAATGTTCCTGCGTGCACGCTCTCCAATGGTTTTCCCATTATAAAGATTATTTGGGTTCTGATACCCTTCTTCAAGATCATCTAATGCTCCCCAAAAAAATGAGTGATAAGTCTGAGCATTCTTGTACATACTACGTGCAAGATTAGTAGGAGTCAACACTCTACATCCTGTTATCTTTGTCTCGATTTGCTGGATAAGATATGTTTTCCCACATCCTGCTTTTCCATGAATAAAAGCAATCCCATCTGGTTGATTAGTAAGATAATTGAGAATAGATTCTTGTGAAACACCAATAGGCTCTATATAAGGAATAGTTTTAGAGGTAATAGGTGTATTATCTATACTATTAGTTGACTCTTTGCTCACCGAAGCATCTCCAAACGATATATCATCAAGATTGTTATTCTTACAAGTATAAAAACGAAGAAAGCAAGAGATTATATTGTTCTTACCCATAAATTTCACTTCAATAGAATTATCCATTAATTAGATTATTTCTCACCAGCCTTCTTTGACTGAAGCCCCCAAATTGTTCTGGCTGACGGATTAAAAACCCAAATTCTGTATTTCATAGAGTTGCACTCGAGCAAGTTCCTTTTCTCTACGCGAGATAGAGAACTCATTTTCTGCTTTATCCATTCGATAATGAATAATTTACGTCAGTTCGAGGCAAGAAAACTGCAATTAATATCTTTCCTAACTAAGTTAATACCCTAGGATTGTGGGGTTACACTTGACAAGGCAGAATATCTTTGTGACTTAGTATATGACTATCAACAAGATACGCACAAACAAACGCTACTTTATGAGAGCAAATGTAGTTTATGTTTTTTGCTTCGTAAATGATTTCTCCAAGTTTGATGAAACAGCCAAGGCAAAGCCCTTCGAAAGGGAGGGCAAAAAGTGCAGGAATAGAATGTTTAAGATTTCGGATTGATCTCTTCTGGTACTAAGTTCAAAAATCCACGTTGTGATTGACCGTTGTTGTTGCGCACCTTGCTCTTAAGGGCACAAATAGTTTGCATTTTTCGGACATAAAAAGAGGGCGAGCCAGAACACCTGTTCTAGCTCGCCCTCTATCAAAGGTATTTATATCCGAGGCAGCTACTTATTCTTCTGCTGCTTGAGGAGTTTCTACTGCAGGAGCTGCTTCCGTGGCATCTGCACTTTTACGCTTACGAGAACGGCGCGTTTTAGTAGCCTTTTTCGTTGCTTCGCCCAGCATGTTTTCATTGTAGTCAACGAGCTCAATAAAACACATGGCAGCGTTATCTCCCAGACGATAACCGGTCTTCAAGATACGAGTATATCCACCGGGACGATCTGCAATCTTGGCAGCAACATCTCCGAAGAGTTCCTTCAATGCATATTTATTCTGCAAGTAAGAGAACACAATTCGGCGAGAGTGCGTTGTGTCTTCCTTTGTTTTTGTCAGCAAAGGCTCCACATAGATACGCAAGGCCTTAGCCTTGGCTACCGTTGTAAAAATGCGCTTGTGCAGGATCAACGAAGCAGCCATATTGGATAGCATTGCTTTACGGTGAGCAGCCTTACGGCCCAAGTGATTGAATTTCTTATTATGTCTCATCGTTCTTAGTCTTTATCTAATTTATACTTACTGATATCCATCCCAAATGACAAATTCAGTGCAACCAGCAGTTGGTCAAGCTCTGTCAAAGACTTCTTTCCGAAGTTGCGAATCTTCATCAGATCGCCCCTCGACAGACTCACCAAATCGCCCAATGTATCTACCCCGGCTGCATTCAGACAATTGAGAGCACGAACAGACAAGTCGAGACCTGAAAGCTTGGACTTCAATAGCTGACGCATGTGCAGAGAGTCTTCATCGAACTCATCAGTATCGGCTATATCCACATACTCTATCGCTATCTTATTCTCTGCAAAGAGAGAGAAGTGGGATATCAAGATTTGAGCGGCTTCACGAAGAGCATCTACAGGACGGATCGAGCCATCTGTGGTCACTTCCATCAGGAGCTTTTCGTAGTCAGTCTTCTGCTCTACGCGGAAATTCTCTACCGCATACTTGACATTCCGGATAGGCGTATAGATCGAGTCGATCGCTATCGTGGAAAGCTCATTATGCTCTGCGCGATTCTCCTCTGCCGATACATAGCCACGCCCCTTATTTATGGAAAACTCCATAGTAAGCGTAGCCGATCTATCGAGGTGACAAATGGCAAGATTCGAATTCAATACTTCAAAGTTTGAAAGCTGTGCATTCAAATCACCGGCACGGAACACCTCCGAATTAGAGATAACAATTGTAGCTTTCTCTACATCGGCATTAGGAACAATCTGCTTAAAACGAACCTGTTTGAGATTGAGGATAATATTAGTAACGTCCTCCAATACACCCGGAATAGTAGCAAATTCATGCTCTACACCTTCGATCTTGATTGCAGTAATCGCAAAACCTTCAAGCGAAGACAAGAGTATTCGACGAAGCGCATTGCCAATGGTAATGCCATAACCGGGCTCCAAAGGTTTGAACTCGAACTTGGCGATCGAGTCCGATGTCTCCATCATCAATACATTTTCGGGTTTCTGAAATGCTAATATTGCCATGGGATCTATGGATTATTTCGAATACAATTCAACGATCAGCTGTTCTTTAATATTTTCAGGGATGTCCGTACGATCCGGCATATGCAGCAGCTTGCCGGACAATGAAGACTGATCCCACTCCATCCAAGGATATTTGCTGTGATTGAAACCTGTCAAAGCATCAGCAATAACCTCTAAGGACTTAGAACGCTCACGAACGCCGATCACCTGACCGGGCTTAACAGAATAAGAAGGAATGTTGACAACACTGCCATCTACCGTAATGTGACGGTGGGAAACCAATTGGCGTGCAGCAGAGCGTGTCGGGGCAATCCCCAAACGGAATACCACATTATCCAAACGAGCTTCCAAGAACTGAATAAGCAACTCACCCGTTACACCCTTTGCACGCTGTGCACGATGGAACAAATGACGGAATTGCTTCTCCAATACACCATAAGTATATTTCGCTTTTTGCTTTTCACGAAGCTGGAGGCCATACTCGCTCGTCTTGCGACGACGGTTATTGCCATGCTGACCTGGAGGATAATTCTTCTTGGAAAGAACTTTATCTGCACCAAAGATAGGATCGCCAAACTTACGCGCGATCTTGGATTTAGGGCCTGTATATCTTGCCATTATTATTTGTTTTGTGTCAGATGCTTTTCTATGAACAGAATGCTTCCGGTACAGCCGCGATTGCTATGTGAGAGATTGATAGTTTATAGGCAATCCATACACCGAAAGAATTCGGATTCCACAAAATAAAACATCCGAAATGTTAGAAGATATTCTCTCTTAAACTCTTCTCTTTTTAGGAGGACGACAACCGTTATGAGGCATAGGCGTTACATCAATAATCTCCATAACCTCGATTCCCGCTCCATGAATTGTTCTAATAGCCGATTCACGACCATTACCCGGACCCTTAACGTAAACCGTTACCTTGCGCAAGCCCATATCATATGCCACTTTGGCACAATCCTGAGCTGCCATTTGGGCTGCATAGGGAGTATTCTTCTTTGAAGAACGGAATCCCATCTTACCAGCTGAAGACCAGCTGATAACCTGACCTTCGTTGTTCGCTAAGGAAATAATAATGTTGTTAAAGGAAGAATGGATATGGGCCTGCCCAACTGCTTCTACCCTCACAACTTTCTTTTTTGCGACTGCTTTCTTTGCCATATCAATCTTTATTATTTAGTAGCTTTCTTCTTATTAGCAACAGTCTTCTTCTTACCCTTACGTGTACGGGCATTGTTTTTTGTGCTCTGACCACGCAGGGGTAGGCCGATACGATGGCGAATACCACGATAGCAGCCAATATCCATGAGGCGCTTGATATTCAACTGCACCTCTGAACGCAAATCTCCCTCTACTTTATATCCGGCACCGATAACATCACGAATGGCCGCAGCTTGGTCATCCGACCAATCTTTAACCTTGATATCACGGTCCACTCCGGCTTTATCCAAAATGGTAATAGCACTACTGCGACCAATACCATAGATATAAGTCAAAGCGATAAAACCTCTTTTGTTTTGTGGCAAGTCAACGCCAACTATTCTTATTGCCATATTATGCTTGTCTTTTGTAGCTAATTAAACAATTATCCCTGACGCTGCTTGTATTTGGGATTCTTCTTATTGATTACATATAAGCGTCCTTTTCTCCTGACGATCTTGCATTCGGGAGTACGCTTCTTTACTGATGCTCTTACTTTCATTATCTTGGGTTTTAATTTATTTGTACCTAAAAGAAATACGCCCCTTTGTCAAATCATAAGGAGACATCTCGACTTTGACTTTATCCCCCGGCAGAATCTTGATATAATGCATCCTCATCTTTCCGGAGATATGAGCCGTAATGACATGACCATTCTGTAGTTCAACCTTGAACATAGCATTCGAAAGTGCTTCCAATATCACTCCGTCTTGCTCTATCGCTGTCTGCTTAGACATATCTAAAATTCTTTATCACCTAAAACGTCTTGAATAAAATCGAAAGAGGAGAGGATCTGTGCCCTCCCTCCCTGGATTGCAACACAATGCTCGAAGTGGGCTGATGGTTTGCGATCTTTTGTACGTATAGTCCAACCATCCTTTTCAGTAACTACATTCTTACTTCCAAGATTGATCATGGGCTCAATACAGATACACATCCCGTTTTTCAACAAAGGGCCGGTACCTGGCCGACCATAGTTCGGCACCTCAGGTGATTCATGCATCTCCCGACCTATTCCATGCCCGACCAATTCGCGAACAACAGAGTATCCACGGCTTTCGCAGTACTTCTGTACTACACTGCCAATATCTCCTACTCGATGGCCTTCTATGGCAACAGCAATCCCTTCGTACAACGACTCCTTCGTCGTTTTCAATAGTTGGAATACTTCCGGGGCAACTTCTCCTACAGCAAACGTATAGGCAGAATCTCCCGTAAATCCATTCAGGAAAGTACCGCAGTCGACTGATACAATATCACCTTCTTCGAGGATAGCTTTAGCAGAAGGGATACCATGAACCACATTCTCATTGACCGATACGCAAATACTATTAGGGAAACCTCCATAACCAAGGAAAGCCGGCTCAGCCCCATGGTCACGAATAAATTCCTCTGCGACCTTATCAAGCATCAAGGTTGAAACACCCGGCCGAATATTTTTTGCAACTTCGGCCAGAGTCTTTCCAACCAACTGATTTGCTTCGCGCATCAACGCGATTTCTTCATCCGTCTTTAGGTAAATCATCAATACGCGGAAACAGAGCCAACTCTACCTTTGATACGTCCACTCTTCAACAAGCCATCATAATGTCTCATCAAGAGATGGCTCTCGATCTGCTGCAAGGTATCCAAAACAACTCCCACCAAAATCAGTAGAGAAGTTCCTCCGAAGAACTGTGCAAAAGCCGAACTAACACCGAACATCTCCGCAAAAGCAGGCAGGATGGCAACTATCGCCAAAAACAATGCTCCAGGAAGGGTTATTCTGTCCATTATCGCGTCAATATAATCTTTTGTTTGTTTTCCGGGCTTAATACCGGGAATAAAGCCGTTGTTCCTCTTCAGGTCATCGGCCATCTGCTTAGGATTGATCGTAATCGCCGTATAAAAATACGTAAAGAGAATGATCAAAATAGCAAATACAAGATTATACCAAACACTTGTGTTGTTAGACATAGCACTCAGGAATCCCGAAGACTGATCAACATTGGCGAATCCCAAAATAGAGATCGGAATGAACATCAGTGCCTGAGCAAAGATGATAGGCATCACATTGGCAGCATTTACCTTCAAGGGGATATACTGACGTGCTCCCCCATACTGCTTGTTGCCGACAACTCGCTTCGCATATTGCACAGGCACCTTTCTCGTTCCTTGTACCAACAGGATTGCACCTGCTATGACAAAAAGAAGAAATACAATCTCTGCAAGGAAAGCGACCAAACCACCAACAGCACTCGTTGTACGAGAAGTAAACTCAGCCACAAAAGCATGAGGCAAACGAGCGATAATACCAATGAGAATGATCAACGAAATACCATTACCGATACCCTTGTCTGTAATACGCTCTCCTAACCACAGGACAAACATACTACCACCGGTAAGAATAGCAACTGCAACTATCTGGAACCAAAGGCCACCGGGCATCGATGCTCCTACAGACTGCATCTGTACTCGCAAGTTCACCAAATAGGTAAGAGACTGTAAAATCAAAATAGCAACTGTCAGATAACGAGTCCACTGATTGATCTTCATGCGCCCACTCTCACCTTCTCGCTGCAATTTTTGCATTGCAGGTACAGCAATCGCTGCCAACTGCATAACAATCGAAGCAGAGATATAAGGCATAATGCCCAAGGCAAAAATAGATGCATGTGAGAAAGCTCCCCCAGAAAACATATCCAAGAGAGCCATCAGTCCTCCAGCCGTCTGGTCTTTGAGTGCTGACAACGATGCGGGGTCAATACCGGGGATCACTACAAATGAACCCAAGCGATAAACGACGACGAACAATATGGTCGTGAGAATGCGTTGACGCAAATCCTCAATCTTCCATATATTCTTGATTGTTTCTACCGCACGCATAAGCTTATAGTTTTACAACAGATCCTCCTGCTTTTACAATAGCTTCTTCTGCTGTCTTGGAGAAAGCATGAGCTTCTACTGTCAAAGCCGTAGTCACTGTACCATTGGCCAATATCTTAACTAAAGAGTTTCGAGAAACAAACCCTGCAGCAATCAAGTCTTCTACCGAAATCTTCGTTAGAGAGTTAGCCTCGGACAAAGCCTGAAGCACAGACAGATTGATTGGCTTGTATTCTACTCGATTTATATTCTTGAAGCCAAACTTAGGCAAACGGCGCTGAATAGGCATTTGACCTCCTTCAAAACCGATCTTCTTAGAATAGCCAGAACGTGATTTCGCTCCTTTATGTCCTCTTGTAGAGGTTCCTCCCAGGCCTGAACCCGGACCACGACCAATTCTCTTGCGAGACTTGACCGCCCCCTCTGCAGGCTTTAAACTAGACAAATTCATATGTTCTTCTTGTTTTTAGCGTTAATCATTCAACGATCAAAACCAGGTGTCTCACCTTATTAACCATACCCAATATACTGGGAGTAGCTTCATGCTCGACAATTTGATTCAATTTTCTCAATCCAAGGGCATCTAAAGTTCTCTTCTGATCCTTAGGACACCTAATTCTACTACGAACTTGTTGTATCTTAATTTTAGCCATCACTAATCTTCCTCCTCAATTAACCTTTGAAAACTTTTTCAACAGAGATACCGCGATTCTGAGCAACCATCAAAGGGCTACGCATCTCTGCGAGGGCTTGAATCGTTGCTTTTACAAGATTGTGAGGATTAGAAGAGCCTTTGCTTTTTGCAAGGACATCAGTAACGCCAACGCTATCCAAGACAGCACGCATGGCACCCCCAGCCTTTACTCCGGTACCAGTGGTCGCGGGCTTCAAAAACACGCTGGCTCCACCATAAGAAGCAGCTTGTTCGTGAGGGATTGTACCATTATGCACCGGAACCCGGATTAAATTCTTTTTAGCAGCCTCAACCCCTTTTGCTATAGCGGCAGGGACTTCACCGGCTTTTCCAAGGCCCCAGCCGATAACACCGTCTTCATTACCTACGACAACAATAGCAGCAAAAGTAAAGGTGCGCCCACCTTTTGTAACCTTGGTCACACGATTGATTGCAACCAAGCGATCCTTCAATTCCAGATCGTTTGTCGATTTTACTCGATTATATACAATAGCCATATCGATTAAAATTTGAGGCCGCCTTTACGGGCTGCATCAGCCAATTCCTTAATACGGCCATGGAAAAGATAGCCGTTACGATCAAACACTACAGTGGATATACCTGCCTCAGTGGCTGCTTTCGCTATTTCGTCACCAACCTTGGCCGCAATTTCCTTTTTAGATCCTGTCATCTCTAATTTCAAAGATGATGCAGAAGCAAGAGTTCTACCGGCAATATCATCAACCAATTGCGCATATATCTGCTTATTGCTGCGGAAAACAGTCAAGCGTGGTCTTTCCTTTGTTCCGCTAATCTTGCCGCGTACACGAGCCTTTATTTTTTGTCTTCTTTGTTCTTTCGTTACCATGATAATACTTAGTTACGATTATTTTCCAGCAGATTTACCAGACTTCCTGCGAATTTGCTCACCGACAAACTTGACACCCTTACCCTTGTAAGGTTCAGGTTTTCTGAACGATCGGATCTTCATACACACTTGACCGAGAAGCTGCTTGTCAGCACTTTCGAGGATAATCAAAGGGTTTTTGTTTCTCTCGCTCTTGGTTTCAACTGTCACCTCTTTAGGCAGCTGCATGAAAATGCTATGCGTAAAGCCCAAGGAAAGCTCAAGGAGCTGCCCTTGATTAGAAGCCCTATAGCCTACCCCAACGAGTTCGAGTTCACGCTTAAAACCGGCAGAAACACCCTGCACCATATTATTAATCAAGGAACGATAGAGACCATGCAAAGAGCGTTCGATACGGTCATCGGTCTTACGCTCTAAATGGATCACACCATCTTCTATCACAACAGCGATTCGAGGATCTACATATTGTGACAACTCGCCCTTAGGACCTTTTACTGTTACGATTTCTTCCTTATGAGATACCGTCACACCAGCGGGTATGCTGATGGGCAACTTACCAATTCTTGACATAATTCTGTACCTCCTTTATCAATAAACGTAACACAATACTTCTCCCCCAACTTTCAACTCACGAGCTTCTTTATCAGTCATCACTCCTCGTGGGGTAGAAACAATAGCAATACCAAGGCCATTCAATACGCGGGGCATATCACGATAGCCCACATACTTTCGAAGACCGGGACGAGACACACGCTTCAACTTCTTGATGGCATTTACTTTATGTGCCAAATCATACTTTAAGGCAACTTTTATTATGCCTTGAGAGTCATTCTCCTCAAACTTATAGTTCAGGATATACCCTTTGTCGAAAAGGATCTTTGTGATCTCTTTCTTAATATTTGACGCCGGCACACTAACCACACGATGGCCAGCCATAATTGCATTACGCAACCGCGTCAAATAATCTGCAATAGGATCTGTCATTTTGAATTACAATTAAATTGATCCGGAAAGCCGGACAATATTTAAAACTCTTACCAACTCGCTTTTTTTACGCCGGGGATAAGACCGGCAGAAGCCATTTCACGAAATTGAATACGGGAAATACCAAATTGGCGCATATAGCCCTTCGGACGCCCAGTCATCGAGCAACGATTGTGCAAACGAACAGGAGAAGCATTCTTAGGGAGCAACTGCAAGGCTTCATAATTTCCTTCAGCCTTGAGTGCCGCTCTCTTTGCAGCATATTTCGCCACAAGCTTGGCACGCTTCACCTCGCGGGCTTTCATTGATTCTTTAGCCATATCAATTTTGTTTTTTAGCGTTCTTGAACGGTAAACCAAATTCTTTCAGAAGGGCATAACCTTCTTCATCGGATTGCGCCGAAGTCACAAAGGTAATATTCATTCCGAGAATCTTCGTAATCGCATCGATATTTATCTCGGGGAAAATGATTTGTTCATTGATTCCCAACGTATAGTTACCTCTTCCATCGAGCTTGCTTTCGATACCCTTAAAGTCGCGGATTCGAGGCAAAGCGATGCGCACCAGACGCTCCAAGAACTCATACATTTGCTCGCGACGCAGAGTAACCATGACACCGATTGGCATCTTCTTTCTCAACTTAAAGTTCGAGATGTCTTTCTTTGATACTGTCGGCACAGCTTTCTGTCCGGTAATAGCCGTCAATTCGCTTACTGCAACATCGATAATCTTCTTGTCACCAGTAGCCATACCAAGACCTTGGTTGATCACGATTTTCTTCAACACAGGGACTTGCATCACGCTCGTATAACCGAATTGTTTCATCAGGGCAGGAACGATTCTTTCCTGATAGTCTTTCTTCAGATTGGCAGTGGCACTCATTATTTAATCTCCTCTCCTGATTTTTTAGCGTAACGAACTAATTTGCCATTCTCATTGAGACGACGGCCAATGCGAGTTGCCTTTCCTGTTTTGGGATCAACAACATTCAGGTTGGAAATATGTATAGGAGCTTCCTTTGATATGATTCCACCCTGAGGATTCTTGGCACTAGGTTTAGCATGCTTTTTGATCATATTCAGCCCTTCGACGATCGCACGCTGTTCCTTTACTAATACCTCCAAAACGCGACCAGAGTGGCCCTTGTCTTCACCACTGATCACCATGACGGTATCACCTTTCTTTATATGTAATTTACTCATTTCTGCTTGCTTAATTATAAAGTTATAATACTTCGGGAGCGAGAGAAACAATTTTCATATTTGTTCCACGCAGTTCGCGTGCGACCGGTCCGAAGATACGGCTGCCACGAATATCACCGGCTGCATTCAGCAAGACACAAGCATTGTCGTCAAAACGAATGTACGATCCATCGGGGCGACGAACCTCTTTCTTCGTTCGTACGATTACTGCTTTGGAGACAGCACCTTTCTTGATGTCGCTTGAAGGGATAACACTCTTGACCGAAACCACGATGATATCACCCACAGAGGCATAACGTCTGCGCGTGCCGCCCAAAACACGAATACAGAGAGCTTCTTTTGCTCCGCTATTGTCAGCGACAACGAGTCTTGATTCTTGTTGTATCATCTTATTTTGCCCTTTCGATTATTTCAGTTAGTCTCCATCTCTTTGTACGACTCAGAGGACGCGTTTCCATGATACGTACCGTATCGCCGATACCGCATTCATTCTTCTCGTCATGTGCGTGGTATTTTTTTGTCTTATTGACAAACTTACCATATATAGGATGCTTCTCTTTCCACTTCACAGCAACCGTGATAGTCTTATCCATTTTGTTGCTTGAGACAACACCCACACGTTCTTTTCTAAGATTTCTTTCCATGTGTGCACTCTATTTATTTATTGAGTTCGCGTTGGCGCAGCACTGTCTTCATCTGCGCAATCATACGACGTTGATGCTTTAGTTTAGCAGGACTATCCAAAGGCGAAACCGCATGGTTGATTCGCATTTGGTCATAAGCAGCCACTTCGGCATCCAATCGCTCCTGGAGCTCTTTCGTTGCAAGCTCTTTAATTTCGGCAATCTTCATGACAATTACGCATTTTGATTTTGGATATCATAGTCGTGACGGACCACGAACTTAGTCGTTACGGGGAGCTTCTGAGCAGCCAAACGAAGAGCTTCCTTAGCTATTTCGTAAGACACACCTTCCACTTCGAAAATGATTCGACCGGGAGTAATAGGAGCGACGAAACCTTCCGGAGCACCCTTACCCTTACCCATACGAACACCTTCTCCCTTCTTGGTAATAGGTTTGTCAGGGAAAATACGAACCCACACTTGTCCTTGACGCTGCATATAGCGAGTCACTGCAATACGAGCGGCCTCAATCTGACGACCGGTTATCCACTTGCTCTGCAAAGACTTGATTCCAAAAGAACCGAAAGACAACTGGTTGCCTCTCTGGGCAAAACCCTTCATGCGACCTTTCTGCTGTCTTCTAAACTTTGTTTTTTTTGGTTGTAACATTTTGTCTGTCTTTCTAAATGTTAGCGATTACCTTTTCTTCTACGGTTGCGATCACCGCCACGGTTGTTGCCGCCTTGTGCATTGGGACGACGGCTTTGGTTTTTGGCCACTGCAAAATTGGGAGCGAGGTCGCGTTTCTCGTAAACCTCCCCTTTGCAAATCCAAACCTTAATTCCGAGCAAGCCGACCTTAGTCAGAGCCTCTGCCAAAGCATAGTCAATGTCTGCACGGAGGGTATGCAGAGGGGTACGCCCTTCCTTGAACATTTCAGAACGTGCCATTTCCGCACCGTTCAGACGGCCGGATACTTGAATCTTGATGCCTTCTGCACCCATACGCATAGCCGACGCAATAGCCATCTTTACGGCACGACGATAAGCGATCTTTCCTTCCAGCTGGCGAGCGATATTCTCAGCCACAATAGCAGCATCCAACTCAGGCTTCCGGATCTCATAGATATTGATCTGGACATCCTTTTTCGTGATGCGCTTCAACTCTTCTTTCAGCTTATCGACTTCCTGACCAGCCTTGCCGATGATCATACCCGGGCGAGCGGTACAGATGGTAATGGTTACCAACTTCAATGCACGTTCAATAACGATACGCGATACACTGGCTTTGGCAAGGCGAGCGTTCAGATACTGACGAATACGACTATCTTCCAATAGCGTCTCACCATATTTACGACCACCATACCAATTGGAATCCCATCCACGGATGATTCCCAAACGATTACTTACCGGATTTATTTTCTGTCCCATCCTTCGTTAGTTATTATCGTTATTAAGCGTATCTACATAAATGGTCACGTGATTCGAGCGTTTACGAATCCGATAGCCACGACCCTGTGGTGCAGGGCGAAGGCGTTTGAGCGTAGAAGCACCGTCTACACAAATACGAGACACGAACAACTCACCCTCTTCGGCTTTACGCTCGTTCTTCTCTTCCCAGTTTGCCACTGCAGAACGCAGCAGCTTCTCTACACGTGCCGAAGCTTCTTTGTTAGAGAACTTCAGCACACCCAAGGCGCGATTCACTTCCATACCACGGATCATATCGGCCACCAATCTCATCTTGCGGGGAGAAGTAGGCACGTTACGAAGCTTGGCAAAGTACATCTGCTTGAGGGCTTCCTTTCTTGCTTCGGCTGAATTATGTTTTCTTGCACCCATTGTTCTTAATACTTTTAATTGTTCAGATTCCTGAAGTGTTTGTATTCAACCGAATTACTTCTTCTTGTTGCCGGCATGACCACGGAAAGTACGTGTAGGAGAAAACTCTCCTAACTTATGACCCACCATGTTTTCGGTAACAAAAACAGGAATAAACTTATTTCCGTTATGCACTGCAATGGTATGTCCCACGAAGTCGGGAGAAATCATTGAGGCACGAGCCCACGTCTTAATGACAGCTTTCTTGCCGCTCTCGTTCATCGCCAAGACCTTCTTTTCCAGCTTGAGATTAATATATGGACCTTTCTTAAGTGAACGACTCATAATTTTCTTTGATTAAATCAGATTACTTTTTCCTTCTCTCAATGATGTACTTAGAAGAATGCTTCTTCGGAGCTCTTGTCTTCAAGCCCTTAGCATACAAGCCCTTGCGTGAACGGGGATGACCTCCTGACTGGCGACCTTCACCACCACCCATGGGGTGATCCACAGGGTTCATCACCACGCCTCGGTTGTGAGGTCTGCGACCCAACCAGCGAGAACGACCGGCCTTTCCTGATTTTTCCAGAGCATGGTCTGAGTTGCCCACGCTACCGATCGTAGCCTTACAAGTAGACAAAATACGACGAACTTCGCCTGAAGGCATCTTGATCACCACATAGGTTCCTTCGCGAGAAGTCAGCTGCGCAAATGATCCGGCAGAGCGAACCATCTTGGCACCCTGACCCGGGCGAAGCTCGATGTTGTGAATAATCGTACCGACGGGTATATTCGCCAGAGGAAGAGCGTTGCCGACTTCGGGAGCAGCTTCGCTTCCTGACATCACTGTATGGCCGACTTCCAAGCCGTCCGGAGCGATGATATAAGCCTTTGCTCCGTCCGCATAGTAAAGCAGTGCGATACGAGACGAACGATTAGGATCGTACTCGATGGTCTTTACTGTAGCAGGAATGCCATCTTTCGTTCTCTTGAAGTCGATGAAACGATACTTTTGCTTGTGACCACCACCGATGTAACGCATTGTCATCTTACCGGTATTGTTACGGCCACCCGTTTTCTTCTTACCAACTACAAGAGACTTTTCTGGTGTGCTTGCAGTGATCTTATCAAACGCACCAATAACCTTGTGTCTTTGCCCCGGGGTTGTGGGCTTGAGTTTACGTATTCCCATTTTTTCTTAGATATTGCTGAAGAAGTCGATCATATCTCCTTTCTTAAGCGTCACAATCGCCTTTTTGAAAGAAGCCTCTTTGCCGCGAATCAGTCCACTCTTGGTATAGCGGTTTTTGCGCTTACCGTCATATCTCATCGTGTTCACGTCTTCGACTTTCACATTATACATAGCCTCTACAGCCTTCTTAATCTCTATTTTATTCGCGTTAGGAGAAACGCGGAAGCCATAACGCTCCGACATCTTTTCCGTAACAGCGGTCATCTTTTCCGAAATAATCGGCTTAATGATGATTCCCATATACCAAATCCTCCTTATGCTTTAAATAGTTCATTAACAACGGCAACAGAACGCTCTGTCAGCACGAGATTCTTGGAAGCCAACACTGCGTAAGTATTGATCAGATTGGCAAGAATCAAATTCGTATTCGGCAGGTTGCGAGCAGACAAGTGCACATTCTTATTCATCTCGGGAAGGACGTAGAGCACTTTCTTTTCGTCCACCTTCAATGCAGCAGAAATAGCCTTGAAAGCCTTTGTCTTGGGAGCATCGAAGTTGAAGTCCTCCACTACGATGATCTCATTGTTCTTCGCTTTGTAGCTCAGAGCCGAACGACGAGCCAAAGCCTTCAGCTTCTTGTTCAGCTTGAAGCTGTAGTTACGAGGACGCGGACCGAAAACACGAGCACCACCACTGAGGAGGGGTGAGTTGATATCACCACGACGTGCTCCACCGCTACCCTTCTGACGGATCAGCTTGCGCGTACTACCGGAAAGTTCGCTACGTTCTTTGGCCTTGTGCGTACCTTGGCGCTGGTTGGCCATGTACTGCTTTACATCCAAGTAGATAGCATGGTCGTTAGGCTCTATCGCAAAGATCGAGTCGTCCAGAACGACTTTCTTACCCGTATCTTCTCCTTTGATATTATATACGCTCAGTTCCATTACTTTTCAATTAACAAGATTGAACCTTTAGCACCGGGCACGCTACCTTTCACAAGGAGCAGATTGTGCTCGGGCATCACCTTAATAACTTCCAGATTCTGCACAGTCACGCGCTCGTTACCCATCTGACCGGCCATACGCGTTCCTTTGAACACTTTGGCAGGATATGAACAAGCACCGACAGAACCGGGAGCACGCAAACGATTGTGCTGACCATGTGTAGCCTGACCCACGCCGCCGAAGCCGTGGCGTTTTACTACACCTTGGAAACCTTTACCTTTAGAAGTTCCCACTACATCGACAAAGCCGGCATCGCTGAACAGCTCTACGTTCAGCACGTCGCCGAGCTTGTGCTCGCCTTCGAAATTCTTGAACTCGGCCAAGTGTCTCTTGGGGGTTACATTGGCTTTTTTGAAATGGCCGGCCAGAGGTTTTGTCGTGTGCTTTTCTTTTGCATCCACAAAACCAAGCTGCAATGCGCTATAGCCGTCTTTCTCCAAAGTCTTTACTTGCGTAACCACACAAGGACCAACTTCGATAACAGTGCATGGCAGATTCTTGCCCTCGGCACTGAATACGGATGTCATTCCGATTTTCTTTCCTAATAAACCTGGCATTTCAGTTTGTATTAAACGTTTCTCAAACTTTGATTTCCACTTCCACACCGCTGGGGAGTTCCAATTTCATCAGAGCATCCACAGTCTTGGCAGTAGAATTGTAAATATCAATCAATCTCTTGTAGGAAGAGAGTTCGAACTGCTCACGGCTCTTCTTGTTTACGAACGTAGAGCGGTTCACTGTGAAAATCCGCTTGTGTGTGGGCAGGGGTATAGGACCGCTAACCATCGCACCGGCTGCTTTCACCGTCTTTACGATCTTCTCTGCAGACTTGTCCACCAGCATATAATCGTAAGACTTCAGCTTAATTCTAATCTTTTGGCTCATATCTATGTTGTTGCTTTTATTTGATCAAATCAACGCGACCCTGAGCTTCGGTAAGCACCTGCTTAGCGATGGTAGAGGGCACTTCTGAATAGTGAGAGAAGGTCATTGTACTCGTAGCACGACCGCTCGTTATCGTACGGAGAGCCGTCACATAGCCGAACATCTCAGCCAGAGGCACCTTAGCCTTTACGATACGCGCACCGGTACGGCTGCTTTCCATACCTTCCACCTGACCGCGACGCTTGTTCAAGTCGCCGATCACATCACCCATACTCTCTTCGGGAGTTACCACTTCCAGTTTCATGATAGGCTCCATCAGAGTAGGACGAGCTTTCTCACAAGCATTCTTGAATGCCTGGAGGGCACAGATTTCAAACGAGAGCTGGTCGGAGTCCACCGGGTGGAAAGAACCGTCGATTACAGTTACCTTCAGCTGATCAAGGGGATAACCGGCCAATACACCATTCTTCATGGCGCGCTGGAAACCCTTCTGAACAGAAGGAATGAATTCCTTGGGGATATTACCGCCCTTCACCTCATCCACGAACTGCAGCTCGCCTTCGAAGTCAGCATCGGCAGGCTCCACACGACAGATAATGTCGGCGAACTTACCGCGACCACCGGTCTGCTTCTTGTACACTTCGCGAAGCTCCACAGGATCGTTGATAGCCTCTTTGTAAGAAACCTGAGGACGTCCCTGGTTGCATTCCACCTTGAACTCACGACGCAGACGATCGATGATAATATCGAGGTGAAGCTCACCCATACCACTGATAACCGTCTGTCCGGACTCTTCATTGGTCTGAACGCGGAACGTGGGGTCCTCTTCGGCCAACTTGGCCAAGCCTACGCCCAAACGATCGAGGTCCTTCTGCGTCTTCGGTTCTACGGCGATACCGATCACAGGATCGGGGAAGTCCATAGATTCGAGAACGATAGGATGATTCTCATCACAGAGCGTATCGCCCGTACGAATATCCTTGAAGCCTACACCGGCACCGATGTCACCGCAACCGATCACATCTTTCGGATTTTGCTTGTTCGAGTGCATCTGGAAGAGGCGAGAGATACGCTCCTTCTTGCCAGAACGCGTGTTGTAAACGTATGAGCCGGCGGGCAATTCACCGGAATATACGCGGAAGAAGCAAAGACGACCTACGTACGGGTCGGTAGCGATCTTAAAAGCCAAAGCACAGAGAGGCTCGCTCGGAGATGTCTTGCGCTCTATCACCTTGTTCGGGTCCGAAGGATCCGTACCTTCCACTGTGGGCGTATCCACCGGGCTGGGGAGGAACTTACATACGGCATCGAGCAATGTCTGCACGCCCTTGTTCTTGAATGAAGAACCGCAGAGCATAGGGTTGATCTGCATGGCGAGTGTACCCTTGCGAAGAGCTGCCAGGATTTCGTCCTCCGTAATGGTAGAAGGATCATCGAAATACTTTTCCATCAGCGTATCATCGCAGTCGGCCAATGTCTCGAGCATCTTGTCGCGCCACTCTTCGGCCTCAGCCACAAGTTCGGCGGGGATGTTCTCTACATCGTACTTGGAGCCCATGGTCTCATCGTTCCATACGAGAGCCTTCATAGTCACCAAGTCCACAACTCCCTTGAATGTCTCCTCTGCTCCGATAGGAATCTGAATGGGGCAAGGATTGGCACCCAACACTTCGCGAAGCTGACGTACCACTTCAAAGAAGTTAGCACCCGAACGGTCCATCTTGTTCACATAGCCGATACGGGGTACATTATACTTCTCAGCCTGACGCCATACCGTTTCGCTCTGAGGCTCTACACCACCTACGGCACAGAAAGCAGCTACGGCTCCGTCCAAAATACGGAGAGAACGCTCCACTTCCACCGTGAAGTCCACGTGTCCCGGAGTGTCGATCAGGTTGATCTTGTACTTTTGGTTGTTATAGTTCCAGAACGCAGTAGTAGCAGCAGAGGTAATCGTGATGCCCCTCTCCTGCTCCTGCTCCATCCAGTCCATGGTAGCTGCACCATCGTGCACCTCACCGATCTTATGCGTCAGACCCGTATAGAACAGGATACGCTCGGATGTAGTAGTCTTTCCGGCATCGATGTGCGCCATGATGCCGATATTTCTTGTAAACTGTAATTCCTTATCAATTGCCATTGGGGTCTTCCTTTAGAATCTGAAGTGGGCGAATGCGCGGTTAGCCTCGGCCATGCGGTGCATATCTTCCTTACGTTTGAAAGCTGCGCCTTGGTTGTTAAATGCGTCTACTATCTCAGCAGCCAATTTATCGGCCATAGTCTTTCCACCACGCTTACGGGCATAAAGGATAAGATTCTTCATAGAGATCGACTCCTTGCGCTCGGGACGGATTTCCGTCGGCACCTGGAAGGTAGCACCACCGATACGGCGGCTCTTCACTTCCACCTGAGGAGTGATATTATCGAGAGCCGCCTTCCAGATCTCGAGGGCAGACTTCTCTTCGTTTGAGAGCTTCGTCTTCACGATGTCCAAAGCACCGTAGAAGATACTGAAAGCTGTGCTCTTCTTTCCATCATACATTAGGTGATTAACGAACTTAGTCACCTTCACATCACCATAGACGGGATCCGGCAGGATCTGTCTTTTCTTAGGTTTTGCTTTTCTCATTGTCTCAAAAAATTTCGTTTTTGTCGATTGGTTGCCGTTTCATTTTTGTCTTCAACGCTCCCGCCGGAGCATTTACTCAACCCTGTTTAAGCCTATCCAATTGAACTCAAAACCGGTTCTTAAATAATTTGTTGGTTGCGCCCTTGATCGTAGCGCGATTATAGATTGGGGAAGTGATTTGTCCTTATCGGTCTCCGGCCTCGCTCATCGAAGCCGACGAGTCCGCTTAGCGGCTCTTACTTCTTACCTTTAGCG
Source organism: Porphyromonas gulae (assembly GCF_000765945.1). Lineage (NCBI taxonomy): Bacteria > Pseudomonadati > Bacteroidota > Bacteroidia > Bacteroidales > Porphyromonadaceae > Porphyromonas > Porphyromonas gulae. The sequence goes on from NZ_JRAT01000012.1 coordinate 247,298, forward strand.
GCAGGAGCCTGTCCGGGCTTCGGACGCTTGGCTCCGTATTTGGAGCGACGCTGCGTACGGCCATTCACGCCTGCTGTATCGAGCGTACCACGTACGATGTGATAGCGCACACCGGGCAAGTCCTTCACACGACCTCCACGAACCAGCACGATGCTGTGCTCTTGCAAGTTGTGACCCTCTCCCGGGATGTAGGCATTGACTTCCTTAGAGTTCGTCAGGCGCACACGTGCCACCTTACGCATAGCCGAATTCGGCTTCTTGGGCGTAGTCGTATAAACGCGCACACAAACACCACGACGCTGCGGGCACGCATTCAATGCCGGCGATTTGCTCTTATCCGCGAAAGATTCACGACCCTTTCTAACCAACTGTTGAATTGTAGGCATTTCTTCTTTCTTTAAAACTATGATTATAATTATCTCTTTCCTAATCTATTACACTGCCAACTATACGAGCAGTGGCGCAAAGGTACATATATTTTCCCAATCCGCAACAGTCCCCACAGCTTTTTTTCACGGCAACGCTCTAATACTCAATAGCATCAACCGACATCCATAGGCCGAACGGTTCTTCCCAAGCGAGAGATCCGAAAAGGCGGATGCGCATCGAAAGGGGAATGTCAGCACCGAAAAGAAAGAGAATACAAAAACAGCCCGAAAAAGAGAAATACAGCGCGCAGCCACAGAAAAGGAACGCACCGCATATAATATTAATGTACGCACGCGCGAGAGATACCGAAGGTAGCACGATTCAGACCAAAGAGAGAAACCGGAACGGAAAAAGGACAGCTGCCCTGCAAAGCGTTTACGCGCCATAATTTTCTATCTCCATGCTCCGAAAAACGTGGCGCGTAAAATTTTTCGCTGTGGCTCGGGAAGTAAAAAATTCTCGCGCCACAGCGAAAAAAATCTCGCGCCGCTTTTCCCGAAAAGACGCGCCGCAATCGGAGCAATTACGGTTCGAGAAAATCCGATCGGAATATATCCGCCCAAGAGTGAGTGGGGCTTCTATGCAGCTCTACCGATAGCCTCGATCGCCATAATAACGACCGCGATCAGGGAAGCCGTCAGAGCCAAGAAGAGCAAGCAATAGAGCATAACGAGAAGTGTACGCCAGAAGCTCCGCCACCAAGAGCAGAGGAATAGCTGCTTGTAGTCCCACCAAAACAAAAGGAATAGGAGCAATGCAGGCAGCCCGTATAGCGACCCCATCCGGGCATCGCCGTAGAAAGGCAGGGCGAGAACGTTCAGCAATAACAGCTGGCAGGCTATGTATGCCTGAGTGATAATGTGCTCGGTCAGGTTATATGCCGCCGCCCCTTTGTGGCCGAACGCGACTTTGGTACAAACGGCAAGGATGGGGAGAATAGTGATAATCCTGACGGCTTTGTTGCTTTGGAACCATTCCACCAGCAGACTCCATATTCTTGAAAAGAAAGGGAGGGAGTTCAACTTATTTTTCTGCTCGGTGACGAACTTCATTTGCTTGTAAAAAAAGGCTCTTCTCCCCGTGTATCGCTCGGCGATCATTTCTCTGCTATCACTGCCGACTGCCTCATTCTCCTTTTGCAAGGAGGATATTTCTCTTTGATCCATCCGATACTCTTGACGTGTAAGCTCCTCGCCAGCCGACTTTTTCTGCGAGGGATCAGGTCCGATCAGTTGTGCAAAGATGATGTACAGAGAGGCCAGCACGAAAAGGGTCTGAAAGGGACGGAAGTAGACAACCCTCTTGCCACCGATAAAGTCCCGTATCAAATAACCCGGGCGGTAGAGTAGTTCCACGATGGTACGTCCGAAACCGTTGTCGATATTGGTGAAGCCGCCTATCACGTTTCGGACCATCTGCCGGAAGTGATAGCGTCCGGTGCGAGAGGTTTGTCCGCAGCGATTGCAGAAATTGCCCGTATATCCGTCTCCGCAGTTTTGGCATGTATGTACGCAGGGGTCTGCCGGTGGAGTGGCTCTGCCACGTATCAGCCTCAACTCTAATGCGCGGATTCGTATCCGAAGGGGAAAGAGCAGCGATTGCAGCCGCCGGTCGATCTTTCTTGGCAGTAGTCTGCGCTTCCGCAGGATTGCCCAAAAGACCAGCCCGGCAATGGCAGACATTCCCCATTGCCCCGAGGTAGCCAAATCTTCTATTGCCAACCATAGGAGCAATGCAAGCATGAGGATCTGCAATGGGTTGGCCATCTTTCTATCCGACGAATGCCCATGCTCCCCGTTTTTCTGTTTCTTCGAAGCACTATCGTGCGAACCTTCCGTTTCTTTCTTCGTTTTGCTGTTCGTTTGCATCATCCGAATTTCACTTACTTGTGTACAAATATAGTTATGACAAATGGAGGGCGTAGCCCACTCGGTTCGGTTGCTTACCGGCAGGTTGCCCCACGAGTGCGATTGATAAGAGCGAAAGGCTTTTTGCTAACTTTGTTGCTACGAATAGTACGTTAGTACGACAGTGAATGCACAGCTTTTCTCTGCGGACTAATGCTTTCATGCAATGAAAAGACTTCACTGTACGTTTAATCCCAAAGGCCGGACCACTGATGTCAGTCTTCGGCTGCCACTCTCCAAGAGCGAATGGATCCGGCTGTTGCTGCTCCATGCCATGTCGGGAGAGGTGCTGCCTCCTTTGGGAGGAGATGCTCCCTCCGATGTACAGACGGTGCACCGGATTTTGACTTCGGATATATCCGATGAGGTGAACGTAAGGGATGCGGGTACTGCTATGCGCTTTCTGACAGCCTACATGGCGCGCTTTGTCTCCCGGCCTGTACGGTTGTATGGTACGGAGCGGATGTATGCACGTCCGATCCGTCCTTTGGTGGAGGCTCTTCGCTCTTTGGGCGCGGATGTCACCTACGAAGGAGTAGAGGGTTTCCCTCCTCTGCTGATACGGCCGGCTGCTATGTGCGGAGGCACTGTCTGTGTGGATGCAGGTGTCAGCTCGCAGTTCGTCAGTGCTCTCTTGCTGATCGCTCCTACGCTCAGTGGGGGGCTGTCGATCAAGCTGGAGAACAGGGAGGTATCGGCTCCCTACACCGGTATGACTTGCCGTCTCCTCACGGCTTTCGGCATAGAAGTCGAGCGCAGCGAAGACAGCATAACGGTTGGAGAACGGCCTTTCACTGCTCCGATGGAATGGTATCCGTCGGCCGATTGGTCTGCTGCCGGCTATATATATAATATGGTAGCGGTGGGAGAGCTTTCCGGTAGAGTAAGCCTTCCGGACTTGCTTCCGCCGGACGAGAGTATGCAGGCTGATAGTCGCGCAGCAGCTCTGTTCGGACGGCTGGGTGTCGTCACGGAGAAGACCGATAGCGGCATAGTCCTCAGTTATTCGCCGGTGAGGTGTACTGATGATTTCGGTACGGAAGATGTCCGAGATTGTCCCGACCTGGTGCCGACTTTAGCTGTATGTTGTTTGCTGAAGGGGGTACCGTTCTGCCTGGAGGGTGTAGGACATTTGAGGCTGAAAGAATGCGACCGCTTGGCGGCTATCTGTGCTGAAGCACGCAAGCTGGGCTACGTTGTTCGATCGGATGAGGATGCTCTCCTTTGGGATGGAGAGCGGTGTATGCCGGAAAAGCTGCCTGTCATCAGGGTCTACGACGATCACCGTATGGCCATGGCCTTTGCGGCGGCTGCCGCGTTGTCGGAGCAGGGTGTGATCATAGAGGATGCCGGCGTAGTCGGCAAAAGTTTTCCCGGATTCTTTAGCGTGAGCCGCCTTTTGGGATTCGACGGAGAGGAAATATAAGTAAGAAGCGGATAGAAGAGATGAGCAACATCTTGATATTGATAATCGGCGTACTCGTTTTGGGGCTTATAGCCGCCCTGACCGAGATCCGCCATTCGTACAAGCGAAGAGCTGCCGAGGCCAAGGGTGAGTCGCTTCCGGAGGAGCCTGTACGAGTGGTGCCACAGGGGTGTTGCGGTATGCATATCACTTGCGAGAAGGACAGCCTGCTGACAGCCGTGAGCAAGGGCATCGTCTACTATGACGATGAGGAGCTGGATCGCTATGCCGGCGTACTTCCGGAGGAGTATAGCACCGAAGCCGTCGAAGAATTCGAGGAGGTGCTCTCCACGCTGCAAGAGGAAGAGGTACCGTCTTGGATTCGAAGCCTCCAGATGCGACAGATACAAATGCCCGTATCCATCAAGGAACAAGCCCTCTTTATCGTATCCGAACACCGTATCCAGCACAGACACGATGATTGAAGCACTACAGTACGGATTCTTTCGCAACGCTATAGCGGGCAGTCTGCTCACAGCCATTGTGTGCGGCCTGCTCGGCTCTTATGTGGTGGCTCGGCGGATGGTATTCGTCAGTGGGGGGATTACGCATGCTTCTTTCGGTGGCATCGGGATGGGGCTTTATCTGGGGATCAATCCTTTCTTGTCCGCTGCCGTCTTCGCCGTGCTCTCTGCTTTGGGTGTACAAGGAGTGACACGAGCCGGACTCCTGCGTGAGGATTCGGCCATCGCGGCTTTTTGGTCTTTGGGTATGGCACTGGGTACCCTTTTCATTGCGCTTACACCGGGGTACAGTACGGGGCTGTCTTCTTTCCTGTTCGGCAATATCCTGCTCGTTTCACATACGGATTTGTTGCTCCTCGCGCTTATGGCGTTGGCGATGATCGCCGTATTCGTGTTCGGCTATCGTACGATCCTCTATACGGCTTTCGATCCTGATTTTGCCAGTACACGAGGGGTCAGGGTTCACCTCGTGGAGATGCTTATGTCCGTGGCTGTGGCTTTGGGTATTGTACTCAGCATCCGTTTGGTGGGCATCATGCTGCTGATGTCGCTCCTGACCCTTCCTCAGAGTATCATGAATCTCTTTACTTCGCGCTTCTCTTCGATCCTGTTCGGTTCTGTAATCTTGGCGACTTTGGCAGCCTTCACGGGTCTCTGGGGCAGTTATAGTCTGGGGATCCCTTCCGGAGCTTTCATCATTCTGGTGTTGGTGGCCTTGTTCCTTTTAGCCAAAACGATTAAGTCCTTTGTCCATGCGTAGCCATAGATTTCTATACCTCCTCGCATTCTATCTGCTTATACCGATAGCTGTCGTATTCGGTATGCTGTCCTGCTCCACATCGAAGAATACGGCGGCATCCCGATTCTATCACAATTTCACTACACGCTATAATGTATTCTACAACGGACAGAATGCTTATAACGATGCCTATGACAGACTGCTCGAAAGCCACACGGAGGGTTATTCGGAGGAGATATTCCTCGATCCCATCACGGCTCAGTCCGGACAGCAAAAGACCAAAGAGGGAGGGGCTTTCGATCAGGCCATTGTCAAAGGGAGAAAGGCTATCCACCTGCATAGTATTCGTACCAAACCGGAGCGCAAGCAAGGTTGGCAGAGCGATCCCAAGGCCGTGGCTTTCCAGAACAAAAGAGAATACAACCGTTTCCTCCACAATGCATGGATGCTCGTGGGCAAATCGCAGTTCTATAATGCGGACTTCCTGCAGGCGCAAGCTACATTTTCTTATATCGCACGCTTGTACAGCAATGAACCGATAATCCGCGATGAAGCTCGTCTTTGGCAGGTACGCTGCTACAGTGAGATGGGGTGGTTGCATGAAGGGGAGCGTTTGCTCGAGCGCATTCCCAAGGATCTTCCGCATGTCGATCGCAGAGGCTTGTACTCTTTGGCTGTGGCAGAGCGTTCGATCCTGTCGGGAGACAAGCACGCAGCCATACCTTATCTCCAACAGGCAGCAAGACAAGAGAAAAACAAGCGGCAACGTGCTCGCATGTATTATCTGCTCGGACAGCTTTTGCAGGAAAACAATCGGACAGAGGAGGCTCGCAAGGCCTATTCCAAAGTGTTGCGGACTTCTCCGCCTTTCGCTTTGGCCTTTGCCGCACGGATCAGGAAGATGGAACTGGAGAGCGAACGGGATCCCCGTACAGTAGCCGCTCGATTGGAACGGATGGCCAAGAAAGGCAAATACAAGGATGTACTGGATCAGATCTTCTATGCAACAGGCAATATATACATGGATATTCCCGATACACTGGCGGCGATCGAAGCATATACGACCGGAATAGAAAAGAGCACGGCACGTGGAGCCGATTTTGCCCTCTGTCAGATTCGTTTGGGCGACATCTATATGCAAAGGAAGCAGTACCTGAAAGCTCAGCCGTGCTTCTCTGCTGCAGCCGGTGTGCTGAACAGACTCAATCCCGACTACAAGCGTGTAGCCGAACTTTCCTCCCAGCTCGATGAATTGGTCGGTCATGCCAAGGTCGTGCACGAGCAGGATAGCCTTCTTACTCTTGCTGCCATGCCGGAAGAACAGCGGCTGGCCATTATCGACAGCGTTATCAATGCATATGCCTTAGCGGAGAAGAAACGACTCGAAGAGGAGGAGATGGCGAAACTCCAGCAGAACCAAGAACTTTTCAATTCCGAGAGCGATGGTTTGGCTCCCTCTCCCATGGGAAAGACACAGAATCCTCCGCCCGGCATGCAGATGGGCGGCACTTCGGGAGAATTCTACTTCTATAATCCTCAACTGATTGCTCAGGGCAAAGCGGCTTTCGAACGCAAATGGGGAAAGCGTGTACTGGAGGATGATTGGAGACGTCGCCGCAAACAGGCCAATTTCGACATCCCCTCCGACAATACTGCTGCTGCAGAAGAGACTGATGAGACGCAGCCCGGATCCTTGATGACCGAAGAAGAGCTACAGGCGGCAGCAGCCGATTCCGCATCCTCCGATCCATTGAACCGCGAATACTATCTGGCGCAATTGCCAATGACGGAAGAAGCCAAGGAAGCTGCCGGCAAACTCATTGCAGAAGGTTTGTTCGGCATGGGAGCGGTCTTCAATGAGCGGATGGAGAAGTTCGACGAATCGGCCGACACTTACGAGACCCTGCTTCGTCGCTATCCGAACTATGAGAAGAAGATGGACGTGCTCTATCGTCTCTTCATGCTCTACACCCGAATGAACAACAAGCCGGAAGCGGAACGTTGCCGCGCCTTGATCCTACAATACTATCCCGAAGACAATCTGGCAAAGGCCCTGAGCAACCCAGATTACCTGAAGGAATTGGCCGCAATGGATCGTCGCCAAAACGAACTTTACGAGCAAGCATTCGACTCTTACCTCAAAGGAGCGGTCGGTTCGGTCAGGAAGAGCAGAAATGAATGCCGCGAGCGATTCCCCCTATCGGAACTGGCACCGAAATTCGACTTCCTCAACGCACTCTGTTATGTGCTGGAGGCAGACTCCAAGGGCTTCACCTCTGCCCTGAAACAGCTCGTGAAGGATTATCCGAAAGCAGACGTCACCGAATTAGCTTCCTCGATGCTTACCGAGTTGCTCCGTGGTCGCTCCATCGTACAGGGCGGCTATACGGGTATCGACTGGGACATTCGTTGGGGCGGTTCGGATACTGCCAGCATATCGCCGGACTCTTTGCCTCCTTTTGAAAAGCCCAAATCATTCGAGCGTACCCGTCTGATCCTTCTTGCTCCGGCCGGTGTATTGAACAAAAACAGGGTGCTCTTTGCCCTTGCCTCATTCAATTTCTCCCGCTACACGGAGCAAACGCTGGAAATAGAGCACAGCACGGTGGCTGCATTCGACCAGTGGCTGATGACTGCTCTCCCAACCCCTCGGATGGGCTGGCAGTATATCAAAGATGCTTTCGCTCCTGATGGATTTATGTCCGCAATGGGAGAGAGCAGCCTCTTATTTCCCATATCGGAGAGCAATTACCAGCTGCTTCTCAAAGGAAAAACCATTGGACAATACATGACTTTCCTCACCAAAGAAGAAGTCCCCGAGACGGCTTTCGTCCTTGATCGCTGGCAGCAGATGACCGGACGAGCGCAAGCTGTCGGCAAAGAAGAAGAGGAAGGAGTACCCACTGCCGCACCGGTTCATGCCACGTCCGACAAGAACGTGGCCCCGGATACCATCCCCGACAGTACATCTCATGTGGGTGGTAAGCCCCTGGTCCCCATCAAACCGCGCAAGGACAGCATCATGACTGCTACTCCTATTACCTTCGACATCGATAGAGAGCAGATCCTCTCCGGAGCCAAGCCCGCTATAGCCGATTCTTCAGCGGCCGACACCCTCTCTGACGAAGCCTCTCTGCCTTCACTCAAACAGCAAGAAGGCAAAGACGTCTCGGTAGAGCAGATTCAGCGGCTGGCCAAAGAGCGTGCACAAAACGAGAAGGACGAAAAGAAAGCACTCGAAAAGGCCAAGCGTGAGAAGGAGCGCGATCGCAAGCGAGAGCTGAAAGCACGGGAAAAAGAACGAGACAAAGCCCGTCGCGACAAGCTCAAGGAGCAACGTCTCAAGCAGAAGGAACGCAGGCAGAAGCTCAATGAAAAAGAACGTGAGCGGAAAGAGAAACTTCGTCAGCGCGAGCGAGAACGTAAAGAGCGAGCGAAAGAACGCGAACAGAAAAGGAAAGCCGGACAGAAAAAAGCCGGTGGAGGGACCCTATAAGGAAAACTATTATTCTCAATCGTTATGAAGCATAAAGTCATTATTATCATCTATGCAGTAGTACTTCTTATGACTACAATGAGCTGCAAGTCGCAAAAATTTGCCGGCGACTGGAGTGGACGTATTCCCCGTGGGAACGGATCCTTGGCATTGGTTTTCCACCTCAAACAGACGGGCGACACTTGGCAGGGCACGATGGACAGCCCTGACCAGAAAGCATTCGGCATACCGCTTTCTTCTGTTACGATCGCCGGCGACAGCCTCAACATCGCTGTCAAGGATCTCCTTCTCTCCTACAGAGGCAAGCTCAAGAGCGACTCTATCCAAGGAGAATTCAGACAAGGACGTTTCGGCACGATGATGTCCCTCTATCGCGGACTGGATGCCGCCAAGTCTTATCGCCCTCAGACGCCTCAACCGCCCTTCCCATACGATGTAATAGAGGTGAAGATCCCGCATAAAACCGATGGTTTCACGATTGCAGGTACACTCACTGCTCCCAAAGATGCAGCCAAAACCAAAGGGACAGTGATCCTGATCAGTGGGAGTGGCTTGCAGGACAGGGATGAAACCATATTCGACCACAAACCTTTTGCTGTGCTCGCCGATCAGCTTACCCGCCATGGCTATGCCGTGCTTCGCTGCGATGATCGCGGATTCGGTGAGAGTGCCGGCGATGCTTCGCAGGCCACGACAGACACGTTGGCCGGCGATATCGAGAGTGAACTGGCCTATCTGCGCCATCACTATCCCCGACTAACCAACAAAGTATTCCTCTTCGGTCATAGCGAAGGCGGTATCATCGCTCCGATGGTCGCTCGCCGTGTAGGAGGAGTTGCGGGTCTCGTTCTTGTAGGGGCACCCTCTGTAAAAGGTGCGGAGATACTGCTTTCGCAAAATGCCGCGATTGATGAACTCGCAACGGGGCAACCGCAGAACGCAGCGAAGCGGGCAGCCATGGAAGAGCTGATCCGCTTGGCCACTGCTCCCAGTACTGCATCGGATATTCGCGCTCGGATCGAATCCTACTGTCGCTCCAACGCTTCCGTGCTCTTCCCTCAGGCAATGACCGATGAGATGAAAGAACAAGGTATCAAGCTCATGACAGAGCAGCTGTCCAATCCATGGATGAGGCACTTCCTTAGCTACGATCCCGCACCGCTACTGGACGTAGCATCCGGAGTGGGCAGCCATCCCCTTCCTCCTACAATGGCTATATATGGCGGTATGGATAAGCAGGTATTGCAGGAGGTGAATATGTCCAAGATGAAGTTCCTCCTCGGTACAGATACGGGCAATACGCCCAACAAGGTAGTGTACCTGCCTATGGTAAACCACATCATGCAGACGGCCGAATTCGGCACGCCCGATGAGTATGCTTTCCTCGACAGGACAGTGGACACGGAGCTTATGGATGTAGTCTGCTCCTTCCTGGACAGTCTCTGATAGTCATCCCCCTACAACAGAAAAGCCGAAGCCCTCTTCAATGCAAGAGAGTTTCGGCTTTTTCCTTTATGTCCAAATGCTCAAGCGAAGGAAAGGTCCGGCAGCGGAGAGCGGCTTATGCTACCGACTGACCAACATCGCCAACAAGCCCCAAAAAGCCAAATGAGCCGAAAAAAGAAAGAGAGAGGGAGCACCGAAACGCCTATCGTTCGGATGCACCCTCTCTCTCAAGAGTATTATCATTCAAAAGGATGAACCTTACAGATTCGGATTCACCGTCTTCCAGTCAGCGATCGCAGGAATGATGCCCATGGCGATCACTTCGTCGCGCAGCTTAGCCAGGTGGCTATAGCTTTCCTTGAGTTCAGCGCGCTCAGCTTCGTTGCCGAGTTTGCTGATATCGCTGTGCTTCACGCCATCTTTCGTGAGAGTAGTCTCCATAGCCATCATGATGTGCTCGAAGCCCGGCTCGTTCACATAGCAGCCGGCCGGCCAACGGAAAGCTTCGCCACCCATGGCAGCACGAATCATTTCGATAGACACGTAAGAAGGGCTTTGGAAAGACGAGCGACCGCGTAGTTTGATAATGTTGGCTCCACCCTTCACGACGCGCTGTTTCAGTTCTGCCCACTGCTCATTGGTCAGCTTGTCGGTACCGATCAGATCGGTCAGAGGCGTTCCGTTTACCTTGGCTGTGCTGGCGAAAACAGCCATCTGCTCGCCATGACCTCCATAAGTACGCGTATTGGTCACGAGACTTTGTTTGATGCCGAAGTGCTTAGCCAGTTCGCTTTGCAGGCGTGTGCTGTCCAGACCGGCCAACGTAGTCACCTGCGAAGGCTTCAGCCCGGAGTAGATAAGCGTAACAAGACCGGTGATGTCAGCCGGATTGAAGATGATGATCACATGCTTACAGTCAGGACAATAGCTCTTGATGTCCTTGCCCAGCTGTGCAGCGATTTCGGCATTGCCTTTGAGCAGATCCTCACGGGTCATACCTTCTTTGCGCGGAGCACCACCCGACGAAACTATATATTTGGCACCCGTAAGAGCCTCTTTGATGTCGGATGTAAAGGTCAGATTCAGGCCTTCGAATCCGCAGTGACGGATTTCCTCTGCCACACCCTCCAAGCCTACTGCGAAGGGATCGTACAAACACAAATTAGGGGTCAGACGCATCATTGCAGCCGTCTGAGCCATGTTGGAACCAATCATACCGGCTGCACCGACAATGGTCAATTTCTCTTCTGTTAAGTAGCTCATAACTGTTCCGTTATTAAAAGATTGCAAAAACGTAATTCGGGGATAGCGACTCTTCTTCGACTTTCCCGATATATCTATCAGACAAATATAAGAGTTTCCGAACAATATCCTGTAGACCGGATTAAAACTGTTTACGCGCCAAAAATCAGCCACTCTACAGTCCGCAAAACGTGGCTCGAGAAATTTTTCGTTTTGGTTCGGGAAGCAAAAAATTCTCGCGCCACAACGAAAAAATTCTCGCGCCTGTTTTTCAGGATTCTCAGACCGCAATCCGAGCATTTCCCGTTCGCATTTTCGAGACAGCAGATCAGCTGACACTCGCCTACCGGCTCGAGCATGCAGGGAGGATAAGCCTCGGTTCAAAAAAGCGATCTACATGGATGATAGTGAAAATTGCAAAAGAAAACAGGAAAAACGACTATCTTCGGTATCCAAACTCACTCACATTCTAATCGATCCTGCCTATGCAAAGCTTTTTTGACCGGGAGTTTACGTTCGACCGTACCGCACGCCTGTTATTTATCATCCTGCTGGCTGGAGGCATTATGGCCATCGCCATCGGTCTGAGAGGTATCCTCATACCTTTTTGTATGGCTTGGATTCTTGCCTATGTGCTGATGCCTCTGGTTCGTTTTGTCCAGTACCGGCTCCATTTTCGCTTTCGCTTTCTGTCGGTGATCACGGTGCTGGTTCTCATATCGGCATTGATCTTTTTTGCCGTTCTCTCTTTGGTTCCTGCTGTAGAAGAAGAGGTAAACAAAACAATATCCCTGCTCCAGCAGTACCGCATCGATGAGAATTTGCTACAGATGCTGCCGGCTCCGATCCGCAAGTTCCTGTCCGAGAGTGGCAGCATGAAGGATCTGTTCAAAGGCATCTCTTACGAGAAGTTGATGGAGAATAGCAAGGAGATATTCGGACAGCTCAATAAGCTCGTCTCCGGGACGATCAGCTTGTTCAGCTACACCACTATCTTCTTCATCGGCGTCTTATACTTCATTTTCATCCTGTTCGATTTCGAAAAGCTGGGCAAAGGGTTTGTCAATCTTTTCCCGGTCGGACACCGTATTCGTGTTAGGAGCATACTCAAAGAAGTGGACAAGAATATGAACAGCTACTTCCGCGGACAGGCCCTGATCGCCCTTTGTGTGGGCATCCTTCTTTCCATCGGTTACAAGATTATCGACTTTCCTCTGGGAGTTACGCTCGGTCTCTTTATCGGTATGCTGAATCTGATTCCATACTTGCAGATAGTAGGTTTGGTCCCGATTGTTTTCTTGTCGGTGCTCAAGGCGGCACAGACGGGACAGAATTTCTTCGTCGTTCTTGCCCTCGGTATAGGTGTGATGATGATCGTTCAAGTAATTCAAGACACGATTCTGACCCCCAACATCATGGGCAAAAGGATGGGCATGTCTCCAGCGATGATTTTGCTTTCGATTTCCATTTGGGGGAGCCTGCTCGGTTTTTTCGGGCTGTTCATTGCCCTGCCGCTCACCATGTCGCTTTACTCCGTGTACAAACGCTATGTGATCCAGGATCCCAAGTTCATCCGAGAGGAAGATGAAGAGGTTGTGCCCAGGAAAGGACTGTTTAGAAAGCATAGCCGAAAGGCGGAAAAATGATTTAGCACGGGCACAAAAGTTTCTCTCCGCTGAACGCCGATTCGTTTGGGGCTGTGTCAGAATTCGGTTTTAGCGCAGCCCCTTTGCGGATTGCCCCGTGATTATTTTATGTCCCAATATCATTACCTTTGTTCACTAATGTAAATAAGGACAAGCAAGACGGATTGATATGAACGAAAATAAGAACAGTGGCATAGAGGAAAAGAAGAGTCTCAACTTCATCGAACAAATTGTGGAATCGGACCTGTCCGAAGGGAAGAATGACGGTCGAATCCAGACACGTTTCCCTCCGGAACCCAACGGCTATCTCCATATCGGCCATGCCAAAGCTATCTGCATAGACTTCGGTATAGCTCAGCGATACGGAGGCGTCTGCAACCTGCGCTTCGACGACACCAATCCGGTGAAAGAGGACGTGGAGTACGTGGATGCCATCAGAGAAGATATAGAATGGCTTGGCTTCCACTGGGGCAATATCTACTATGCTTCCGACTATTTTCAGGAATTGTACGACTTCGCCGAGCGATTGATTCGCGAGGGACACGCTTATGTGGATGAGCAGACTGCCGAGCAGATCGCCGCACAGAAGGGTAGCCCGACTGTGCCCGGCACGGCCAGTCCGTTCCGCGATCGTCCGGCAGAAGAGAGCCTCGACCTCTTCCGTCGAATGAATGCCGGAGAGTTCGAAGAAGGTGCCATGACCCTGCGTGCCAAGATCGATATGGCTTCGTCCAATATGCACTTCCGAGATCCGATTATCTATCGCATCATCAAGCATCCACATCATCGTACGGGCAACGAATGGAATGTCTACCCAATGTACGACTTTGCTCACGGCCAGAGCGATTATTTCGAAGGAGTCACGCATTCGATCTGCACCCTCGAATTCGAGGTGCATCGTCCCCTTTACAATTACTTTATCGAACTGCTCAGAAAAGACAGCTATGCTCCGCGTCAGATAGAGTTCAACCGCCTGAATCTGACCTATACGATGATGAGCAAGCGCAAGCTGCTCCAGCTCGTCAAAGACGGGCTGGTATCGGGCTGGGACGATCCCCGTATGCCTACTTTGTGCGGCTATCGCCGCCGGGGCTATACACCGGAGTCGATCCGCAACTTCATAGACAAAATAGGCTATACCAAATACGATGGTATTATAGACGTAGCCCTTCTGGAGCATGCTGTCCGGGAGGACTTGAATAAGCGTGCCACAAGGGTTTCCGGTGTAATAGATCCAATCAAACTGGTGATCACGAACTATCCCGAGGGAAAGACAGAAGAGATGGTGGCAGTGAACAATCCGGAAGATGAGTCTGCCGGCGTACATACGATTACTTTCGCTCGCGAACTGTACATAGAGAGGGAGGATTTCATGGAGGATGCTCCCAAGAAATACTTCCGAATGACGCCCGGGCAGGAAGTACGCTTGAAGAGCTCTTATATAGTTCGTTGTACAGGATGCAAAAAGGACGAGGAAGGAAATGTCGTGGAAGTATATGCCGAGTACGATCCGCTGACGCTCTCCGGTATGCCTGAGAGCAACCGCAAGGTAAAGGGCACCATCCATTGGGTATCGGCACAGCACAGTCTGCCGGCAGAGGTACGACTGTACGATCGGCTCTTCACTGACGAAAACCCATCGGACATCAAAGACAAGACTCTGGCCGAGATGCTGAATCCGGATTCTCTCAAGGTGCTGAAAAACTGTCGCGTGGAGCCTTTCCTCGCAGATGCCGCTCCGGGATCGCACTTCCAATTCCAGCGCATAGGTTACTTCACGGTGGATCCGGATAGCCGTCCGGGGGCATTGGTTTTCAACCGCACGGTTTCGCTGAAAGATTCTTGGCAGAAAGCCCAAAAGAACGCATAAAGAACTTTTATCTCACTCGCACCTATGGGATTTATTCAGTGGTGCCTCGCGCACCTGAACTATTGGACTATCATGTTTTTGATGGCCATCGAGAGTTCGTTTATTCCGTTCCCGTCAGAGATTATTGTGCCCCCGGCTGCATGGATGGCCGCCACGGGGCAGAATGGGCTGAACGTTTTCCTCGTGATCCTGTTCGCCACCATCGGTGCCGGAATAGGAGCTGCCGTGAACTATGTACTGGCTCTATGGCTCGGCCGTCCTATCGTCTACGCATTTGCCAACAGTAAGTTCGGGCATTTGTGTCTGATCAACGAGGAGAAAGTACGGTATGCAGAGCAATACTTCGACAAGAACGGAGCCGTCTCCACGCTGGTAGGCCGACTGATTCCTGCCGTCAGACAGTTGATTTCCATACCGGCAGGGCTGGCACGCATGAAGTTTCTCCCCTTCATCTCTTACACCATGCTCGGAGCCGGCATTTGGAACTGTATATTGGCGGCGATAGGCTATAATCTGGCCAAGGTGCCCGGCATAGAAACGCAGGAGCAACTTTTGGAGAAAGTCAATAAATACAGCCACGAAATCGGGTTCTCCATAATGGGAGTCGTTGTCGTAGTGCTCCTGATAATGTTCTACAAGAAAAAACGACGTTCGGCACGGAAAAGGAACTGAACTCCTTCTTCGCTCCACTCAGGATTCAACCAATAGAAGATACAGACAAGAAAATAATCATCGCTATGGCTCTTACAAAAACTTCAAAACTCTATTACAAAGTCCACGACTACATCCTTATTATTCTGGGATGCTCCATCTATGCTTTTGCGTGGACGGGCTTCATCCTTTCCCAAGGAATCACCACGGGAGGATTGGCCGGTATCTCCACTCTGATCAAAATAGCCACGGGTATTCCGGCTGCGATACCGTACAATATCATCAATGTGGGATTAGCAGTACTCGCTCTGATCTTCTTGGGATGGCGTTTCATGGTCAAGACGGTCATAAGCGTAGTCGTACTGGCCATTATCATCCCGATCGGTGAAGAGTATCTGGTCGTCACGGAGATCGTCAATGGCGCAAAAGTTTTTACCCCTCTCCTACTGCCGGACGAACCGGCCTTGGCACTGGTGATCGGCTCCATTCTTAGCGGTCTGGGGATTGCGGTAGTGTTCTCCGTGAACTCCAGTACGGGCGGTACCGATATTATCGTAGCCATCATGAACAAGTACAAGAACATGTCGTTCGGGCGCGCCATTCTACTGGTGGACTGTACCATTATTTTGTGCTCGTATCTGGTCAATGTCTACATCGCCGGCAAGTCACCTTCCGACGCTTTCAACCTGCTTATCTATTCTGCCGTAGAGGTTATCCTCGTATCTACGGCCTTGGATTGGTATCTCAATTCGAATAGACAGTCCGTGCAATTCCTCATCTTCAGTCTCAAAAACGAAGAGCTCAGCAATGCCATTCAGGAGCGTATCAAAAGGGGGTGCACCCTGCTGGATGCTACAGGAGGCTATTCCGGCCAACCTTGTAAAGTCCTTGTGGTCGTTGCACGCAAGACACAAAGCCTATCCATCCACAGAATCATTCAGGAGATCGACCCCAAAGCCTTTGTATCCGAATCCGTAGTGAGAGGGGTATATGGGGAAGGATTCCAAGCAATAAGGAAATAACAACGTGGGGGACAAGCGAGTTCTCATCACGGGGGCAACGGGCTTCATCGGCGGCTATTTGGTCGAAGAAGCCCTGCGCCGTCAATATGAAGTGTGGGCGGCTGTGCGTCCCCACAGCGATCGCTCACGCCTGACAGACAGCCGGATCCGGTTTGTAGAGATCAACTACCACGATCCGTCCGATATTGCTCGCTTGGCTGACGAGACGGCTCCCGAAGGTGAATCCGCATGGCACTTGGTTATCCACAATGCGGGTATAACCAAAGCTCGGGACACCTCTCTTTTCAGAGAGATCAATGCAGAGCAGACCAAGCGTTTTCTGATAGGATTACAGGGGGCAAAGCACTGTCCCGAACGCTTTGTCCTGATGAGCAGTATGGGCAGCTATGGAGCTCCTCCCGATGACTGCCAACCTCTTTCCTCCTCTTCCGTCCCCGATCCTACGACTGCCTATGGAGAGAGCAAGTTGCTGGCAGAGCAATATGTGCAAACCTTTGCCAAAATACCCTATACCATAATACAACCCACAGGAGTTTACGGTCCTCACGACCAAGACTATCTGATGGCAATCCGCAGCGTCGATCAGGGATTCGATTTCTCCACGGGCAGTACGCCGCAGACACTCACTTTTATTTACGCAGAGGATCTGGCTTCAGCGGTTTTCACCGCAGCCGAACACCCCGATGCAGCAGGGCAGAAGTACATTGTTTCGGACGGAAAAGAATACACAGATATAGAGTTCGGACGGATGATCCAACGCCTGCTCGGCCGAAAAAACGTATGCCATTTGCGCATTCCCCTGCCTTTAGTAAAAACCGCCTGCTACATCGGTCAAAAATGGGCAGACCTCAGCGGCACATTGACACCGCTCAACCTTGATAAATACGCCATCATAGCCCAACGCAACTGGCGCTGCGACTCTTCTCCGATCAGGGCAATCGGTTTTTCTCCTCGCTATAATCTGGAGCAGGGTTTGGCCGAGACCATTCGTTGGGCACGCGCCACCGGCAAAATTCGCCGTTAGACGCCCTGGTTCCTTCTGCCGGTTGTATCGGATATTATCGCTATCCATCCAATCCAACTTCCCGGGGTCCTTCCTACAACCATTAGACTTAAACACAACGGAGCCATGTACAACGCTGTGTACATGGCTCCGAAACAGCCTATTACAGGCCTTTATGATCTTTCCAATTACTCGAAACGTCGGCGGATTTCCTCCTCAAGGGCCGGGCGGAAATCAGGATGCGCTATCGCGGTCAAGGCTTCAGCACGCTGACGAAGCGTGGCACCACGCAGACGCGCTACGCCATATTCCGTCACCACATAGTCCACTTCGTTACGACCGGTCGTGACACAAGCTCCTTCTTTCAGAATAGGAACGATGCGGCTCTCAGCCCCTTTCTTGGCGGTACTGGGGAAAGCCATAATGGATATTCCGCCCTTGGAACGCTTGGCTCCACGAAGGAAATCGACTTGTCCTCCGGATCCGCTGAACTGCTCGTACCCGATCGACTCAGAAGCTGCCTGCCCCATAAGATCCATCTCCAAGCAGGAATTGATAGAAACCATGCGATCATTCTTGCCGATAACATCGGGATTGTTGGTATAATCCACCGGATAGCATTCTATCATCGGATTGTTATTGACAAAGTCGTACAATTCTTTCGATCCGAAGATCAGCGAGGTAACGACTTTCTCGGGGTGCAATGTTTTTTTCTTCCCGTTGATAATCCCCTTGCGAATCATACGCATCACTCCGTCGGTAAACATTTCCGTGTGAATACCGAGGTTTTTATGCCCTTCCAACGCACGCAACACAGCATCGGGGATGCCGCCGATACCCAACTGGAGGGTGTCGCCGTCTTTGATCAATGAGGCACAATTCTGACCTATCCTCAGTTCGAGGTCGCTGATAGCAGGAGGCAATACTTCTGCAATCGGCTCGTCCACTTCGATGATATGGGTCAGCTTGGAGACGTGAATCAGATTCTCTCCACCGATGAATGGCATTTGCTTGTTCACCTCGGCTACGACTACCGGAGCGCACTCGGCGGCAGCCTTTGTGTAGTCGCAGGAAACTCCGAAAGAGCAATAACCCTCTTCGTTAGGAGTAGATACCTGTACTACGGCTACATCCAATGGAAAGAATCCCTGACGAAACAGTTCCGGCACCTCGTGGAAGTGGCAGGGAATGAAATCGACACGACGGTCACGGCTTGCCGGACGGGAGTTGCCCTCAAGGAAGTTGAGCGTCGGATGTACATGCGGACGCATTTCCGGAGTGAGGTGCGGTGCATCACCGAAATACAACATGTGGAAAACAGTGATATTCTCCAGCTTTTCACGCTGGCGGTACATAGCCTGAGAGAAACGGACGGGTGCCGCAGCAGCATGACCGAATACGACTTTCGTTCCCGGTTTAAGAGAGTTCACGACAGCCTCGTCTGCCGAGCAGACACGCCGGCGATAAAGTTCTTGCCATTGCATAGTAGTAATATTCTTACAAATGATTTTTATTAAAAAGGATGATAGGTGAGAGGTAAATCCACTCAAGTGGGAACAAAAATAACTTTTTCCCGCTATGTTAAGTCTTTCTACAACATCTTTTGGGACGACTCAAAAGAGCGAAGAACAAGAACGCTCAGAAATGAAAGGCCAAATTTGCCATCCACGTTCCGCCCGACATCTGATGCTTTGGAGCTACCCACAGATAATAGCCGACCGATGGTTCGATACTGAATTTTCTCGTCATTCGAAAAAGACAGCCTATGGAAGGTATAGAGAAAAGAGGTAGCCCTTCCTTCAACAAAAAGCCACCCTTAAGAGAATATGACGGTGCTATATTGCCCGGGAGGAAAGTGCCATAGACCTCAGCAAATATTTGTACTCCACCTCCACTGGGCTTGTCTCCCTCAGGAATAAAACCCGGCTTATCGACAGTATTTTTGATGCGAAGGAAGCCCACTCCGGCTGCAAGCAAAAGGCGAGGATGCTGATAGAGTCCGAAAGAAGTGTTGAGTTGGAGAAGATCATGCCCACCCAGACCTGCTTCAATCCTCGGGTGTACGGCCTGTGCCTTTGCTGAAAAGAAAGACAAAAAGACAAGAGAGATAGAGACAAATAGCAGGGAATAAGTGTTTGTTTTCATTGTCAATCTTGATTGATCAATAGAAAAAAATAAAGCCCCTACAGTGTAATAGAAGGGGCTTCACAGAGAGAATGCTTATCGCACTCTATGTTATTCAAAAGGAAAATCCTTACTTAAAGAAGTCTTTTACAGCTTCGTTCGGGACCATCTCTTCCTGGAAGATATAGGCACCCGTCTTAGGAGACTTGACCATCTTGATTACCTTGGAGTAGGTACGGCCATCACCTTTCTTAAATGTTGCAACCGATTTTTTTGCCATTGTCTGATCTCCTCTTTATTATTTGATTTCCTTATGAAGGGTCATACGTCTCAGGATGGGGTTGTACTTCTTGAGTTCCAGACGCTGAGTCGTATTTTTTCTATTCTTGGTGGTGATGTAACGAGAAATACCCGGCATACCACTTTCCTTATGCTCGGTGCATTCAAGGATAACCTGCACCCGATTGCCTTTTACTTTCTTTGCCATGACAGAATATCTCCCTTGATTATGCGTTTAAGAAGCCCTTCTCGGCTGCGCGCTTGATGGCAGCGTCGAGACCGATTTTGTTGATGAGGCGCAGCCCGGCAGCCGATATCCTCAAAACAACCCAGCAATCCTGTTCTACCCAATAGAACTTCTTTCTGAACAAGTTGACATCGAATACTCGTTTTGTCCTTCTCTTGGAGTGAGAAACGTTGTTGCCAACCATTGCCTTTTTGCCGGTAATCTGACAAATCTTTGACATTGCTATTTCGTTATTAGTTATTTATCGTTCCAGTTCGTTTAGGACTGCTTGTAGCATCATAAAGCGGTCATAATCGGGTTGCAAAGTAAGGTATTTTTTTTCTCTCCCACAAGCTTTTACGAATTATTTATCCCGAAATCGCCGTTATTACATCTTATAAATGTATTCGACAAGCGATTTCGAGATAGAATGTGCAGGAGAAAAAAACGGTGAGGGCTGCCGTCAATTGAAGAATTCCTCGTCCGTTCCGATCTGGGCTACGGGGTCGAACAGCTTCTCCGTGGCGTGGATCAGATCGTCCAATATGTTCACCAACTGCTGCGATTCCTGCAAGAGATTGAGATAGACGAGGGAAATCTTCAGACTGCTCGCCCCCTGCTGAATACGGCTGAGCTGCGTCTTGCGAAGCTGCTTAAGCTCTTTCTTGATGTCCTTGCCGCGGTAAGTCATCGGATCCAAGATTTCATCCGTTTCGTTGGATACGATCAGCTTGGCCTCTTTGATATAGAGTATGAGCTTTTCGCGTGCAGCAAGAAATTCGGACACACAGACCTTGGGCAGCGGATTGAAGTTGTTGTCCACATGCTCCTTGCATGGCTCGGCAATACGCTTGAGGCAAAATACGATTTGCTCACAACTATTACAGCCGAGATGGAACCATGTATTCTTGACCACGGACTTGGCCTCTTCGATCCGACGGATGCCGAGGGTTTCTTTTCGGCGGTTCACCTTGAGCATCTGCCGTTCTGCGTTCTGGTCGTTGATCGAGCGGCGGAGCTTCTTCAGGTCTTCGTTGATGAAGCCATCGGTCATCTGCATATAGTTGTTCTCGGCAAAGTCGAGCAAAGCCAACTGCTTCTGACGAATATGCTTGGCCAGCAGCTGCCAAATCTCTTCTTTGTCGTGCGAAGCCATCATGTCGATAAAGACGGTATCCTTCGTTTCGCTCTTTTTCTTCTTATCGAAACGAATATGACTACGGACAAGCAGGAATATCGCCAGAGTGATCATCCCCGCCATCGCCGGATAGCCTCCGAAATGATTCACCATCGTAACGAGGAAACAGAGGATAAAGGCTGCACCGGCAGTGATAAACCAACCGCCTATCACACTGAATACACCCGTGATACGGAATACCGCGCTCTCCCGGCTCCATGCCCTGTCCGCCAAAGAACTACCCATCGCCACCATAAATGCCACATAGGTGGTGGAGAGGGGAAGCCTGAGCGAAGTACCGAAGGCAATGAGCAGACCGGCAAGAACCAGATTGACCGAAGCGCGCACCAAATCGAAAGCCGCGCCCTTGGCCATGATCAGTTCGTCCTGATTGAAGCGGCTGTCTATCCACCGGCCTACAGGACGAGGAATTATACGGGACACGGCATTGGCTGTCGTGGTACTGAAACGCACGATACTCCGAGCCAAACCGGAGGAGCCGAACATCTCCTCGCCCTCCTCCTGACGCGCCAGATCCACCGAAGTCTTGATCACGTTGTGAGCCTTCTTCGATGTAATCAGCGCATAAACCATTACGATACCGGCAGCCACGAGGAAATATACGGGGGTGGAAGCCGGTTCGTTCAATGCCCCCATCAGATAAGTATCGTACTGCCCGTTTCCGTTGGCATTAAAGTCCAGATAAGAGGAATAGCCGGCCAGCGGCACACCGATGAAGTTCACCAAGTCATTGCCGGCAAAAGCCATAGCCAAAGCGAAGGTACCCAAGAGAACGATCACCTTGAAGACATTGACCCGCAGCCAGTAGAGCACCTGCATCAGCACGATGGAGACAGCCAGACAGTACAGTACCAGCCGTCCCGTATTGGCAGCCACCCAAGCGGTGGACTCCTCGGACATAAAGGACACGCCCTTCAGTCCCTTGATGAGCATGAAGTAAATAATGGATGTAACCGCTACCCCACCGAAAAGGCCGGCCAACCATCGGAGATTTCTCCTATAATTAAAGGTAAAGAGCAATCGACTCAGATACTGAACGACCATCCCGAAGAAGAAAGCGATACCCACCGAAAGGAAGATACCCAGTATGACGGAAAGTGCTTTCTCCGTATTGAGAAGATCCTGAAAGCCGACCGTACCGCCCACCTTGGTCATGGCCATAAAAAAAGAACCGCCTAAGAGCTCGAAAATGAGCGAGACGGTCGTAGAGGTAGGCATGCCGAGCGAATTGAACATATCCATCAGGACGACGTCGGTGATCACCACCGACAGGAATACGACCATCAATTCGCTGAAAGTGTAATGTTCCGGCCTGAAGATCCCGTGTCGGGCGATCTCCATCATACCGTTGTTCATGGCCGCGCCACAAAAAATCCCCAACGCTGCCACACCGATGATAATCTTGAACGGAGCAGCCTTGGCTCCAATGGCAGAATTGAGGAAGTTGACCGCATCGTTGCTGACACCCACGATCAAGTCGAATACAGCAAGGACGAAAAGAAATACGACAATGGCGGTAAAGATAATACCCATTAAATCTATATTATGAGGTTAGACTGCACAAAAAAATCGGCGTACACCTTTTTCGTCTCCCGGCAACGACTCGGACTCTCAATAGAGCAGGAGCAAGGTTCGCCTATCCGATACATCTTACTTTGTACACACAAAAATAGCGCAATTCTTAAGAACGCAAAACGCCCGTAGCGGTCGCTCACAGTGCCACCCGTCCGGTCAATCTTCAGCTTTGTTTCTGATATATACCTTATGCGTGCCGTGCCCCGTGGAGCCGATCCGCCCCTCGCGATCGAAAGCACGCAATTCTTCCGCGGCAGCTGTACGCCCCAACCCCGTGAGGCTACAATAATCGGCCACCCGGAGCAGGCTATTGCCGTCGATATGACGCAGGGCCAGAGCCAACCGCTCTTCGCGGGTCAAATCCGGCCGACGGGAGCGGCGTACCGTCGTTCGCTCCAGATGAGCGCGCGTGCGGGCTTCGCGAATCAACGCCTTGTCGGGCCGGAAATTGACCCCTCCTATCGTCACGCTGGCTGCATTGCGGCGCGTACCGCCTTCGGCCTCCTCAGATTCCACCCCTTTGCGCAGGGCGAGCGAAGCGGAGAAAGAACCGATCTCCTCAATCTTCACCGTATATCCCGAAGCCACGCCGTAGGCTATCGTCCGAGCCAAAGCCGCGACCAACCCCTTGACTTCGCCCGGGGAGAATGTCGATTGGGAAGAAATCAGTTCGGCTATCTCGTCCGGCCCCATCGCGCCGCGGCTGATCATTTTCGGGTACATCGTCCGCTTGCCCGTGCCTTGCATATCAGGCATTTCTCGCATCACAAACTTGGCCATTTCTTCTGTACAGCTATATCGGTTTACTCGACGTCGGTCGATTGTTTTCTTTCAGGTCGGGAAAAATCTCCCCGACAGCCGACAAAAATAAATAATCCGGCCGGAAAATCTCTATCCGAAGCCATCGGATATAAAAACAAAAGCTTCGGATATATATCTAAAACCTTCATTCATATATCCGAAGCCTTGAAACAAAAAATTGCCGGACGGCTTTCTGATTTTTCCTGACTGTAGAAAAAACTTTTTCCGGCCGGAACGGAAATTTTCTTCCCGGCGATGCTGTACTTCTTTTCGCCGGCATGCTTGCTCCGGGTGCTGCCGAAGTATTCTTCCACAATGTGAAAAACGCTCGGAATCGGTCAAATGCTTCAACATCATTACTGTTTTTCTTTGACTGCTCCGAGTGCCAATTTTTCAGGATGCGCCGCGATCGCAGCATTTCCGGTCTGTGAACTTTGGAATGGGAGGTTGTCCGAAAAGGGAAATTCGGTCGTTTTCGGGAGGAACAGGCTCGTACAAAAATATCATGGGCGGCAATTGTAGAGAATTGCCGCCCTATATATCCAAGAATATACGGTCTGAGGAAATTATATTGTTATTTGAATGCTCTCACTTACCTGTCAACAGTGGTATCCGTTGGGGAGCGTTTTATGAAAGAGTGATTTGATACCGTTGGGTTTATTCCGGCCGCAAAAATATGTGCAGCTTTTTTCATGGCAAAGAAAAAATCATCGAATGTTTTTATGGCTTCATAGATACAGACTATATCAATTCAGGCTTTCTTTTTCTCAGAAAGGATTCGCCCCAAAAAAGTTATCGATCGGAGCAGTATAAGCATGAAACCTCCGGCGAAAAAGGAAAGAGGGGGGAGTCGCCCGATTGGCCGAGGGATTTGGCGGAAAAAGTGCCTGTTTCTCCGTATTTTTGTCCCGTTTTGAATGAAAAATCACACAAATGATCTTATGAAACGAACCCTTGTTTTCTTATTTCTTACTGCCGTTTTGGCTCTTCGGGCCGAGGCACAGTCTGCACCCGAGCAATCCGAGACGAAGGATTTCATCTTCTCGCCCCAAAAGGAGATGGTGTACGTTGCCATCGGCTATCCGGCAGGAATCGGATTGCCCTCTCTGGATAATTATAACGTAGAAGGGGCTTCGGCTTCTTTTGCCGTCGGCTACGAACGAGGCGTAAAACAACTCGCAGAAGGGCTTCTGCTATCCATCTATGCGGAATTGGATTGGGCGGCATTCAGATCTGTATCAGACAAAAGATCCCTGCCTTTTTCTGATGATTCTGCGCAGAATCGGTTTCGATTTTTAGCCGGAGCAGGCGTGCACAAGCGGCTCAACCCGAATATCGAACTCTATGCAAGAGGTGCAGTAGGGGCGAGCTTTTTCCCGGAAAACAACGGTTCATCATCGAGAGAACTAAAGGGCGGATTTAACGTTAGCCTTAGGGTCGGACTGAGTTGCTCATTGAGAGACAATTTCGCCGTCTTTATCGATACCGGGACATCCGACATCGTGCGCGGCGGCCTTGCATTGATGTGGTAGCAGAAGCAGCGTAGGATTTACCGGAAGGTATGAAGCCTCTACTGACGGTCGTTTGCGCTATCCTCCTCTCCTTGCCTCTCGGTGGGCAGACGGTGGTGCCCGAATGGGATGAATACATAGCAGAGCAGATAGAATCAGGTGCAATCGGGGAGGACGAGGGAGCCGAATTTCTGGAGCGGTGGATGGTGCAGAAGCAGCATCCGCTGGACATCAATACGCTTACCCGGGAGGACTTGGAGCAGTTCCCCTTTCTCAATGAATTTCAGATCCGCCGTTTCCTACTCTACCGACATGCTCATCCTGAGGGCTTCGACAGCATTTGGGTGCTGAGGGAGATTGCCGGCTGGGACAGACGCACCTGTCTGCTCTTGTGGCCGATGCTGACGGTGCAGAAGCGGAGCGAGTCGGCGGCCGGCTCTTTTCGCGAGATCCTGTCTTATGCCCATCACGATGTGTCGGTGCATACCGATGCCATCCTCCAGCGGCAGGAGGGCTACCGTCCGGATAGCCGGCATCCGTATCGGGGAGATCCGTGGGGTGGCGGTTTGCGCTGGAGCTACGCTATGGGCAATCGTTTCTCCATAGGCCTTACTGCGTCCAAAGACCGGGGAGAGCCGGCTTTCGACAAGCGGCGAAAGGGCTTCGACAGCTATTCCGCCCATTTCTTCATGGAAGGAAAAGGTGCCGTGCGAGCCGTGGCACTCGGGGACTATCGAATAGGGATGGGATACGGCCTGCTGGTCAATCAGGCCTCTTTCATGGGAATGGCCTACGCCTATCCTCGTGGCGGAACCACGCTGCGACGCGCGTTTACCTACGCCGAGGACAACTTCATGCGCGGGGCTGCTACCGCTCTTGCACAAGGACGATGGGCACTGACGGCATTTTATTCGCGTAAGGGGGTAGACGCCACCGTCACCGAAGACGGCGCCATCAAAGCCATTTACCACACCGGACTGCATCGTACGGATGCCGAGATCGCGCGGCGAAACGCTGCCACGATGACCACCGCAGGCACTTCCGTCAGCTATACGGACGATCGACTCCGTCTGACTTTCAATCTCCTGCATCTGCATTGGGGCGGATTGCGCCTGTTGCGAGCGGTCGGCACCAAGGGCATCGCCTCTCTGACCGATCTGGAGCGTTTCTCCCTTGTCTCAGCCGACTATTCCTATCTCTTCGGTCAGGGCGGAACCGAGCTATTCGGCGAATTTGCCGGAGCCGCCAACGGTGCTGTGGGGACGATCAATGGGTTGCGCTATACGCACCCCATCGGTGGCAGCTACATGCTTGTCGGTCGGTATATCCCTGCCGACTATTGGTCGTATTACCGGGGAGCTTTTGTCCGTCACAGCCGCCCGGGCAATGAATGGGGCGTGATGGGGAGAGCCGCTTGGGAGCTGCCTTCGGACTGGACGGTCAGAGCCTTTGCGGACTACTATGGCAGTTTCGTCCCACGCTTCGGTCGAAAAGAGAAAACGGAAGCCTTCCACTGGATCCTTGAAGGAGAGAAGAGCCTGTCCGCCCTTTCGTGGAGTTGCCGGATCCGAGGCACCGCGGACAAACGCTATCGGCGCAGCCTTGCCGTCAGGCTGAGAGGGCGATACGCGTTCGATGAGCGGTGGCGGCTGATGGCTTCGTTGCAATGGAGTCGGAGCAATAGCTTCGATGGGCAGCAGCAAGTGTGGCAGGCTCCGACGGGAGGTAAGAGCCTTGCCTTGCGTGCCGATTATAGCGGAGGGAAATTGCTCCGCGTATGCAGTATGGATGCCGTGGCTTTCGATACGGATTCCTTTGCAGACCGGCTCTATGAAGCGGTGCACAATCCGCGTCACCACTATTCGTCAGCTTTTTTCTATGGCAGAGGAGTCCGCTTGGGCATGTTCGTGCGTATTGCCCCCCTGCCGCATGTGGAGGTCGAAAGCCGCATCGATCACCTCCTTCGGCGCGATACCGACACGATCGGATCCGCCGGCGAGCTGATCCGCGGACAGGTGCGTACACACCTGCTCATGACCGTACGCTACCGATAGTACGTTCTCTATACATAATATATAGAAGGCTGCACTGAGGTATTCTTACCTCTACGGGGTAGCTTTTTTATACTGCTTGGCAATATTGACCTGCCTATTTTATCGGATGAACCCGGATTAGTCGTTAGGAGCACAGACTTTTTTACCTTCCAATTCATTTTTTTATTGTTTCTTTATCACAAATGCCATGGATAGGCATGTTTGATTTAATTAACCCTTTAACAATTAGACGGTATGAAAAAGCAGAACTCCTTATTTGCTTTTGCTCTTCTATTCTCTCTTTGGGGATTAGGGCAAACAGCAATGGCGCAAAAAATGAGAAAAGAGGTTTCTCCTGCGCGGGCAAAGACTCTGATGCTGAAACAGCAAAAGGCAGAACCATCCGATCTTAGCAAATTCCGTGATGAGCCTATTCCGGGCGGTATGGCCCGTATTATCCTGGAGGCTCATGATGTGTGGGGAGACGGCTCAGGCTATCAAATGCTGATAGACGCCGATCACACAGCTTATGGTAATGAAATTCCCCCTCCCACACCACTGGGGCAGTGTTTGACCGAAGACTGCAACATCCCTGCCTCTTTGTATGATCCTTTCGAATTCAAAGTACCGGCAGCAGCCGATCCCTCCTGTACACCCGAGTATCAGGTCGTAGACGGAGTGGCCAGTATCGACCTGCCGGCGGGGATATATGATTATGTAGTGGTGAATCCGTCGCCCGGTCTGTGCATCGTTATTCCCGGTATTTTCGGGCAGGCGGATGATACTTACGGGGACGATTTCAGGTTCGAAGCGGGAAAGATTTATCATTTCCTTGTCGCATTTCAAAATGGAACCTCTTTCAGTACGACCGGTGACTATGTAACATTAACCGTCACCGACGGTACTCCGTTTCATCCTGTCCAGAACCTGACGGCTACGCAGGATGGGATGGATGCCGTTCTCCAATGGGCTGCTCCTGCCGGAAAGGACGAAACGGTCCTGTTGAAAGAGGGTTTCGAATCAGTGGAATATGAAGGTATTCCTGCCGGCTGGATTGCTGTCGATGCCGATGGAGACGGTAAGAATTGGGGTGTTCTCTTGCCTACCGAGCCGGCAACGGCATGGGTCAATCCGCATAACGGAGAAGCGGTGATAGGGTCGTTCTCATGGTTGGGAACGGCATTTACCCCTGACAATTATCTGATCAGTCCGAAAGTGGAAGGGGCGACAAAGGTAAAGTACTACTTTGCCGTAAATGCCAATTATCCCGCAGAGCATTATGCCGTGATGGCTTCATCAACGGGAGCGAATCCTTCCGACTTCACGCTCGTATTCGAAGAAACATCCACCGGATCCAAAATTGCGGACACAAAAAGAGACGAATATTCCGGACAGACGGAGTGGATAGAACGGACGGTGGATTTGCCTGCCGGAACAAAATATGTGGCATTCCGTCATTATGACTGTACGAACCAAAACTTTATTGTCTTCGACGATATCGAGATTTCGGGTAGTAGCCCCGGCCCGGCTTATACCTATTCGATCTATCGCAACAATGTTCAGATAGCTTCCGGAGTGACTCAAACCACTTATCGGGACGTGAATCTGCTTCCGGGTACCTACACATACGGGGTAAAAGTCGTTTATCCGGACGGCGAATCGCCGGTGGAGGAAGCGACACTGACCATTACGTCCTTGTCCGAAACGGTAACGACAAGGCCGTATGCTTTGACCGTAGATGGCCATCGAATCGCAGTAACTTGCAGGGGTGAAGTTCGCATTTACGATATGAACGGACGCTCCGTCGTGACCGGATCCGATGTGGTGGAATACATGGCACAGACAGGAGTCTATGTAATCCGCATTTCCGTGGACGGCAGAACGTATGTAGAAAAGGTAGCCGTTAAATAAGAATCTCCTCTTGGCCGGACATAGCCTGTTCGGTCAAATACAAAAGTCGCCCGGACTCCCTCAGAGCCGGGCGACTTCCTTTTTATGCTGTTCGGCTATATTGCCCCGCTTCTTGTAGTCGGATGAAGCAAGCATCCGGCTTTCGGTCAGAGTCCGCCGCCGGTAGAGCCTTGTTCGCCGCCGCCGCTACTGCTGCCTCCCTCTTGCGATGGATCCGGCAGGACGGGCGGCTCGGATGGGGTGTCCGTGCTGCCTGCAGGTTTCTTCTTTTTCTTCGGCTTGGGGAGTTCGTCTTCGGGCACGTGGACGAGACGCTCCCCGTCGATGCGGTACCAGCGATCCTCCTCGTCGCCGTTCTCGGCTACGAATGTGATGAGATAGTGGCGGTTCTTGCCCGTGCCGAGGGTGCGAC
Organism: Porphyromonas gulae; assembly: GCF_000765945.1. Lineage (NCBI taxonomy): Bacteria > Pseudomonadati > Bacteroidota > Bacteroidia > Bacteroidales > Porphyromonadaceae > Porphyromonas > Porphyromonas gulae. The sequence continues at coordinate 276,748 of NZ_JRAT01000012.1, forward strand.
CGGCAAAGACGGCCGTCTTCTTCTCCTCCACGATCCGGGCGAGCAGGGGGCGGAGCATCTCGGCGATCTCGGCACGACGCTTCTCCACGGCTGCCTCTCCGTAGGTGGCACGGCGAGCCAGAAGGGCGCGGCGATTGGCCACGAGTCGGTTGTAGAGGTCGATGAGGGCACGGATCTCCGGACTCGGCTCCATGTCGTCGATGGAGTCCATGCGGCGCACCACGGCTGCCAATGTGCGGTCGGTCTCGGCACGGAGTGCCTTCACGTCATATTTGCCTCGTTGGTCGGTGCTCAGACGGCGGAGGAAGAAGTCGGCGAAGGCCTTATTGGCCTTCTCCAGTCTGTCAACGAGTGCCGTCACGCCGAGTTTCGTTACGAAGGGGCGAATGTTCTCGCCCTTGAGATCGGTGAGGAAATTCTCTATCGCGGCCGTCTCCTTGTCATAATTCATCCGAATGACATTGCCGTAGCGAGCGGCCACGTCTTCGATTCTGGCTGCCGCGTTGCGCAGCTGGCTGTCCTCGTCGAAAGCATACGAACGCACGCGCGACATCAGCGCCTGATAGGCTCTGTCGCGTTCCTCGTCGAGGGCTATGACCTGAGGCGTCAGCTCGTTCGCGACGGGCGGATTCAGAGCCAAATCCTCCATTTCGATAGCCTTTTCCAGCTCGGGCAGTTTGGGATTCAGTTTAGCGATATTTGCCGTGCGACAGAGCGTCAGCACATTCTTGGCAAAACGGTAGTGCTCCAAATTTTGGAGCCGCTGCAGACGCAAATTTTCTACAGTCATTTGTGTTTCTTTTTTTGTTGTATTTGATTGATTATTAATCTGTTATTGGTAGCAGTGTCAAGTGACACTGCCCCCTGAAACAGCTTTTATATAAGCATTGTCAGGCGACGAAAGGTCAAAACAGCCGTGCGCGAAACGATTGTCGGCTGACAATCGTTTCCTGCATCGTGCAGGACGTGATTGTCACGTGACGACAGCTTCCTGCATCGTGCACGGAGTGATTGTCAGCTGACAACGGCTTCCTGCATCGTGCAGGGAGCAAGAAACAGCCTACAATCGTTTCTTAATTCTCTGCATGGACTGTCGCCACAGCCGAACACGAAGGTACAGATACTTCCAATATCGGGAAAGCAAAAAGATTTTAAGAAGTAACCTGATTCTGTTTTTGTGTATATCTATTATTTATCCTGAATTTATTTGTATTTATCGTTACAAGCATTACCTTTGCACCGTAAATATTAAAAAGAGATTGTCTATATCGTGATAGCATAAAGACGATTTTGAAAAAACTCACATATGTGAGGATTGTTAATCTAAAAACATAAACTAAGATGAAGAAATTTTTCTTGACAGGTATGGCTTTAGTCCTTGTACTAACAGCTTGTACTAAAGAAGCGTTTGAGGTTCAGCCCAACGGCACAGAACAGCAACAGACAGAAAAAAGAACGTTTGAAGACAGAGTAAAGGCATTTGCCTCTGCCAACTACGCAGAGATGATCCGAGGCCAAGGAGGGAGTGGAGAATCTCCGGAAGTTGAAAGTCTAGAACCGATCACAGTAACGACCGATGTTCGTTCTGGAGAACAAAAGAAAGACACAATAGCCTATATCGTAAACTTCCAAGGAAGAACAAATTCAATGGTTATCGCTGGTAGCAAAGTCCTTCCTCCGACTACTGTCGCTTATAGTGATGATTCTAGAATCTCCATTAACGACACAACGAAATGTGCAGAGTTAGCATGCTTTATACGTCTTCTTCCCAACTATTATTACCAAGAGTTAGGTCAGAGAATTATTGATTTCGGTCTCGCTACGGCAGAGCAAGTGGCCAATTTTACAAGTCAGGAATTGCTGCAATTTGAGAATCAATTAGAAGAGTTGGGCGATACTCCCTCTCCTACGCATAATATTCCATTTGGTTCTTTCAAGCCTGATCTGACTAATTTTAGTGTAGCCACAACTCAACAAAAGAAGCTACTTAACGTACAGTGGCATCAGCGTTTTCCTTTTAATTACCATGCACCATTGGTGCCCACTCCGAGTGGAACGCTGGTCAATGCTTTAGCGGGCTGTGTGGCTGTTGCAGTGGGGCAAATCACGACATGTCATCAGCATCCAACTGTTTTAAACAATCAAGGATTGGATTGGACAATCCTATCAAAGCCAACTGGGGATAGCTTTAGTTCTTTTGAAGAAATCACGGCTATAGCAAGCTATATGAGGACAATCGGTGACTATTGCAAAAATAATTGGGGATACAATGGGACATCAGCAAGTGGAAAAAATGTCCCTAAGGCTTTCGACAAATTAGGTTATCAAACGACAAACCTAATTAAGTATAAAGAGTCACGAGTGGATGAGTCTTTGGGTAATAATTGGCCCGTATATATCCAAGGACAGAGAGCTTCTAACGCTCATGCGTGGGTGATTGATGGTTACCGTCATGTTAAGTACAAATACTACTATTATAGCCCTAATGGAACTCTAATTGGCATCGGGATTAAGTATGAAAACTTTTTCCATTGTAATTGGGGATGGGGTGGTTCATACAATGGATTTTTCAAGAAAGGTGTATTCGACACTGACTCTGGTGTGAGATTTATCGGTCGAGATGGTCAAGTCTTTGAAGCACCTCTCAATGGAAGGACTCATTACACTTCTCGTCTCAAGATTGTAACTAACATCAGAAAAAAATAATTTTAAGACTCACTTTCGCATTGTCACGCTGTCTCTAAAAGAGCGGTGATCATCGGTGCGCTAATGTGCAGGAGTAAAAAACAACATAACACCGTCAATTTCCTCTTTATAGGAGAGTGGCGGTTGTTCATTTTTCACAGCAAATCAAAAATGAAAAACCAAAAATTTCTTATGCTCCTTGCGAGCATTCTCGTGTTTGGCTCGATGGCATTCGCCCAAGGCCTTAAAGGAAAAGACAAGTCTAAAGACGAACACATCCTTACGTGGGCGTTGCCGGAAGAACCGGAAGGCGATGATGGCATTTTACTTATTTATAATTCTTTTTTGACCCCATATAATGGAATGACCATGGCCTGCGCTTCCTTCTTCGATGTGCAGGATCTGTTGCCTTATGTGGGCTATACGATCAATAGAATAGACTTCCACCCTACAGCAGAAGAAATGAACTATGAGCAGGTGGCAGCCAGCAAGTTCTACATCTGTATATGGGGCAATAAGGAACAGACAGAAGTCCTGTACGAGCAGGCTCTGCCCACGATCCACAAGGAGGATTTGAGCTTTGGCCATGGAGTGGACGGCGAGGAAAACTATTACGATGAGCTGATGTACCTTGCCGAACTGGAAACGCCCTTTGTCATTCCTGCCGGGAAAGCTCTCTATATCGGCTGCCGCGTGGAGACGCAAGAGGGGCATGCCGTAGGTTTCGGACTGGATGACGGCCCTGCGATGAAAGGCAAGGGCGATCTGGTCGGGGTATATCTTCCCGGTGCTGCTCCGATGCCTTTTGTCCCGCTTTCTGATATTCCGGCTCGTTCGATGGATGCCAATTTTTTTATCTATTCTCGTATTTCATTGGGTTCGGGCACGCAAGACATCCTACAGCATAGGATGAAAGTGTATCCCAACCCTGCTACGACAGAGCTGCATGTGGAAGCCCTGTCCGCATGGGTGGGCGAGCAGGCTGCGGTATATGATATGCGTGGTCGTCGGGTATCGGCTCGGATGGTGGATGGCGAGAAGCTGTGCATCGACATTGCCTCACTGCCCATGGGCGTCTATGTGCTGCGCATCGGCAGCTACTCGGCCAAGTTCGAGAAGAGATAGCAGAAGGCAAACCGTGCATGATCGAGTGCAAAAGAGAGAAGCCCGCGAGTGTCCGAATCGGATTCGCGGGCTTCTTGTCTTTCCGGCCTTTTCTTTTACTGTTTGCGGAGGGCTGCGCGTAGGACGTCGAGGCTCTCCTTGCTATAGCCGCGACTCTCGGCTGCGGCATAATCCTCGGCCGCCGCTTTCTTGTCGCCTATGGCGGCGTTGATCTCGCCTCGCAGCACGAAGAGAGAGGCGGCAGGCGGTGTGGCGTATTCGAAGGCTTTGTTGATGTCGCGCAGGGCGTAGCCTTTCATTCCCTTGTTCAGGAAGAGGCGGGCGCGCCCTTCGTAGGCTGCGGCATTTTTCGGGAGTTTGTCTATCACGTAGTTGTAGAGCCGTTCGGCTTTGTCGTATTCGCCTTTCATCGTTGCCACCAGGGCGATGCCGAGACGGGCTTTGAGCGAGGAGTCATTGACGCGCAGGATTTCCTCCAGATCCGACTCGGCATCGCCGTACATTCCTTTGGCCAGGTAGAGCATGGCTCTGCCGTAGTGGAAGATCTCGTTGTCCGGCTCTGCCCTGAGCAGTTCGTTGTAGTCGAAGATAGCTTCGTCCGTCCGTCCCATTTCGGTCAGGAGCATGGCTCTGTTCGTGCGCAGGAGCTTGTCGTCGGGGAGTTTTTGCAGGGCTGCGCTGTAGGTGAGCAGAGCTTCTTCCAGCTTGCCCTGTCTCTGCTGGATGGCACCGAGGTTGTTCATCAGGGCATAGCCGGAGGGCAAGTCGGGATAGGCTTTGATGGCCTGACGGAGAGCTTGCTCGGCCAGCTCGAGGTTGCCCTGTCCGAAGGCTTCGAAAGAGCGGTCGATGAGCCGTGTGTAGTCTGCCGGCAGGCTGTCCTGTCGGGTGGTGGTTGGCTGTCCGAAGAGTGGCGGCAGAAGGGCCGAAAAGAGCAGGCAAAGGGCCGAAAGCCGAAGGATGCGCAGGAATCTATCCGTCATAATTTCTATATTTTTGTGCGTGACAGTGCGGATAGCATGCCGGCCAACAGCGTATCGGCCGGCCTTTCCGCCTCTATTAACGACATAAAAGTAACGAATCGTATGGGTCTGAAAATCTTTTTCCCACTGCAAAATCTTCCCGTTGATACAACTAAAGTGAATAAAATAGCAGAAGTCGTTTCGCCCGAAGCGATCAAGCAACTCAAAGAGATCAAGCCTTCGCAGTGGACGGAGCTGCTCACGCAGTGGGGCGGCAAGGCACTGACTTTCGGCATTAAGGTGGTTATTGCCATTGTGGCTTTCTATCTGGGCAAGCTGCTGCTGAACGTCCTGATCAAGTGGCTCGATCGGATCATGGTTCGACGTTCGTTCGAGCCGGCAGCGCGCACCTTCCTGCGCTCCTTTGCCAATATCGGGGGCTTTGTGCTGCTGATCGTCATCATTATCTCCACATTGGGTTTCCAACCGGTCTCGCTCGCGGCCTTGCTGGCTTCGGTGGGTGTGGCTGTCGGGATGGGTCTGAGCGGTCAGCTCCAGAATCTGGCCGGCGGTCTGATCGTGCTGCTGACCAAACCGTTCAAAGTGGGCGACTACATCGTCTCCAACAATGTAGAGGGAGTGGTGGATGCCGTGACGCTTTTCCACACCACGGTGATGACGTTCGAGAACAAGTACATCTTCATCCCCAACGGTTTACTCAGCAGCAATGTGATCATCAACTACAGCCGCATGGCGGTGCGTCGGAACGAATGGATCATCGGGATCGAATACAACGAGGACTTCGATCGGGTGAAAGCACTGCTGCTGCGTCTGATCGACGAGGAACCGCGGATTATCAAAGATCCCCTCCCCACGGTCGTGGTGAAGGAATTGGCAGACAGTTCGGTGAAAGTGATGGCGCGTGCGTGGTGCGCCACGGACGACCTGTGGAATGTCTACTGGGATATGAACGAACGGATCTACCGCGAATTTAACCGAGACGGCATCCCATTCCCGTTCCCGCAGCTTACGATACACGACTCCGCACCCAAACACCCGGAGAAGCCCAAAGTGGCGGAAGCTCAATCGCCGGAGAACGTCTCCACCAATACCTCCCTGTAAGAATTGAAGATCTTGGATTTGGATACGAATCCGAGGTAGCATCCCTGCTCGTCAATGACGGGCAGGTTCCATGCTTTGGTGTCGTCGAAGATCCGCATGATGGTCTCCATGGACATCGTATTGACTATTTTGGCCGGAGGAGAAACCATGAAACGGCTGACCTTGAATCTCTCATACAGCTCCGGCCGGAACATGATATTGCGGATATTGTCCAGCAGTACCAGTCCCATCAGCAGGTTGTTCTCGTCGAGGACGGGGAAGACATTGCGATGGCTGATACCGAAGACGTGTACCACATCCCCCAGCGTCATATCGGGTCTCACCGGTTCGAAGTCCTTTTCTATCACCGCATCCAGCGTCATAAGCGTCAGCACGGCCTTGTCTTTCTGATGCGTCAGCAACTCCCCTTTCTGTGCCAAACGGAGCGAATAGATACTGTGTGGCATGAAGAGGCGGATGGTGGCGTACGAACTCGTGCTCACGAGCATGAGCGGTAGGAAAAGATTGTATCCGCCGGTCAGCTCGGCGATCAGGAAGATACCCGTCAGCGGTGCGTGCATGACGGCAGCCATCACGCCGGCCATGCCGAGGAGAGCAAAGTTTTTCTGTGGCAGATAGACGTCGATGAAGGGGAAGAAGTTCAGCGCATAGGCGAAGATGAATCCGCTCAGTGCTCCCATGAACAGACTGGGCGCGAAGAGTCCGCCGCAGCCTCCGCCCGAATTGGTGGCCACAGAGGCGAACACCTTCGTGATGATGATGAATCCGAGGAAGACGAACAGTACCCAATAGGAATTGGAGTATGGCTCGAACAGGCTGCCATCCATCAGAGAGCTGTACTGTCCGCCGAGCAGGGCGTTGATCGTATCGTAGCCCTCACCGTATAGCGGAGGGAAAAGGAAGATCAGACCGCAGAGGATAAAGGCCGAGATGAGGTAGCGTTGGCGATAGTGCGGGAAGCTCTTGAGTTTGCTCTCGAAGACGAACATGATCTTGGAGAAGTAGAAGGATACCAGTCCGCAGAATACACCCAGCAGCAGAGCATAGGGGATGCGATCCATCGAAAAAGGATCGTTGAGCGTAAAGCTGAACATGGCTCCCTGCCCCGTGATAATATAGGATACGGCGGCGGCACTGACCGAGCTGATCAGCAGCGGCAGCACGGACGACATGGTCAGGTCCAGCAGGAGCACTTCGATGACGAATACCAACCCCGTGATCGGAGCCTTGAAGATCCCCGAAATGGCACCTGCGGCACCACACCCCACGAGGAGCATCAGCGTCTTCTGCTCCATGCGGAAGAGCCGGCCGAGGTTGGAGCCGATGGCAGCCCCCGTCAGCACGATAGGCGATTCGGCTCCGACCGATCCGCCGAAGCCGATCGTAATGGAACTGGCTGCGAGCGAGCTCCACATATTGTGCGGCTTGATCCGGCTCTTGCGCTGGGAGATCGCAAAGAGGATCTTCGTCACCCCGTGGCCGATGTCGTCCCGAACCACGTAGCGCACGAACAGCCACGTGATCAGAATACCCACGACGGGGAAAATGAGATAGAGATAGCTCGTCTCGCGAATGCGATCGAATGCGAAGTGCTGGATGATGTGTATCGTATTCTTGAGCAGAACGGCGGCAAAAGCCGAGAGGATACCGATGATGAGGCTCAAGATGATGAGAAAAAGCCTCTCGTTGATGTGCCTTTCGCGCCAAAGGAGGAAGCGCAAGAACCACCCGTAGCGACTCGTTTCCTTTTCCTTCATTTTCCCAATCCTTTAATAATCGTTTGGCAGGTATATAGCAGTACTTCGAGATCCAGCCTCAGGCTCATATTCTCGTAGTACAGAAAATCGTATTGCAGGCGTTCCAGCATCTCGTCGAGGGTAGAAGCATAGCCGTAGCGTACCATGCCCCAAGAGGTGATGCCCGGACGGACATTGTGCAGCAGGTAGTAGTAGGGAGCACGCTCCACGAGCTGCCGGATGTAGAAAGCCCGTTCGGGGCGCGGCCCCACGAAGCTCATATCGCCCCGAAGCACATTCCAGAACTGAGGCAATTCGTCCATCCGGTATTTGCGCAAGATGCGCCCGATAGGCGTGACCCGCGAATCGCCATCGAAGCTGAGGCTCGGGCCATCCTTCTCGGCATCGAGGTACATGGTGCGGAACTTATAGATCGTAAACGGCCGGCCGTGAAGTCCGATACGTTCCTGCCCGAAGAAGACGGGGCCTCTCGAAGAACGCTTGACCAGAACGGCGATCACGGCATAGACCGGAATGAGCAAGATCAGCATCAGAAGGGAGAACAGCCGGTCGGAAAACCACTTGATGCTCTTGGCACATTCGCTCATATTGGTAGCCGTCATGTCCACCATCGGCTCTCCTTTCATCCCCTGTACATTCACTTTGGCTCCGGCGAAAAGCATGCTGCGCATCGGCACGCATACCGGCATGTGGAAGGGATAGAGCCGGTACAGGAGCAGGCTGATGAAGCTGGCATCGGGGCAGTCCACGGCGAGGATGATCTGATGGGGCCTGCTCTCCTGCACCGCTTCGGAGACAAGCGAGGCGAAGGACTTGAGCGACTCTTCGAATCCCTCTCTCGTCGTCGGAGGGGCGAAGTGGAGCCGCGTGGTGGCCATGTCGCTTACGGACTGTAGCCACGAAGCCGTCTCTTCGGCTATCGTACCGCTCCCGATGAGCAGCACCCGATGATAGCCCTTTGTCCGCTTCCGCTCTTTGATGCCTCGGGTCGTCACCCACAGACGGGGGAAATACACCCACGGCAACACGGTCGCCACCATCATAAAGAAGAGCCGCAGATAGAGAGCCGTGTCGTGCACGATGTCGTCCACCACGAGCAGCAGGAAGACGATGACGGATCCGACCAGCACCGACGCCACGGTCGTCAGCAGCTCGGATATTCGGCTTTTGGCTACGGGTTTGTTGTAGTACCCCGAGAGGGCGAAGAGGGAGAGCCAGAAAAGCAGATAGAGGATCCCCACCCACAGGCTCTTGGCGTTGAAGAGATATTCGGACAGGGTGGAGTATATGTGCCCTTGCCCTTCGGTGAGGTAACGCAGCGTATTGTAGCTCAGATAGGAAGCTACGATACCGAAGACATCTGCCAGCAGATAGCGCAGGCGGTGTAGCTGCACCCGTGTCATTGGCGGATCACCTCCACTTCTCCCCTTGTGCCGAGTCGAATGATCGAAGAGGCCTGACCGGCCGGCTCTTCGCGCCGGCACTCCACTATATAATCCACACCGTCTAAGATGGCCGGAGCGATCTCGCCGAAAGTCCGTGCCGAAGGTTGGCCGCTGATATTGGCCGACGTGGAGACTATGGGGACGCGCATCAGTCTGCATAGCTCGGCAGAGAAGGTTTCACGCGTCAGGCGAATGCCCAGCGATCCGTCCGAAGCGATGAGTGCCGGCGCCACGCCTTTGGCCTGAGGATAGATGATGGTCAGCGGTTTGGTCGTCAGCTCGATCAGATCCCAGGCCAACTCCGGCACTTCGTCCATAAGGCCTTGGAGCTTGGCTTCCGAATCGATGAGGACGAGCATGCTCTTGCTGTCCGCTCTTTCTTTGAGCCGGTAAATCCGCCGGACGGCCTCCTCGTTCGTGGCATCGCAGCCTATTCCCCAAATGGTATCTGTAGGGTAAAGGATGATGCCGCCTTTGCGCATGACTTCGGCGGCTTTCTTCGCTTCACTTCTCTGAATATCGTTGAGCATATCGATGGTATAATCTCTGTTTTTCCCGAGAGAGCCGAGTGCGCTCACTCCTTCACGGGCAAAAGTATGAATATCTGCCGTATCAATGCTTTTTGCCCTACATTTGTTATAATAATAAAATGAACGATGGCTCGGGAAACCGGCGAATCAATGGCGGTGATGGACAGGATCGAAAAATTGTACGCAGAGTGGCGCTCTCTTCTGCCGATGAGAGAAGAAGGCCGGAGACGGCTGGATCGCAAGTTCATGCTGGAGTTCAACTACAACTCCAACCACATGGAGGGCAATACCCTCACTTACGGCCAGACGGAACTGCTCCTGCTATTCGGGAAAGTGGCGGAAGAGGCCGATATGAAAGACTTGGAAGAGATGAAAGCCCACAATGTGGCCCTGAAGATGATACAGGCGGAAGTCTCCTCTTCCGAACGTCCGCTGACCGAAAGGTTCATTCGGGAGCTGCACCGTACTCTCTTGAGGGAGGATTATACGAGGCACGGAGCCGGGTGTCCCCTGCTGAATACGGTGGTGATCCACGCCGGAGAGTACAAAACGCGACCCAACTCGGTGAAAACCGTGACGGGCGAACGCTTCGAATATGCCTCTCCGGAGGAAACGCCGGCACTGATGGCGGAGCTCGTGGCCTGGTATCGGAGCGCAGAAGAGGCCGGGGAGCTGTCGCCCATTCGTCTGGCTTCGGTATTTCATTATCGCTTCATCCGCATTCATCCGTTCGATGGCGGCAACGGGCGAATCGCCCGTCTGCTGGTCAATTATATTCTTGCCAAGCATGGCTATCCGATGATAGTGGTGCGCAGCAAGGATAAGAATGCCTACTTGTCTGCCCTGAATCGTGCCGATGTGGCAGTAGGAGGAGTGCCCTCCGTGGGTGCATCTGCCGAGATATGGCAGATAGAGCCGTTCGTCGCCTATATGGAGCAGTGTATGGAAGAGGCTCTCGTCACGTGTATCCAAGCAGCCCGTGGGGAGAGCATCGAGGAAGTAGACGATTTTGACAAAGAGTTGGCCATACTCGAACGCAGGGCGAAGAAAAGACTCACGAATCCCACCCCCGTCTCGCTGGAGGCCCGGATGGATGTGTACAACTGCTTCCATCGCAATTTTGCCAAACGACTGATAGCGGCATTGCAGCCCGTCAATCGGTTTTTTGCCGAGCAAGAGATCTCATATTTCATGCTCAAGAAGAAGGGAAATAGCGTGTGGGATGATGACAAGGCCTTCAGCTTAGACGAATATCCCCAAGGACTAACCTCCCGTTTGCCCGGAGACAGGCTCGATATTCTGATGGATGCCGATGCCATCGCCTTTCAGATCCGTTTTTCCCGCATCCGTGTGCCGAGTAAGAGGAGCGACCTCGCTTTGGCGGTAGATGCAGGGGTGAAGTTCTCTTCGATGCACTATACTTTCCAAGGCAAGGACTATCCATACGGTTCTTTCCCGACAGAGAGCGAATTGGGAGCGCATCTGTCTGCCATCAAGCAGGATATTTTGGGTCGTATCCGAGATGTTGTAGAAGGGTAAGAGCTTAGAACCGGCTTCGGAGGTCTCGGAAGTCTCGGATTTCAATTATTCCGATCGGATTTTCTCGAACCGCAATTGCTGCGATTGTGGCGCGTGTTTTCGGGAAAAGCGGCGCGGGATTTTTTTCGCTGTGGCACGGGAAGTAAAAAATTCTCGAACCACAGCGAAAAAAATCTCGCGCCACGTTTTTCGGAGCATCGAAATAGAAAATTATGGTGCGCAAACGGCCTTGGCTCGCACACAAGCGGAAGGCTGTGATTATGCTCTTATCTTGTGCAAAACACAATATTAACCGCTCCAAAATCTAACTTGGAAAGTCCAAGTGATGATGAGTAGAGCATCAAGAGTCTTAATAGCCTTACGGACTGTGTATGTATAGTGAGTTAGCAAATCCTCTTAACAGTCGTCCTCTTCTAGGAGTCTTAATAGCCTTACGGACTGTGTATGTATAGTGAGTAATTATGAAAACAAAAGTTGAAAGTTTCAGTGAAAAGTCTTAATAGCCTTACGGACTGTGTATGTATAGTGAGCTGTGGATGGTATGGTTATTAGGTCTTAAGTTGTGTCTTAATAGCCTTACGGACTGTGTATGTATAGTGAGCTAAAATAGAAAACGGAGAAGTTTATATATCTGAGGTCTTAATAGCCTTACGGACTGTGTATGTATAGTGAGTTAATAATGAAAGCAAAGAAAACCTAAAAGAGTTGTCTTAATAGCCTTACGGACTGTGTATGTATAGTGAGAGGTTAAAGGCAAATTTACAGATACAATAAGACATGTCTTAATAGCCTTACGGACTGTGTATGTATAGTGAGAACAAAAGAAAAAAAAACGGTACCTGAGGTAAACTTTGTCTTAATAGCCTTACGGACTGTGTATGTATAGTGAGAATATGTCAATACGGAAAGTAAAAACCAAAGCGTCTTAATAGCCTTACGGACTGTGTATGTATAGTGAGAAAGAGCTGTTAAAAACTTAGGACTCACCCAAAACGAGTCTTAATAGCCTTACGGACTGTGTATGTATAGTGAGTTCAAGACCAATTCCTGTTGCTATTGTAGTAAAGGGTCTTAATAGCCTTACGGACTGTGTATGTATAGTGAGTCATTATCTATCTATTAGGATTGATAGCTATGAAAAGTCTTAATAGCCTTACGGACTGTGTATGTATAGTGAGAGGATTCTTACTCTTCTTCTCTCATTACCTGGGAAGTGTCTTAATAGCCTTACGGACTGTGTATGTATAGTGAGGAAAAATCCGGGAGTACTAAAAAAAATCTTAACAGGGTCTTAATAGCCTTACGGACTGTGTATGTATAGTGAGTTATTGTAGAACCAGGACAGAATCGTTCTGTATACTTGTCTTAATAGCCTTACGGACTGTGTATGTATAGTGAGGTTAAAGGAGATTCTGGAGAAGAGTTTTACATGCTGTCTTAATAGCCTTACGGACTGTGTATGTATAGTGAGAACTTGAGTGACTGCAAGTTACGAATAATCCTAAACGTAACGCATTGGCAGAGAACGATTCTATTTTTTTCGAAAATGCAAGTTGAGAAATGCAGCTATAACACCATTTTTGCTGTTGAGCTGATTATATCTTATTGATATACAATCAGATTAGCTGATTTTCTATTTTCGAAAATCAGAAAGTGGTAGCCTTCGTTTTTGGCATTTTCGAAAATAGAGAAAGACACCATTTGATAATCAAACACTTACAAATAGCGAAACACCCCTGTTTTTCGAAAATAAAAGTCCCAATTCCCGTTTTCTCCTATTTTCGAAAAAAAGGAGAAAAGGGTTGTTTTTGCAACCGGCTGATAATCAGTACGTCAAAGAGCGATGCGTGGTTCGAGTTTTTTCGAAAAACTAAACCACTATACTTTTCCTTTTTCTCCGGCTCTTAGGGAGGGTCGGATGTCCGCTCATCCAAGCTGCAGCATAACAATGCTGACAGAGAGGAAGAAAAAACACCTTGTCTCTCTTAGCCGTCTGTGAGGTAACAGCCTCTACCAACTTGTCCATGGTCAGCTCTCGCAGGCTACAGATGAATACCGACTTGTTGATGCGTATACCACATTGCTCCAATATCCGAGCAACCTTGCGCCTTCGTCTGTTGGAGGATATATCGTATGCAACCAGCAGTTTTTTGTCATTCATAGCTCTTCCCGCTCACGGTCTACCATTTAGGGGTATAGAATTTGATGCGCTTCACCTTGCCACAGCAAAAGGCTCTCACGTCTTTGGTTTGCAACTTCATAATATCGGAGAAAAGCTTTTCCCCGGATCGATAGTATTCGGTAGCAAACCAGCGTTCGTTTATCTTCGTTATGATGCGGCTGCGTGTGGACATATCCAACAGCCCTTTGTTATCCTGCCCCACATCTTCCCCCTTGGCCAGTAGGGCGAGGATGCTCCTATCGACAACGAAAGCCCGGTACTGCTCCATGAGGTCGAAGCACAGGGCCGGTCTATTGTCTTGCGTGCTGTGCAGGATACCGATATTCGGGTTGAGCTGCCAAAGGTCTATCGTCTTCATCACGTAGCTCCGGAGGATTGCGTAGCCATAGTTTAGCATCTGATTGACCAATCCCTCGGCTCCCTTGTGCTCTCTCCCCTCAAATTCATGCCCGGAGCGATGCACCAGCAGGGCAAATGCCCTCCAATAGACTTGTGCGCAGCGTGCTTCATGAAGCATGGCATGCTGTCGGAAGTCCGCGAGGGAGCTGCCCTCCGCCGCTATGGGTATATCTTCCAGCTGCTTTAGCTCGGCGATAGCGTTGGAGAGAGGCTCTTTCAGCTCTTTGTCGTGGCGATAATACTTGTGGTAGTAGCGCAGGAGTTTGCCCTGATTGCGAACCTTGTTCCGGATAAGAGCGAGGATGAACTCCTGCTTCTTCTCTTCGCTCAGGCGCATCTGGGCTTCCATCACGGAGGGCAAGATGGTATTCATGCCGTCGAGAGAGGCATAGGCTTGGCCCGTTGCATTGTAGAATATGACTCTGATATTCTTCTTCCTGCAGTATTTGGTGACGTTACTGCTGAGAGAGACGCCGTCACTGATGATGCTGATCTGCTCTATCCGTGCGGCAGGTCGTTTGCAGATCGTCTTCCCATACTTCCTTACAAGCACGTGGTTGCGACTGATACCGATGAAAGCTCCGGGCTCGGTAACCACCAAGTCGAATATCTCTTCCCTCTCTTGCAAATGTCTTTTGTGCTGCTCACGCAGGATCTCGCTCTCTTTCTTTATCGGGAAAGGGTCTGCACTTGGGAGCACTGTCTGCCGCATAGCCTCTCGAAGAGTCTGTTGGGCCGTTTCCGAAGAGAGAAAGCCCAGCCGTAGCAGATTGTCCTTGGCCTTTTTCCGAGCCTCGGAGGTCGGCAGTGATGCGATGTGAGCGGCATAGACAGCGGCGGCCGCTTTGTCAATGGCCTCTATGTCTACCTTTTCGAGCAGTTTGCGGTAGTACTGCTCCATGCCATGGATTGTCTCCGATAGGGCTGAGAAGTTTTCGGTGTCGCGATGGAGCGCGAGTGCGATCTTGCGTTTGAGCCCCTCCGTCTTGTCCCGGCTCATACACCTTGAACCATCTGCACGGAACGTAATACCGAGGAAACTGAAAGAGCTTTTTATGCTCGATACGACAAAGTCCCTGTTCAGCTTCAGTCCCTTGCGGTATTTCAAATGTTCGCTCAGGTCTTGGAGAGCCTTCAGCGGATCCGCTCTCTCCGGCAAGAAGAGTAGCAGGTCGTCGGCATAGCGGATAAATTCGGTTGTTATATGCCCGGCAATGTAGCGATCCGTGTCTTCCAAGTAGAGGTTGGAAAGCAGAGGGGCCAGAGGGCTTCCCTGTGGGATGCCGGAGGATGCAGGAGCATATTGCTGCTTTCGGTCTACGACTCCGGACTTCATCCAGAGGCTCAACATACGGGTCAGGAGGGGATCTTCGGTCGTTCTCAGGACTTTCTGCAATAGAGAGGGGACAGGGATGGAATCGAAGAAGTTGTCTATATCGCAGCGCACCACTGTATAGTTCTCATCCAGAGAATCCAGCAGATGCTGCACTTTACGAATGGCAGCCACAGCCCCCTTCCCCTTGCGATAGGCATAGCTCTGTGCAATGGATAAAGACTCGGTGATCGGATAGAGTATGCCGGCCAGGCTTCTCTGCAAGTGTAGATCCACTGCCGAAGGGATATGTAGCTGTCGGTAGGAGCCATCCCCCTTGGGTATGTTCACCGAGTGATAGGGCTGCGGTATATAGCTGCAAACACGTAGGGCTTCCAACAGATCTTGTCGCTCCGCTTCTGCCATGGGAAGGTCACGATCCGCAGCCAAAGAAGAGAGCCACTTGCGGTACAAGGCATCGTTGGCCGGAGTGCTCTCGATCTGACCATTCCCCACAATTGTATGATTGCCTATATGCACCCAATGCGCCATCGAGAGCATGAGGGCTGCTACGGGATCGTAGGGAACACGGTAGAAGAGCTGACCCAATATGCCGGACATGTCGTACTGTCTGTTTTCCTTGATAGTCGCCTTGCGTGGCATACTTATCTGGGAGTAAATCAGCCCATCGTGGTCGGGGAAAACATATTGTTCCACAGAAGTCTCTCCCCTGCTAAGGTATTGGGTATATAGCTCATACAGACGCCGTGAGAGTCTATTCATCAGACGCGAGTAAGGTATTTCCGCGGACAGTATTTGATCTACCTTGATACTGGCCGGAGACAGAAAGCGCACAGCAAGGATTTCGCCCCAACGGATTGCTCGCCGAGAGAAGAAGTCTACCGTAAGTGCTGCATCCTCTACCCTCAGCCCGGACTCGTATTTCTCTGTCGTGGGATTGTACAGGCGATAGGAGTCGTACGTGAGATTATTTTCCCGAAAGAAGTTGTACGCCTGCCATTCCGGAAGGAAAGAGAGGAAGTCTCCGACCAGTAGAGGATCTCTCGTTACGACGGTAATGTACAGATCCATGGCTTCGCCTGCCTCCAGAGACTTCCGGGAGGGTTTGTCGGCTCGAATGATCAGGCGCGAGGTGTTGCCCGGTCCCTTGCTTTCGTCCGCGTCTTCCTCTTGTGGCTTGAATATCTGCCCATAGAGGTAGGCGTACTGCTTACTATTTTTGAGGGCATTGCCCAATGCAAACCGAGGCATGAAATACCATTTGCGTTCGAAG
Source organism: Porphyromonas gulae (assembly GCF_000765945.1). Lineage (NCBI taxonomy): Bacteria > Pseudomonadati > Bacteroidota > Bacteroidia > Bacteroidales > Porphyromonadaceae > Porphyromonas > Porphyromonas gulae. The sequence continues at coordinate 293,100 of NZ_JRAT01000012.1, forward strand.
GCAATAGCACGTTCGGCTCTGAAACGAACGCTAAAATGGTAGGCGGTGAAGTCCGACAAGAAGATCGGCAACGAATCTGTGGAGAGTGGCATACAAAACTCTTTGCTGAGGAAAAACGACCCGATGGAGAGGCAACCGGCCGTAATCCTACTTCTGAGGTTTTACGAATTGCCCGTAGCCGACATTGGTCTTGGCTCCGAGACCAAAAGTGCAGATAATAGCTTCGAAAAGCTTTGTCTTAAAGTCTACCGTTAGTTTCTCTCCATGAGCTTTCAGGATAAAGCGAAACTTATAGGTTACACCCGGATTGACTCTCAAGAAACGTACAGGATTAGGGTTTTGCAGAGGATTGGGATGGTGCGTGATATAGTCCTCTCCAAAGAGTTTGTTATCTGCTTTTATCGGGATAGCATCGAGGAATATGTCTCTGTCATAAATGGAAAGTCCTTTTCCTTCAAACACAGTCTTAATAATTTCTTCACGTGTAACTCCGTCGTTGAGCTCATAATCTGCAAGGAAGTCCCACTCTTCGATGGCAGAGCGTAGCATCCCTTTGATAGAAGAACCGGGGATAACGGGCAAACCCGATGTATAATCAAAGTACATCCCGAGGTTATAAACCTCCGGTGCGTCATCTTCCTTATCCTTCTCAACCTTCTTACCCTTCTCATCCGCAGGTTTGTTTATCTCGTGATGATAGCCCACACCACAGAGCAACCCCGGATAGCAGGTCTTTAGCTCGAAGCTCGTTACATCCTCAATATCATTTTCTTCGTCGTAGGGAGGGAGAATAGCTCCCTTTATTAGTTTATCGTTCTTCCCTTTATTGAACGTAGAGAAGTTGGTTACAATGCCCTTGCTATTGAGTTTTATCGTATTGAAATACTCTCGATAGTACCAGTGTCCGAAATTCATTGCGCACCTCCTTTTTGTTGTTCTGTATTGCTTGTCTCAGGCTCTTTAGCAACAAAAGTCCGAAGTGCCAGCTTGAGAGCCACCGCATACTCAAGTATTTTGCGCTCCCACTTCTTGGCTTTGCCCTCTAACTCTTCTATACTTCCTCCCTTTTTGTCTATTACAAGTTCGATAATCGCTGCGGGGGAGTTATTAGTCATGTTTTCCTTTCCGCCCACTGCCATATAGTATAAAGCTCTGAGCCATAAGGTTCGCTTATCCTTATTGTAGAATATGAGCGTAGGGAGAAGTCCCGACTGAATGATAGTAGGACCAAGAGCATTGATATACCCCTCGTGGACTTTCTCGAATTTGTGTGTTTGAGGGTCTACAATCTTAGTCAGTTCTGGTTTGCTACTTTCTTTCTTCTTTAATTGCACCTCTACATACTCGATGGCTTGCATCGCCTTGGGAATTAAATTCTGAATGACTTTCTTATTCATTTTTTAGAGGAATCTTCAATGTTAGTAATCTTGCAAAAACCATAACCAATAGAGCCATTAGCTCCTATTTGGATGACTCCCTTTTGGATTTTTGTGTTGAACTCTTTGAAGATCTTTTCATCTTTTTCATCGTAGGATACAAAGAAGACAAAACGGCTCTCGGCAGGTACAACCTCTTCGTACCATAGGTTCTCACTCTTCCCATTGTCCAATTTGTTGCGTGCTATGACGGGGAGTTGCTCAAAGTCCTCATTGGACAATGGCTCTTCATGCTCTTTATGCCCTTCAGGTAACATCTCTTTAATATCGAATGGAGCAGAAAGAAGGTTTGCTAACTCCTCTATAGGCTTTTGCAGGGCTTCGTTTGTTTTGAGAATGTAACTGATATTCTTTTGAGTTGTCTGAACAGGATAGGCTAATAGGTTAGCTTGGAAGAAGGTGAAGTTGCCAATGCTGTGCTCTTCTTCATTATTCTCATTACTATTATTTTTCTTATCCCTGTTCACATCAGCTCCAAACACATAGTCAAGCTCGGTAAAGCCTTGCTTCGAAAAGAACTGTCTCAAAGCTCCTTTGAGGCTGGAGGAGTAGATGCAGGGCGTCCCTGTGGTTACGTCTCGTTGTACACATTTGTCCACTACTTCGTAGGTGGCATCTCCCTTACCCACGTGCATATTGGTAAGGCATCGAATGATATAGGTGGCAGTTTTCATTTTTATATTCTGTTTATTTTATTGTTTTTAATGGATTGATTACTTCGGCACGATTGTAGCCGATGGTATAGAAGTTGGTGGATGCTGCGAGGTGCTCACAGAATTGATCCGCTTGCTCTTTAGTATCGAAGTAAAACACGGAGCCTCTGGCATATAGTTCATGTTGATGACTTAGAGCCGTTTCATCTTTTTCGAGGTACTGCTCCTCTCTTTTCTTCTTCTTGTTGTAGAACTTTCGTGTCCCTACGTGAGTGAGCAAACAGGCAAAGTCTTTCACTTCCGTGCTTGCAAATTTTACCCCCTTGAGGTGATTAGGCTCAATCTTAGCATCGGATAGGAGTACCACGGTATAGTGCTTCTCATCGCTCGTAAGAGCAGAACCCTTAATGTTGAGTTGGAGATCCTCTGTCTTTTCGCTTACCTCCATAAGGAAAGGTTGTCGCTCTCCACCGAGGTAGACAATTCTCTTATCTAACCTCTTATCTAACTCTTTGTATTCGATTTCTCTCTTTATTTCTAAAATAGTGGCAAAGCAGAAGTCGTGCTCTCGCACGGGTGGTTGCTTGCGCCCTTTATTCTCTTCGTCCTCTACTACCTCTTTGAAGTTTTTGAAATGGTAGTATCTCTGACGGAAGAAGGCATCGTCGTTCGTAGTCCCTTTATAATCTTTGCGTATCCCGATGCGCTCATCTTTTATAAAAAAGTCCTCTTCGTTAAGGAGCGTATGGCTTTTGGAAGATAGCCAGCAAGATGCCATACCTTTCTTGGGGTCATAAGCCTCAAAAATGGGAGGGCATCCAGCTTCACAGGAGGGATGTAAGACCTCATGCGAGCCTTCTTCTTCCTTTTTTTGAGATACTCTACTCTTAAAGATGGGAATGGGAGGGCATCCAGTTTCACAGAAGAGATGTAAGAGATTGTATGGGGCTTTCTCTTTTTTCTTTTGAAACCGTCTACCCACAGGCAGGAAGTACTCTTCCTTACCCTCATCGTTCTTCTTGTCTATGATAAAGACAGGAGAGAGCGATTGGATAATACCAAACTGCAACTTATCCTTGACGAATGGAGAGAAGCTCTGTTCGCCAATCAATTCGGCAGCTTTATGTTCATCTTGTATTTTATTATCCTTGAAGACGTCCTCTCCTGCTATCTGCAACAGTTGATAGCGCAAAAGCCCCAACAAGGTAGTTTGCTGTGGGAAGAGGGAGGAGTACACGAAGTAGTTGGCATTGTCATCGCCAAAGGTTTTCTTCTGCCCAAAGAAAAACTTATCCAAAGGCGTAAGCTTAATAAGATAGGTATAGGTAGACATATTATTTCTCTTTTTTAGCTGTTACAAATTGACAGTAGCGCAAGATGCCGTGCAACAGTTTCTTTTTGTCTTTCAACTCGCGAGGAGCATCTTCGGAGCGATGCATGGAGTGGATAAACTCCTTGAGGAGGGTGAAAAACCTTTCATTCTCTTTGTGAATCTCTTCGTCGAAAAAGTTGTCAAAGACCGCATTGATACGCTCTTGGGACTGGGTAACCTCCTCAGTGAAAAGTATCTCATACATCTCTTCTATCCAATAGATAAGACTATTGAGCATATTCCCATCGCCTTTGAAAGCTCGTACAAGCTCGACAGTCTTTCCATACAAGCTTTCCTTTCGAGCAGTCTCATCAGCACCGCTATGCTTACACGGCAGTAGGAACTCTATCTTCTGCCCACTGTGTTTCTGTATGGATATAGCTACGGCATCTTTCTTCTTTTCCTTTTCCTCTTCCTCTTCCTTTGCTTTCCTCAACATACTATCGGCTATGTCTATTGCCTCAGACATAGGATTCTTGTAGTAAAAGATACTTACGCCGTAAGACATCGAAAGACCTTCGCCTATTTCCTTTTGGATAAATAGGTCATCTATCTCCTTAATAAGGTTGAATACATCCTTTTCGGTATCACCCTCCAATACAGGAGTAAAGAGAAAGAGATCATCGCCTCCGATATAGACAGGTCTAGCCTTTGTTTTCCGTATTAACTCATCGGCTACCTCAACAGAGAACTCGAAGAACGATTTTGTAAATCTCGTTAGCTCGTTTTCCTTTTCTCCGTTTTCTTTTATTTCCTTTTCCTCGTCTACTTTGAGTTCTTTGATGTATGTCCCAAAGCCATCTCCGTCCGCCTTTATGACTGCCAAATACTTGTAGCAGTTGCGAAATCCTCCCTTTATGGATTTTAAGTCGCTGTACTTTACCTCTCCGTTTTCATCTTTGAGAGGATTTTGTTCCCATCCCGATACGGCTATCTCTGAAGTGCTGGGGAAAGCTCTTTCTTGGGAATAAGCCTTTAAGAAAGGATTATTGGGAGCCTCGATAAAGAGTTCCATATAATCCTCATCGGTGTGCGAGGAGGCTTTATTGAACAACTCCTGTGTATCTAAGTATTTATTGAGTTGCTCCAAGATGTTACAATCGGAGTTAAGCTCCACCGTTATGCAGGAGATAGAGAGGTAATCCTCTAAGTACTTGCGAATATCCCCACCCTTCAAAGCAGCATTGCTATACCGATTTTTTATTTCTTCAAGCTCTCTCTTTCGCTTTTGGTCTCTTTCCTTTGTGATTTTTTGCTCAATATCCTTTTCTTCACCCTGAAAAGTAGATATGAATTTGCCTGCAAGTTCGCCGAAGATTTCCTCTTTTATTTCTTCGAGCTCACCCTTCTCCCCTTCTTTAAGTACTCCCTTTGCAAAAAGCCTATCAGGGAATAAGCCCACCTTTTTAGAGGTTTCTTCTGAAACATCTTTGCCAGCTCGATGTGGAGAGAGAACCTCAAAGTTCCCTTCGGGTCGCTCTTCTTTGGGTAGTTTTTCGAGTAATTCCCGCATTATCCATGAGAAGAGGTAGCTCGCAGTCCAAAGGGACTTCACGCTTCGGGCCTTGTCTAAGGTTTTACCTATCGGCCCAATGGTTATTGCTGTGTATGCGTTATTTTTTATTTCTTTCGAGTTCATCATAAATAGCTTTTATTCCGTCGAAAATATCCTTACCCTCTCCAATTGCTGTTGACTTTCTTAGCTCGAGCTTCATGTTTGAAAATATATATCCAAGAACTTCTTTCAAATCAATATCCGTTGGGACTTTCAAGGTTAGAGGCTCCTTTTTGAGAGGAGTAGCATTTTCTTTGTATAGTGCTTCCACGCAAACTTCGCTACCTAAAAAGTCGTTCCATCCAGAAGATTCCGGGAAGACATCAAAAAACACAGTAAAATTATTGCCAAAGCGAATAGGCTTGAACTGGATGGGTGACTTCAAACGAGAAAACTTTTCTTCCCCTTCATCCGTTTCTTTTTTGCAAGTCTTCTTAACCTGATGCTTTTGCCCCCATGCTTCATCGGTGGAGAACCCTAATAGATCTCTAAAATCATTTTTCTCTTTAGAAGAAATATCTTTTACTTTATATTTTATCTTTTCCTCTTCAAGTTGCTTAGGAAAGAAATACTCTTTGATGCTCTTTTTGTCCCATTGTTCTTTTAGAACGGTCGTTACGTAGTAATGCAGTGCTGACTTGAAGTAAAGGATATTTGTCTTTTTCCCTCCTTTCACCCTATACTCATTTATGCCACTTCTAAGGCTTTTATAGAAGTAGTTTATTCTATTCATAACCTCCTTGTAGTCGCTTCCTGAAACATCGAACGAGTATTTATAGACATCTCTAATCCCCTTTTTCCCATTGCTCTTTACGGTAAACGAACCGTATCCTTTGGATTGTCTTGTACCAAAGTTGTGAAGTTGAAAGAACCGAACAATGGACTCCTTTATACAACCTTTTAGAACTTCATCCTTTACCAATATGATTATCTGTACACTCTCTGCCGTAACCAATCGTTTGGGCTTTTTTGCTTTTATGTTTCCAAAGTACATAGGTGCACTTTTTGCGTCTATGTCTTCAGTATGTACCTTATGAGTTATAATCCTCATTTTGTAGTCAAGACTTTTTCGAACCTCTTTGTCTTCCTTCTTTTCTTTATCTTCTTCTCTCTCCTTAATAACACTCTTAGGAAGTTTTTCTTTGTGTTCTTTCAATATAAACTTGTCGAGCTTCGGCTTGACCTCGGAGGCGCGCAGCGTTGCTCCTGCATCCCTGGCCTGGAAGTGGATGATGGGCGTATGCTGTTCCAATTCAAATTCTAACTTATACATCGTGGTCTATTTTTTTGTTTCGCATTGTTCTTACAATAGACTTCTATGAGCCCCTTGTTTGTCTCAAATAGCGATTGGGCAAAGAAGAGGTTATTTTATTTTTTTGCTTTTTTTCGTTCCTGTTCGATCCATTTTCGGTACTCTAATTCTTCCTTTTTGATTTTGAATTTGCAAACCCATATAATGGCTACGACACCAATAATAGTAAGAGCTACCACTATGAAACACCATAATATCAAAGTTTCTTTTTCCATATCATTATCTTATATTTGAGATGTTTGAGATATTTTTTTGCTGGAAAATAGAGACATATTAAGAGGAGAATAATTGTAACAATATCTCCACTGTTTAGTCTCCAATTTGAGGAGCAAACGTCTACTGTATGCTGTACTTCAAATATCTTATTGAAAAACGTTCCTCGTTGGAGAGCATAAGTACTCAAAATAGCAACAAATAGAGTAAGAGGGAGGTAGCGATTGGCAGTTTTGTTGAGCACACCCTGCTCCTCGAGTTCCGTATAGTTGAAAAGTTCGCCCATCTCTTCGTCGAGGGCTTTGGCATCTTTTCGTATGTTCATATTGTTTTGAAGCATATCGTACATTTCTATGCCCTGTATTTGAGGGGTAACCTCTCGAAAGTAGGTCTCATTAAGAAAGCGGATATAGTTGCCGTACAGCTCTTTGACCTGCTTTTCAGTTTTTCTCTTTGTCTTCTTGTCCAATATCAGTTGTGTGATAGAGGCTATTTCATTGCTGAAGCGTAGTATGGTAGAGCGTTGCACAAGGCTCAATGTTGCCATTTGGTAATACATAGTTGTAATATGGTCTCCTATAAGATACCAATCTGAAATACCTACGAGAGAGTCTTTGGTTAGACCGAAGAGAGTGCCACTTCCCGACCATCTTGCATAGGTTGTTCTCTTTATATCCTCCTTTTGTACAGAAGCATTAGCCACACTTTTTCCTCTCCCATCTCCAAAAAGGTATCGAAACCAAAGGTTTCCAAAGTGTCCCTCTTCGTAGATGCCGCATTCTCTATTTTTGCCAAATATTTTCGGTTTGCTCTTCAGCTTTTGGGCATAATCGGGGCTATGGTAGTAGGTTATAAAGAACATCCTATCATCCATAACGGGGGAGATGCGGATGATGTCTTTCCGTTCGCTCTCTTGATGAAACACGAACTTTTGGCACCCATCGTCTTCTGTTCGATCCATCTTGTTGTAACCGAACACCTGACGTATATGGTCGGGAGGGAGAAAGATATTCGTATGACTAATATCCTCTTCGAATTGGCTGAAGTCATCGTCAAAATCCATCACACCTAAACCTCCATAAATACGGTCGGCAAGAAAAGAATCCTTGGACTTTAATCTGTTCCCTTTTTCCATAAACTGAGGGTAAATGCGTCTGCCCGAGTCATTGATGCGGAGGATGTCTTCAGATGAAGTGTACCTATCGTTGCGGAGAAAGTAGGCTACCGTTCCCACACCCGTATCGAATACAGATACGGCTATCTTCTCAAGTTGTAGAGAGTAGGTTGTGGAGACTCCATTGATTTTCACAGAGATGTTGTAAGTGCCTTGGGTGTCGCTCAATTCATAGTAATAGACCGAAGGGTTTTCTTTCGTTCCGAAGAGGGCTCTCCGGGCGAAAGGATGAAAATAGGTGTATTCATTGTAGCGTTCTTCCGAGGCTCCTATCTCGAAGTATTGCCTTTTGAGAGGACTGACTGCCGAAAACAGTTTGTCAAACTTTTTTATATCTGTCCTCTCGTTATAGGAAGCATACCCTCTCTTTTCGATGTAATCCCACTGAAAAGGAAAAATAAAGATATGCCTACTGTAAGTTTCAGCTTCCATACACTTAATATTTTTTTATGAGCAATCTATAAAATGATCGAATTACATCTGTGGCATAGACCTTGGAAATCTCTAACACATATATTATTCTATCAAAACGCAATGAACATCCCGAAGGGAAGAAGCTCTCTTTGCCTCCATTTATGAGTAAATGAGGTAAAAAGATTGGCCTGGTTCATTGTTTTTAGAGTTAAGGCCAAATTTAATACAAATAAGTGGACACACTTTTAATTCGATTGATAAAAATTCGTCCGTGTAAAGGTCGTTATGAAGCAGACTAATATGGGGCTATCCACTAAAAGGTATTATCTCCGGTAAAAGGAGAGCAGGTTAGGCAAATGGCATAATTTTTTTGCAGACAAATCTGCCTCTCCGAAGTTCACAGACCGGAAATGCTCGGATTGCGGAGCGTGTTTTCGGGAAAAGCGGCGCGAGAATTTTTTCGCTGTGGCGCGAGAATTTTTCACTTCCCGAACCAAAACGAAAAAGTTCCCGCGCCACGTTTTTCAGAGCGTGGAAATAGAAAATTATGGCGCGTAAACCCGTCCTTCTCTCTTAATACGATAGCGCACGAAATGATGCGTCTCCACGCGAAATGAACTTTGGGGAGCTTGATTCCGAGACAAATACCGCTCATCCCCTGCCAAGCTCCATAGATGCCAAAACCGAAAGTTGCTAACTTTGTTAAGTAATCACGGCCGACACCGGTGTCGGCCACCGGTACTAAGGAAACATTCCAATGCAATTTAATTATGATGTCATCGTGGTGGGTGCGGGCCATGCCGGCTGCGAAGCGGCTGCGGCTGCGGCCAAGCTCGGTTCGCAGGTATTGCTCATCACACCGGACATGAACAAAATAGCCCAAATGAGCTGCAATCCGGCTGTCGGAGGAATAGCTAAGGGGCAGATAGTCAGAGAGATAGACTCCTTGGGCGGACGGATGGGTATCGTCACGGATGCTACAGCCATCCAGTTTCGCATGCTCAATCGGAGCAAAGGCCCTGCCATGTGGAGTCCGCGCGCTCAGAGCGATCGCATGCGCTTCATGGAAGCATGGCGCGATATAGTGGAGCACGAGCCTAATCTGTACATGTGGCAGGACAGCGTACGCAGCCTCTCTATTCGTCAGGGTGCCGTCACGGGAGTAGCGACGGCTCTCGGGGTGGAGTTTCAGGCACGTACCGTGGTGCTGACTACAGGGACTTTCCTCGGAGGTGTCATGCACTTCGGGGAGCGTATGATCGAAGGAGGACGAATAGCCGAACCGGCTTTTCACGGCATCACGGAACAGCTTCGTGATCTGGGCTTCAGGACCGACAGGATGAAGACGGGGACTCCGGCACGAATCGACGGCCGGAGCATCGACTTCAGTCTGACCACGGAGCAGTCGGGAGAGGAGGATCACCACCGTTTCTCCTATATGGATACGCCCCGAAGGGTACTACGCCAAAGGAGTTGCTACGCGCTCTACACCAATCCCGAGTGCCACGAGATACTGAGCAAAGGACTGGATCGCTCACCCCTGTACAACGGACAGATCCAAAGCATCGGCCCTCGATACTGCCCCAGCATAGAGACCAAGATCGTCACCTTCGCCGACAAGGAGATGCACCAGCTGTTTCTCGAGCCGGAAGGAGAGACGAGTAACGAGTTTTACCTCAATGGCTTCTCCTCGTCTTTGCCTTTCGAGATTCAGCTCGAAGCCCTGAAAGCCATCCCGGCTCTTCGCCATGTGCATATCTATCGTCCGGGTTATGCCATCGAATACGATTTCTTTGATCCCACACAATTAAGACATACGCTTGAGACCAAGCCGGTGAAAGGACTGTTCTTCGCCGGTCAGATCAATGGCACGACCGGCTATGAGGAGGCTGCCGGACAGGGACTGATAGCCGGTATCAATGCTCACCTGCAATGCCATGGCGCAGGCGAGTTCACACTCGGACGCGACGAGGCTTACATAGGGGTGCTGATCGATGATTTGGTGAGCAAAGGCGTGGACGAGCCCTACCGCATGTTTACATCTCGAGCCGAATATCGCATCTTGCTACGTCAGGACGATGCCGACATGAGGCTCACGCCGAAGGCGGAAGCGATCGGACTGGCAGACAGCAGACGCAGCGAATTGCTCCGAGAAAAGCAAGCATTTCGCGATAAGCTGATCGACTTTACGCACAAGTTTTCCCTCAAACCGGATCTGATCAACCCGCATCTGGAGTCGGCCGGCCACCTTCCTCTCAAGCAAGGCATCAAACTGTACGACCTGCTACTCCGTCCTCAAATAGGGATGAATGAAGTCTGTTCGATGGTACCCTCTCTCCAAAGAATCGTTGAAGAGATTCCGGCATCCAGACGTGAGGAAACCGTGGAAGCTGCGGAGATCCTGATCAAATACGACGGCTATATCAAACGAGAAAGGGCCTTGGCGGACAAGATCAACAGGCTCGAGAGTATCCGACTTCCACAGCATGTAGATTATATGCAGATGCAGTCCCTCTCCACCGAAGCACGCCAAAAGCTGACGAGCATCCGGCCGGAAACCATAGCGCAAGCATCGCGAATACCGGGAGTCTCACCCCACGACGTAAGCATCCTTCTCGTTCTCTGTGGCAGATAACGTTTCACGTGAAACAAAATATCGAACCGAATGATGACCCCCGACGAACTGAACATCATCCTCCCTACCCTGCCGGAAAAACCGGGTTGCTACCAGTACTTCGATGAGGACGGGAAGGTAATCTACGTAGGCAAGGCCAAAAACCTTCGCCGTAGAGTCAGTTCGTATTTTCACAAAGAGCACGCAGACAGGAAAACCCGCATACTGGTCAGACAGATCAGGAGCATCAAATACATCGTTGTGGACAGCGAAGGAGATGCCCTGCTGCTCGAAAACTCACTGATCAAGGAGTATCAACCTCGGTATAATGTCCTGCTCAAAGATGGGAAGACATACCCCAGCATAGTCATCAAACGGGAGCCTTTCCCACGTATATTCGCCACACGGGACATCAAGAAGGATGGATCCGAATACTTCGGCCCCTATCCGGGCGCACTCATTGCCAAAGGGATGCTTCGCCTTGTGAAAGAGATCTACCCGATCCGTACCTGCAAACTGGATCTCGGTGTGGAGAAGATCCGACAAGGGCGGTATCGCGTCTGCTTGCAGTACCATATCAAGAAATGCAAAGGCCCCTGCGTCGGCAATCAAACTTCGAACGAGTACGAAAGCAATGTATCGGAAATACGCGATCTGCTCCGAGGCAATTTGCACAGACTTGTACGCATGTATCGCGACAGAATGCAGGCATACAGCGAAGAGCTGCGCTTCGAAGAGGCACAGATATGCAAGGAGAGAATAGAGCTTCTTGAGCGATACGAAGCCAAGCATACGGTCGTGCCACGCAATATAGACAACGTAGATGTTTTCTCTTACGACGAAGACGAGCACACGGCCTATATCAACTACATGCACATAGAGCACGGAGGGATCAATCGTGTGTACACCTTGGAGTACCGAAAGCAGATCGAGGAATCGAAAGAAGAGCTCCTTGCTGCGGCGATAACAGAGCTGAGACAACGATTCGAAAGCAACGCTCACGAAATCGTTCTGCCGTTCGACACCGGTTGGCAAACGGGAGAGAGCATCACGACTACAATCCCCCGGCGTGGAGACAAACGGAAACTGCTGGAACTATCCGAGAAGAATGTGGCTCAGTACAAACTCGACAAACTCAAACGTGCCGAGAAGCTCAATCCCGAACAACGTGCTCTACACATCGTCCACGGGATCCAAAGGGATTTGCACTTGGACCGCCCACCCAAACATATCGAATGCTTCGACAACTCGAATATACAGGGTACGAGTCCGGTGGCGGCCTGCGTTGTTTTCAAAATGGGGAAACCGAGCAAAAAGGATTACCGAAAGTTTCACGTGAAAACAGTCGAAGGGCCGAACGACTTCGCCTCCATGAAAGAAATCATCAGCCGGCGTTACTCCCACCTCACAGAGGAGGACTTACCCCTACCCGACCTGATCGTCGTAGATGGAGGCAAAGGACAGCTTAGCGCAGCCTACGATACATTAGATAAATTGGGACTCATCGGTAAGATACCCATCATAGGATTGGCCGAACGACTGGAAGAGATCTTTTTCCCGAAGGATCCCGTTCCGCTGATTTTGGACAAGAAAAGCGAAACGCTCAAGGTCATACAGCACTTGCGCGACGAAGCGCACCGCTTCGGGATCGGGTTCCACCGCGATGTACGAAGCAAGAAACAAATCCAAAGCGAACTGGACAATATCAGAGGCATCGGCAAGAAAACGAAAGAAGATCTGCTCCGCCATTTCAAAAGCGTAAAGCGAATACGCTCGGCTGAAGTGGAAGAACTTAGTGCTCTTATCGGCCGAAACAAAGCGAAACTATTATACGAAGGACTCAGAAAGAAATAAGAAACGATGAGAGTGGTAATACAAAGAGTAACGGAGGCATCCGTCAGCATCAGAGGAGCAGTACACAGCCGTATAGGTCAGGGAGTGCTGGTTCTGGTAGGGATAGAAGACCGAGACGGAGAGAGGGACATCGAACTATTAACTTCCAAGATCTCCAACCTGCGTATCTTCGATGACAGTGACGGGGTGATGAACCTTTCCGTCAAAGACATCGATGGAGAAGCCTTGGTTGTAAGCCAGTTTACACTCATGGCATCGACCCGGAAAGGGAACAGACCCAGCTATATAAAAGCTTCCCGTCCGGAGATTGCCATCCCTCTCTACGAGAGCTTCTGCAACAGCTTGTCCGCAAAACTGGGGAAAGCCGTCGGACAAGGCGTATTCGGAGCAGATATGCAGGTAGCATTGGTGAACGATGGGCCGGTAACCATACTGATAGACACACAAAATAAGGAGTAGAGCCATGTCGGAAATCACACTAAGAGAGGCACAACAACGTGTAGATCAATGGATTAAAACGCTGGGTATCAGATATTTCAACGAGCTAACCAATATGGCTATCCTGACCGAAGAGGTAGGAGAAGTAGCACGTATCATCGCACGGCGGTACGGAGAACAAAGTGAAAAGGAAAGCGACAAGTGCAAGGATTTGGCCGACGAAATGGCTGATGTTCTGTGGGTTCTGCTCTGCCTGGCCAATCAAACCGGCGTGGATCTGACCTCTGCATTCCATAAGAATATCGAGAAGAAAACCGTTAGAGACAAAGAAAGACATCAACAAAATACGAAACTACACAACAATGGCAGCAAATAAATACGAAATGGCCTTCGCTCAGTTCGATTCGGCGGAGTCGGAAGAGAGTATTTCACAGAAAACCGATCAAATAATACGAGATCACTATTCGCGATTCGACACTCCGGAAACGAAAAAATTCCTGCATGGCGTCATCGATCTGACCAGCCTGAACGCCACGGATACGGAGGAGTCCATCACAAAGTTTACCGAGAGCGTCAATGACTTCGAGGACACAGATCCTACGATTCCATCCGTAGCAGCGATCTGCGTATACCCCAACTTCGTCTCCACTGTGAGAGAAACGCTCACAGCCGAAAACGTGAAAGTGGCCAGCGTCAGCGGCTGTTTCCCCGCTTCACAGAGCTTTATCGAAGTTAAGTTGGCCGAAACGGCACTGGCCGTAAGCGATGGAGCAGATGAAATAGACATCGTACTCAATATGGGTAAGTTCCTGAGCGGAGACTACGAAGCAGCAGCTACGGAAATCGAAGAGCAAATAGCAGCAGCAAAGGGAGCTACCGTCAAAGTGATCCTGGAGACAGGTGCATTGAAAACCCCGGAGAATATCCGTCGCGCTACGATTCTCGCGCTCTTCTGCGGTGCCCATTTTGTAAAGACATCCACAGGCAAAGGCTACCCCGGAGCGAGCCTTGAAGCAGCCTATACGATGTGCAAGGTATTGAAACAATACTATGATCTTTTTGGTGAAATACGTGGTATCAAACTGTCCGGAGGTATTCGCACAAGCGAAGATGCTGTGAAATACTACTGTCTGATCGATACACTTTTGGGCAAAGAATGGCTTACGCCGGCATATTTCCGCATAGGAGCCAGCAGCTTGGTGGACGCCCTCCGGCAGGATATTATGGTCTAAATCGGCCTCTAAACGCCACATAATCCAAAAATCAGCACCCATGGCTATAATTCGCAAGAGAAAGACTCAAGAAGAAAAGGAGCGGGAAAATCCGGGCACTTGCCAGACTTTCACCGATATGTACTACCGCTACATCGAACAAGGTGCACGCAACCGCGAGGAAAAGACCAATCCTCTGGTGCAAACGGAGTTACCAAAATAGCCGTAGCAACGTACGACTCTCGAAAACAACACAGAATCAAAAGAAGAGCCGAGCTGCAATCTAGTAATTTGCAGCTCGGCTTTTAAGAAAGAATGAGTACAAGACTTATTATTTCGCTCTTTGTACGATAAAATCAGCCAAAGCAAGCAGCGACTGCAGAGCATCTGAGTCAGGGAAAACAGCCAACTCGGCCTTTGCTTTGTCTACAAACTCAGTCATTTTTCTTTCGGCATAAGCTATGCCACCGTGCTCTATGGCAAAGGAGGTAAGAAGCTGCAAATCCTCTTCCGAGAAAGCTTTTTGGTTCAGGATGGTGAGGCAATGATCCCGCAGTGCAGTCTGTTCGTTCTTGAGAGCAAACAGTAGCGGCAGTGTAATCTTCCCTTCGCGTATATCATTGCCCGTAGGTTTGCCTACATCATTCCGATAGTAATCGAATATGTCGTCTCTAATCTGGAAAGCATAGCCGAGCAACTCCCCTACCCTCTTCACCTTTTCCACAATCTCTACAGGAGCCTGAACGGTAATGGCACCGACCTCGGCACAGGCACTAAAGAGCATGGCCGTTTTCTGTCGGATCACTTGCATATACACGTCTTCGTCTATAATCACATTGTCAGCCGTCTCGAACTGCCTGATTTCACCCTCCGACAAGTCGCGCCCCAACTGAGATATAATCGTGATGATGCGAATATCATTCAGAGCGATGGCGCGCATCAGAGCGGAAGACAGCACGAAGTCCCCCATCAAAACGGTCACACGATTATCGAAAAAAGCATTGAGTGTCGGTACTCCCCGACGCGTAGAAGCCATATCAATGACGTCGTCGTGGATCAGCGTAGCCGTATGGATCATTTCCAGCAGGACAGCCGCTTCGAGAGTCGTCGCATTCGTTTTTCCGGCACAGACGGTAGCGACCAATCCGGTCAGGAGCGGACGGACATGTTTACCGGTAGAGCCGTTCAAGATCTTTATCGCTTTCGTCATCCATTCCGACTGGGAATGAAGCGCGTGCTCGAACGAATGATGAAAATCCTTGACGAATTCGTTGACCGGTGCCTGTATAGCTTCGAGAGTTGTCATAATGGGAGAGGTTGTTATCAATTCAAACAAAGATAGAGATTTTCTTACCCATATTCTTCAACGAATAGACCCCTTCAATATAGATATGGCCAATGGTCCTTCATGAAAAATGAGATCGACAATACTTAGGTTAGGCAGAAATTCCTGCTTATGGGCAAAAGTGCGGTAGTATGTAGGCGGGAAAAAACTTTCATCATCGGGAGCTTGCTTGGGACGAATCGAGTAGCGAAAGTCATTGTGATAGTCCTCCACGTACTCAGAAGTAAACATAATTAACGGCGATATGTCCAGCCATTCAAGGCATACGGAAAGGAGATCCAAATTAAAGTCCCAAAGGAAGGTGTATTTATGCCGGTAAAACCACTCTATTTCAGCCATATAATGGTCAAAAAACGGTGCCGATCCGTAAGAGCTGATAAGTGCATTCAGGTGCAAATGACGCCAGTTGCCATGCTCACTGATGCGAATATCTCTAATCGGTGTCTTGGGAGAGGGAGATTTTTCGACCGGTATGGTCAGCGGCTGCATACCTTCGGGTCCGGCTATGTGGCAACGATTGCGATAGCTTTGCTTCACAAAATTTTCTGCCGTCTCGAAAAGAACACCCTCGGGATGCAACAGCTTCGTGAAGTATTGGATCGGTGGCAGGTAAGCCGTAGAGAGGACGATCGGATCGGAAGGAGAGAGAAGATTCATACGCTCTGCCACTCCCCTATTCAATTTGCGTTCATGACCACTCCCACGATACTCTCTTCGGGCACGATACCGAGATGGCGGGAATCGGGTCCGCTCGCAGGATTGTCCGCCAGAATCCAGTAGTAATTGCGGCGGAAATGGAAGAAAGCCGTTTCGGCACCGTCTCGATAGAGTTTTCCTCGGCGAAAGCTGATGTTCGAACTGCACTCCTCTTCGATCGCTCTGCGGCAGGCAAGTAAAGACAGAGGAGTCAGGCGATAAGTCCTGTCATTCCTCGGAATGATAATTTTATAAGGCTCACGAGGAAGCAAAGAGGTGGGCAACTTCAGTTTTCGACTGTTCGCGACTACCCCACCCTTCGATAGAAAGAGGCTGTCACCGGGCAATCCTATCAGCCGTGCCAGATAGAGTCGCGAGTCCGCTTCGCCATCTTGTCTGTACTTTATGACCAGAACATCTCCCCTGTCCGGCGATGCGATCCGATTGATCCATAGCAGCTTTCCGGACCGGTAGGTCGGGAGCATGGCATCGCTTCGCACACGATAGGTAGTAACAAGGAAGAGACGAATGAGGATGGCCGACAACAAAACGACTGCCGGCAAGCCTATGAAGAAAATTCTGTTCTTATGCCGCGATTTAATCTGCATTGACCGTTCGCATCATTCTACCGAAGCGGATCTTGCCTCCGAAGAGACTCTTCTTGTCCTTGTTCAGGGACAACCAAATGAATACAGGTTTACCTACGATATGATCCTCCGGTACGAATCCCCAGTAGCGACTGTCCGCGGAGTTGTGCCGATTATCCCCCATCATGAAATAATAGTCCATCTTGAAGGTGTAGGAATCGGCCGGACGATCGTTGATGAGAACCGTGCCGTCAGCTTTCTGCACCAGCTTATTTCCTTCGAAATTGCGGATACAACGGCTGTACAGGGCCAGATTCAACGGTGTCAAACGAACCGTCATACCCTTGGCCGGGATCAGGATGGGGCCGTAATTGTCGCGCGTCCATCCTGTTTCATACTCCAGCGGATACAGCGGACCGATAGGAGTAGGCTCCACTACGGCCTTGACGAAAGAAGGCTCCGCACGCAACTTGTCCAGCATCCCTCCCGTCAGTGGCAAATGATAGATGATTTGAGGCTGATTCGAAGCCGAATCAATAAGATTGGAACCGGACGAAGCCGCTAACTCTTCGCTCGAAGCCGCTCGTACATCATCATAGTTGATACCCAGTTCGTCTATCAAGTCTACGCTCATCTCTCTGCTCATCCGCACCAGATAGTTCAGCTGCATATTGCGTGGATTGCGCTGCTGCTTGCCATCTATATAGATCTGATTATCCTTGATGCTCAATTCTTGCCCCGGCATACCCACACAGCGTTTCACGTAGTGGTCGCGCCTGTCCACCGGGCGGTAAACGATCTCCCCGTAGAAGTCCGGATTGCTCCAAAGCTCCTCCCGTCCTACGAGTTTCTTCCACATATAATAATCCGGATTGGGCTGCTTCACGGCCACCGTATCGCCTGCAGGGAAGTTGAACACCACCAAATCTCCCTCCTTGACGTGTCCGAAGCCTTTCAGTCGCTTGTACGGCAAGAGAGGCTTGTCCGAGAACGATTTGCCACCCGTCAGCGGCATCGTATTGTGCGTCAGCGGCACACCAAGCGGCGTCATGGGTGAACGCGGCCCGTACGAGAGCTTGCTCACGAAGAGGTAGTCGCCTATAAGCAAGGTCTTCTCCAGCGAAGAACTCGGAATGGCGAAGTTCTGAAACAGGAAAGCGAAGATAAAGCTAACGGCTACGACACAGTAGATAATGTCTGCCACCCAGCTGCAAATGATCCGAAGCGTCTTGTTTCGGATATTCTTATACCAGCCCCATTTGATAATATGGAAGAAATAGTAATCTACGATCAAAGGCAGAAAAATCAGCCAAAACGGGCCGGCCCATATACAAAAAAGGAGGTAAAGGATGGTGATGGCAACGCCTTTTATACGACGCCATGGCGTCAAATCTTTCCAGTGGAAGGTCATATCGTTATTCTGTTGTGTTATAAGCTGATTAAATCGTTCATCGTCAGAAAGCCTTTGTGCGTGGCAGCATATTCGGCAGCCAGCACGGCACCAAGGGCGAATCCCTCTCGACCGAAAGCTTCGTGGCATATCGTCAGCCGATCCACCTCGGATGTATAGGATATGCTGTGGGTACCGGGCACCTCCCCCTCTCGGATGGAAGTGATCGGCAGCTCGTTCTCCTCCGGCGTCTCCGTCAGTCGCCAAGCATCCAGCGACGGAGAATCGGCTATCAATCCTTCGGCCAGCGTAATAGCCGTTCCGCTCGGAGCGTCCAACTTATGCACATGATGGATTTCCGTCAGGTGAGGACGGTACTGATCGTGCCGGCTCATCAATCGGGCAAACGTACGACTGAGCGAGAAAAAAAGATTGACCCCGATGCTGAAGTTCGAAGCCCAAAAGAGCGTCTTTCCCTCATGTCGGCAGCGTTCTTCCAGTTCGGGCAGATGCTCCGTCCACCCCGTAGTGCCGCACACCACCGGCACAGACTTATCCATGCACTGCGAGCAATTCGCATAGGCGGCATCCGGACGGGTAAATTCGATGGCTACATCGGCCGAACGAAACGCTATCGAATCGAAACGATCTTCCTCTCCGGCATCGATCGTCAGTACCACTTCATGCCCTCGGCTGCATGCAATCCGCTCGATCACATGTCCCATCTTGCCATACCCTATCAGTACTATTTTCATAGGATTTTCTTCTTGGAAAAACGAACCATACCCGGCCGCAAGGGCCAAAGGTACACAGATTTAGCGCAAATTCATTCCCGTGATCTTGCGGTACAGATCCAGTGCGTATATATCGGTCATGCCGGATATATAGTCCAGCGTGCACTGTATCTTGCCGTAGAGGCTCTCCTCCCGTATATTGTACTGCGTACTTACCCGACTGAGCAGCGTCCGGCTATAGGCATGATCAGGGTTGGTGAGGGCCTGCATCATCTTATCTATCAGCGCGCCGAATATCTGATGTCCGGCAAGCTCCACATCCACCACATCGCGCGCCACGTAGATCTTCGAATAGGCCATTCGGGCACAGGCAGCGTAGGCTTCTTTCAACCGTGGTTCCATAGCTCCGACAAGAGTGCCGGAGAAGGTGCCGGACAATATCTCGTCTTCATGATCCAGAAAGACCCGGGTGCATGAATCGACGAGCAGACTGATCACACGCGAACGGAGGTAAGCGATCTGCTCATTGGCATCCGTGATATGATCGAGTACGCCCCGTATATGCCGGAGTTCCTCCTCGGGGCAAAAAGCCAGAAAGAGGCTTTCCGTCTCGGCATAAGTGAGGATACGGAGCTTGTACGCATCCTCTATATCCATGATTTGGTAGCAGATGTCGTCGGCTGCCTCCACCAGATAGACCAGCGGATAGCGAGCGTATTTCACCGGATGCCGGCTTCGGCATAGCATGCCGAGCTCTTCGGCGATCATAAGGAAAGTATCCTCTTCCGTGGCAAAGAATCCGAATTTGCCGGCCTTGCCTGCCATCTCGCTGCTGTATGGATATTTGACGATCGAAGCCACCGTACTGTACGTAAGGGCAAAGCCACCCTTGCGGCGGCCTTCGAACTGATGCGTCAGCAGGCGGAAAGCGTTGGCATTGCCTTCGAAGTGCAGGAAGTCTTCCCAGCGGCCACCTTCCTTGCGGACTGCATCCTCCCATACCCTACCCTTTCCTTCGCGAAAATAGGCCGAAATGGCTCGCTCGCCGCTGTGACCGAAAGGAGGATTGCCCATATCATGTGCCAGACAGGCAGCCGACACAATGGCACTGATGGCCCCCGGCTCCCATGGCAATTCGCCATACCGCGCTTTCAGTCCGCGTGTGATATTATTGCCGAGCGAGCGTCCCACACAGCTCACTTCGAGGCTGTGTGTGAGACGATTGTGTACGAATATATTGCCTGCGAGGGGGAATACCTGTGCCTTGTTTTGCAGCCGGCGAAAAGGAGAAGAAAAGACCATGCGGTCATAATCTCGTTCGAAGTCCGTTCTCTCCCATGGCTGAGCCGATTGTTTCGGTTGGTGGTAGTGCTCCATCCCCACCCTTTTGTCGGAGAGCAATCGCTCCCACTGCATCATAGTCATTGTTCCAATCTGATTCTTATCGAGTTAAAGATAGAAAGATTCGACAGAATGCCGATACTATCCGAAAAAGGAAAGATCCGTCCGCTCCCACGACCGGAAATACTTCCCACAGCTAATACCCGGACGAGAGCCGACTACCTCCTCTCAGATCAGCAAAATGAAGGCAAGAGAGCCGACACTGATCAGTATCCACAGGAACAATCCCTGTAGCAGAGCACGAACGCCCACACTGGCAATCACTTCTTTGGTCAGCGATGCTCCGATGAAAAAGAGGGACAGGGTAAGGCCTTTTCGGGCCAAGGAAGCAACAAAACGCCCGACTTCTGGGAAATATGCCTCCAGCAGATAGGTATTCAGGATAATAGCCCCGATAAAAAAGAGGATGAACAGGGGTACGGGAAAGCGATTGGCTCCTTTCGTCTTATAGACAAAAGAGAATACCAGAGTAAGCGGTACGATCCACAAGGCCCTTGTCAGCTTGATAGTCGTAGCCACCCTGAGTGCTTCTTCTCCATAAGCCGATCCGGCACCCACCACCGAACTCGTATCGTGGATGGCGATGGCAGCCCAAGTGCCGAACTGCTGCTGATCCAGAGCAAGCCAGTGACCTATCGACGGAAAGATAAAGAGTGCAACGGCATTGAGCAGGAAGACGGTACCCAATGCTACGGACATTTCGTGCTCTTCGGCCTTCAATATGGGACCTACTGCCGCGATGGCACTACCGCCGCAGATAGCCGTTCCGGCACTGATCAGAGCGGAAGTATTACGATTCATCTGTAGGATTTTCCGCCCGATGAACCATCCCAACAGAAGGGTGCCGAATACGGAAATTATCGTAAACATCATACCATCGCGACCGGATGCCAACGACTCGCCCAAATTCATACCGAAACCGAGTCCGACTACGGAGTACTGCAATAGCACTTTCGAACCCAATTTGTTCGCCCGTCGGTGCGTGGATCCGAAAATAAGGGCATAGGCCAAGCCCATCAACAGAGCCACAGGAGGCGTAAGCCAGGAAGTGAAAGGATGAAATCTCTCTACCAAACTGCCCAAGAGCGTAAGGATCAAGAACACTACTATGGCAGGATACACTATTCGGGAAATATGCGGTTGCGGGTTGTTCGTATTCATGAATCGAGTATTTTACGGAGTAATTCAGGCACAAAAGTAGGTATTTTGTATCGCCGCTTGGGAAAAAATTCCTCTTCTTTTTTTGACCGCTTGCCATCACCGATCGCTATGCCTTTTTAGCAGCGTTTCCTTCTCTTGGGCAAAAAATATTGTATGTGAAGTGAACCGAACAGCCTTTTCGTTTTTTAATATAGAGCAGAGCACAATCCGACCTCGGCCGTTCTTTCAGAAAAAGCGAACCGCAATCTCAGAAATAATGGAACGAGAATTGGAAAAATCTCACGCCACAAAGTTTTCGTTTTGGTTCGAGAATTTTTCCTTTCCGGCGCCGGAAAAAAATACTTTACGCGCGACTTTTTAAGCCCTCTCAAGTAAGGTATTTTTTTTAACATTCTTGTGCCGAATTATGCATCTGACCATGGTGTAGGATCCTCATCTGTAGGTAATTTGCACCGAACGACCGATTTGTCAGTACATTATGTCTGACAAAACGCGTAATTTTGACTTCAAATGAAAGAAAGATTGAACCGAACCGTACGCTATTTTCTGCCTATACTCTTCGCAGTATATGCCGGCTTGGTCATATCTTTCACTCACGTCCATATCATCAATGGCGTGATCATCGTCCACTCCCACGTACAGTGGGGCGACAACGAAAGCGATCCGCAGGACAATCCACATTCGGATTCGGAATTGATACTGTACAATCAGCTTTCGGCCATATTTACGACTTATTTGGATACGCCGGCCTTAGACTTGGAAGAACCTGTGAGGGCTGTCGGCGTCGTCCCTTTCTTTTGCGACAATCTTATTGCCCTCATTTCGGAGCCAACTCCTTCCAATCATCTCAGGGCTCCTCCCTTAGCCTGATCCATTCTTACCTTATTTCTGACGATCCATTCATTCGGATGGTATCGCACGTGCTCACAATGAGATCCGCTGCATCGGCACACTTGTAGATCTGCCTCTCCACGGCTGATTTATCAAGGGGATTGAATATGCATTCGTAGCCGCGGTGCAAGGGTTTTTCATCCTTCTTAGATACCGATCTTAGTAGGGTAGGGGGTGGAATACTGTAAGCACTCATAACTTCAAAAAACAACTGAAAAAGATCGGAACAGCATACCCATAGAAGACAAAAAGACCGTATCCATATAAAGCTAATCCAACTAATAATAAAATGAAACAACTAAACATTATCAGCTTCATCATTGCTTTCCTATTCTTAGGAATGAGCGCATCGGCTCAGCAATCGGGCGGATCCGTTACAGGTACTGTAGTGGACAAAAGCTCGAAAGAACCTATTGCATACGTACAAGTATTCGTCAAAGGGACAACCCTCGGAACTTCCACGGATGCAAACGGAAACTACTCGATCAAGGGAATCCCTTCGGGCAATCAGACCATCGTAGCCCGACTGATGGGCTACTCCACCTGCGAAGAAAAAGTACATATCGAAAAGGGTGGTTCTCGCCACGTAGACCTCTATCTGACCGAAGAGGTTCTCTCTCTCGATGGGGTAGTGGTATCTGCCAATAGAAACGAGACTTTCCGCCGTCAGGCACCTTCGTTGGTAACAGTGCTGTCGCCGGAACTTTTCGTCAAAACCAACTCTACCAACCTGAGCCAGGGACTTAAGTTCCAGCCCGGTCTGCGCGTGGAGGACAACTGTCAGAACTGCGGTTTCAACCAAGTTCGTATCAACGGACTCGAAGGAGCCTATTCGCAAATTCTTATAGACAGTCATCCTATCTTCAGTTCGCTTGCCGGTGTCTACGGTTTGGAGCAGATGCCTGCCAATATGATCGAACGTGTAGAAGTCATCCGCGGTGGAGGTTCGGCTCTGTTCGGCTCCAATGCCGTGGGAGGCGTTATCAACGTGATTACGAAAGAACCACTTCGCAATTCGGCCGAGATCAGCCATTCTACAATGACGTTCGACCACGCAAAAGGGTGGGGGAGCTTCCAAAATACGACCCAGTTCAACGGTTCTATGCTGACGGAAGATCGCAAAGCCGGTGTCATGGTATTCGGCCAACACAACTACCGTCCCGGACAGGATATAGACGGAGACAGCTTTACCGAACTGCCCAACCTACGCAACCGCTCGCTCGGTTTCCGCTCATACTATAAGACCGGCCTCTACAGCAAAGCGACTCTCGAATATCACAGCATGCAGGAATACCGTCGTGGTGGCGACAGACTGGACAATCCTCCTTTCGAAGCTCAGATAGCGGAATATCTCCAGCACTATATCAATGGCGGAAGTGTCAAATTCGATCAGGGTTTCAGCGGTGGCAAGGATTTCTTCAGCCTGTATGCTTCGGCACAGGACGTTCAGCGTCGTAGCTACTACGGAGGTGGCGACTATACCGAAAATCTGCTGAACGGAGCAGTTCAGAGCGGAAGCACCGAATCAGACGAATACAACGATGCTTTCACGGCTCTTACTTCCTACGGTACCACCAAGGGATTCGACTTGCAAGGAGGAGGTATGTACCGTCATACCTTCGGAGAAAACTGGGACTTCACCGGCGGACTCGAATATATCTACGGCCAACTCGATGACAGAAGTGGCTACAGACCGAACAAAATAGATCAGAACACCTCTACTTTCAGCCAGTACGACCAGCTCGAATATAAGACGGAGAAGTTGAGTGCCCTGATTGGAGCACGTATCGACTATGTTCTCCTCAATCAGGATGGTAAACGCTATATCGATCCGCTCTTCATTTTCAGCCCCAGAGCCAATGTACGATACAATCCCAATAAGGATCTCAGCTTCCGACTCTCATACAGCGAAGGATTCCGCGCTCCTCAGTATTTCGATGAGGATCTGCACGTAGAGTTGGCCGGCGGTACTCCTATCAGCCGTGTCCTTTCCTCCGATCTGAAAGAAGAACGTTCGCGAAGCATCAGTGCCTCTTTCGATTACTACCACAGAGCAGACGAATGGCAATTCAATATCATGGGAGAAGCCTTCGCCACCTTTATCAGCAATCAGTTCAAACCATCCGATAAGGTTGAAACCATGAGCGATGGCAAAGAATGGATCATTCGTACCATCTACAACGACAAGGATGGAGTATCCAAGGTATATGGCGTGAATCTGGAAGGAAGAATCGCCTACAACAAATCGTTCGACCTCCAGCTCGGCGGTACATGGCAGAGAAGCCGCTACGGCAGCATCTACACTGCAGTAGAAGCAGACGAAACGACGGGACAAGCCGAGATCTCTGTAAAAGACTATGTACGTACTCCGAATCTGTACGGCTACTTCGTCGCTACGGTACGTCCTACGGAGCACTTCGCCATCAACCTCTCCGGTACATTCACAGGCAAAATGGATGTCGTACACGAAGCCTACGAAGGCGATATTCCCGCAGAACATATAGCTCCGGACGGATCATTCGACTTCGAAATGAATGGTCAGCAATTCAAAGGTTTGGCCGAAGGTCATGCCAAGCTCGTCAAGACTCCGGCCTTCGCCGATATAGACCTCAAGCTGAGCCACGACTTCCACCTTGCTTCCACCATGACCTTGGAATTGAATGCCGGAATACAAAACATATTCAACAGCTATCAGAAGGACACGGACAAGGGACCGGGTAGAGCTTCCACCTACGTATACGGTCCTATGCAGCCCAGAAGGATTTTCATCGGCACAAAGATCAATTTCTGATCCCACAGCATAGCTACTATTCTATATCTATGAGGAGATCGGTTGCTTCACCTTTCAACAGGCGGGCAACCGGTTTTCTTTTTATTATATATTCCTTTTTGAAAAAGAAAAATATATAGGAAGAAGAATGTCGGTTGAAACTGTTGATAAGGCTCGTAATGAGCCATAGAGTAGGGTAGGGGATCAACAGATTTGGAGTAGATACCGATAGCTTACTAACAGGTTATTCACTTCGTTGAATGCTGATAGCTAATGAGTTCCTATCGTAATGTGGAAAACTTTTGTTTCTACGGTCGATTCGGTCTGTTCGTTTTCGTGCCGAACTGTGGATAATCCTTGGCAAAAGTTGATGAGAATTTGCTGCTTACTTTTTTGTCTTGGCAGAAGAATAATTCTATATGAATATTCTTTCGGATCGAGCAAGAGAATAAGCAGGTTTTTATCAGCGAATTTTCAACAGGTTTGTCGACAGTCTATGTGGAAAACGATTGTTTCGGACGACTGAATAGGCGATATTTGTATCCACGTTCGGTTAGTCATGATTATAGTCAGCAGAGCGATAGTTCTTCACAATACGGCTTATAACGACAGCTATAGTATAGCCCATCTTTTCAGTAGAGAGAGTGGCAGAGTGTCCTATCTGATACCACGCTCATCCAAGCGAGGGAAAGGTGGCTGTAGTTTGCGTTTGCTTATTTCTCCTCTGAACGAACTGGAGATAACGGCCGAACATAAGCCGCACCGCGATTTGCACTTCATCAAAGAAGCCAAGCTATGCAGTTCGCGTGGCCGTATTCAGTCCGATCCGGTAAGGAATAGTATAGCACTCTTTCTGACAGAATTTCTTTATCTGATCTTACGACTGCCGGAAGCCGATACGAATCTGTATGATTTTGTGGCTTCTTCCATAGACAAGCTCGAAGAAATGGATGGGTCGATGGCCAATTTTCATTTGGCTTTCCTTTTTCGTTTGCTTGTTCCGTTGGGGCTGATACCCGATTTACAGTTCAAAGGAAGTGTTATTCCTCGTTGGTTCGATCCTGCCGATGGTCGCTTCGTATCGAATGCTCCTGCTCATGGAAGAGGAATCCCACCCCATCAATCGACATATTTACAGCTCTTTAGCCGTATTACATTCGATAATATGAAAGCTTTTCGGCTTTCGAGGGCCGAGCGAAGACAGGTTTTGGATTATCTGGTGGATTACTATCGCTTTCATCTTCCGCCTTTCCCTCTGCTGAAGACGCCCGACATTCTTTCGGCTTTGTTCGATTGACTGTTTCATTTCTAACCTGGAAACAGTACGGAAAACTTATCTTTGTGCGTATCGCAGAAACACAAAATACTTATGGAAACAGACAAATTATTGGATCAAGTGCGTACCAAAGCCCGAATTTGGCTCGGAACAGAATATGACGACTCCACTCGAAAATCCGTTCAGGCCATGTTGGATAATGCGGATACGACCGAACTCGTGGATGCATTTTACCGAGATTTGGAGTTTGGTACCGGCGGACTCCGCGGTATCATGGGAGCCGGAACCAATCGTATGAATCGCTATACGGTAGGTGCGGCTACTCAAGGACTCTCCAACTACCTCTTGCGCGAGTTTGCCGGCTCTTCGGACATCAATGTCGTTATCGGCTACGACTGTCGGAACAATAGCCGCTTTTTTGCCGATACGGCAGCGGCTGTATTCTCGGCCAACGGTATCGGGGTCTATCTGTTTGAGGAGCTTCGTCCTACGCCGGAAATATCTTACGCTATTCGTCGTCTGGGATGTAAGAGCGGTGTGATGATTACAGCTTCGCACAATCCTAAGGAATATAACGGCTATAAGGCTTATTGGGAAGATGGGGCACAGATCATAGCCCCACACGATCGTAATATCATTGCCGAGGTCAATCGGATTCGTTCCGTCGATGAGATCAAATTCGAAGCCAAGCCCGAACTGATTCGGATGATAGGTGAGAATATCGATTCGGCTTTTATAACCGAAATCAAGGCACTGAGTCTCTCTCCCGAAAGCATTGCCCGTCATCGGGACATGAAGATCGTATATACTCCTATCCATGGTACGGGAAGTACGATGGTACCCCGTGCTTTGCGTGAATATGGTTTTACCAATATCATTCACGTACCCGAACAGGATGTAGTAAGCGGAGACTTCCCTACAGTACATTCTCCCAATCCCGAAGAGCCTGCAGCTCTCGCCATGGCTATAGCCAAAGCGGAGGAGACGGGTGCCGATTTGGTTTTGGCCAGCGATCCCGATGCAGACAGAATAGGAGTTGCCGTGCGTAATAATGAGGGCAGGATGGTGCTCATCAACGGCAATGAGATCTGTTCTCTGCTTATCTATTATTCCATCATGCGCCGCAAGGAATTGGGCGATTTGCGTCCCGATGATTATATTGTCAAGACAATCGTAACCACGGAATTGATCCGCGATATAGCGAAAAAGGAACACGTGAGCATGTTCGACTGCTATACAGGTTTCAAATGGATAGCAGCCGTAATAAGAGAGAATGAAGGTCGCCGCCGCTACATAGGAGGTGGAGAGGAGAGTTATGGCTTCTTGTGGGAAGACTTTATCCGGGACAAGAGTTCGGTATCCGCTTGTGCACTCTTCTGTGAGATGGCGGCTTGGGCTTTGGATCGGGGTATGAGTGTCTATCGACTCATTCGCAGCATCTATCTGGAATACGGTCTTTACTACGAAAAGGGACTTAGTGTAGTGCGTAAAGGTAAATCCGGAGCAGAAGAGATAGAAGCCATGATGAGAAATTATCGTGAATATGCACCTGTAGAACTCGGAGGCTCCCCCGTGAAGGAAACATTGGACTATGCTTCTCTCGAAGGAAAAGACTTGACAAGTGGAGAGAAGTTTTCACTCGATATGCCTACAACGAGCAATGTGCTCCAGTACAAGACCGAGGATGGCACCAAGGTTTCCATCCGTCCGTCGGGTACTGAACCGAAGATCAAATTTTACATCGGAGTTCATTTCTCTGTTGCTGACGAGCAGGAATTAGACCGAGCCTATACGATAGCGGAAGAAAAGATTGCCGCCATCCTCCACGATCTCGGTGTCTGATCTGCTTTTTCGGCTATAGATTAAGATTGAATCAAGGGCTGTGCCACAGGGGACTCTCCCCTTCGGCACAGCCCTTAGTCTATGATAAGCACTGAACATACTCGTTGGGCTCCAAAGTCATATCGGAAAGAAGTGCTGACTTTTCAATACAAAAATAAATAGTGCTCCTATGGCAGAAGAATGTAAAGCGAATATTGAATTAAGTTCTCCTCGTGTCATTATTTTTCGATATAAATTAATCATATTGTAATTGAATTTACAGGAAAAGCGTATATATTTGCGACTGCGGTATTTTTTCCGGATTTTCTGCGGTTCTTGTCTTCCAAGAAGACTTTATAATACATAAAAACGGAAAGTATACCACGCAATAAAATCATATTTAATTTTATCAAAATGAAAAAGTTGAACAAGTTTGTTTCGATTGCTCTTTGCTCTTCCCTCTTAGGAGGAATGGCATTTGCGCAGGAGGCAGAGTTGGGACGCAATCCGAATGTGAGATTGCTCGAATCCGCTCAGCAATCGGTGACAAAGGTTCAGTTCCGTATGGACAACCTCAAGTTCACCGAAGTTCAAACTCCCAAGGGAATGGCACAAGTGCCGACCTATACCGAGGGGGTTAATCTTTCTGAAAAAGGGATGCCTACGCTTCCCATTCTATCACGCTCTTTGGCGGTTTCAGACACTCGTGAGATGAAAGTGGAGGTAATATCCTCTAAGTTCATCGAAAAGAAAAATGTCCTGATTGCTCCCTCCAAGGGAATGATTATGCGTAACGAGGACCCGAATAAAATCCCTTACGTTTATGGAAAGAGCTACTCGCAAGACAAATTCTTCCCGGGAGAGATTGCCACGCTCGATGATCCTTTTATCGTTCGTGATGTACGTGGTCAGGTAGTGACCTTTGCTCCCCTGCAGTACAATCCTGTGACAAAGACTCTCAGGATCTACACGGAAATCACTGTAGCTGTGAGCGAAACCGCTCAGCCGGGTAAGAACGCCCTGAAAGCGAAAGGGACATTTGCCGGTTTTGAAGACACATACAAACGCTTGTTCATGAACTATGAGCCGGGGCGTTATACTCCTTTGGAGGAAAAACAAGACGGCCGTATGATTGTCATCGTCCCTCAAGAGTTCAAAGATGACATCAATGACTTTGTTGCATGGAAGAACCAACGTGGTCTCCGTACCGAAGTGAAAGTGGCAGAAGAGATTGCTTCTCCCGTTACGGCTAACGCTGTAAGAGCTTTTGTCAAGGCCGAATATGAAAAACCTGGTAATGATCTGATGTATGTGCTTCTTATCGGAGATAACAAGCATATCCCGGCAGCACAAGGCGCCGGTGGAAAATCCGATCAGGTATTTGGTCAGATTGTAGGTAATGACCACTACAACGAAATATTTATCGGTCGCTTCTCTTGCGAAAGCAAAGCCGATCTGAAGACACAAATCGATCGTACGATACACTACGAGCGTGATGTCAAAGCCAACGAAGCTTGGTTGGGACGCGCATTGTGTATAGCCTCTTCAGACGGTGGATCTTTCGCAGACAATGGAGAAACTGATATCCAGCATGAGACCGTGATTGCCAATTTGCTCGAAAGCTATGGTTACACGTACATCTCAAAACGGTTTGGAGATTATAACGTTAATGCAAATCATATTATTAGCGATTTTAATAGCGGTATATGTACCACAAACTATACGGGACATGGAAGCGACACTGCTTGGGGTACTTCCGGCTTCAATACTACTCATATGAAACAGCTTGCCAACTACAACCAACTTCCGTATGTTTTTGACGTAGCTTGTGTCAATGGTAATTTCCTTGCTTCCGCTCCTTGTTTCGCAGAAGGATTGATGCGCGCACAAAAAGATAACAAGCCTACCGGGGCTATTGCAATCATCGCATCTACCATCAACCAGCCTTGGAACCCACCCATGCGTGGACAAGATGAAATGAACGAAATCCTTTGCGAGAAGCACACAAATAACATCAAGCGGACATTCGGCGGTATTACAACTAATGGTATCTTCGGTATGCTTGAAAAATACAAAGCTTCAGCATTTGCTACAGCAGACACTTGGACCGTATTCGGAGATCCTTCATTGCTTGTTCGCACTCTTACTCCCAAGACCATGACCGTTACAGCTCCTGCTCAAATCAATCTGACAGATGCTTCAGTCAATGTTTCTTGCGATTTCAATGGTGCTATTGCTACGATTTCAGCCAATGGGAAGATGTTCGGTTCTGCAGTTGTCGAAAATGGAACAGCTACGATCAACCTTGCAGGATTGACAAATGAAAGCACTGTTACCCTTACAGTGGTCGGTTACAACAAAGAGACCGTTGTTAAGGCTATCAGCATTAATGGTGAGCCCAGCCCCTACGAGCCAGTATCGAACTTGTCTGCAACTGTAGAAGGACAGAAAGTGACACTCAAATGGGAAGCTCCTGCTGCCGGCAATCGTGCAGAAGTAGTGAACGAAGGCACAGGATGCCGCATGGGCAGGAGAACACTATGCTGTTTATGCATCTTCTACGGGTAATGATGCAGCGAACTTCACGAACGCTTTGTTGGAAGAGACGCTGACAGCTAAGTCTGTAGTAACTTCACCTGAAGCTATTCGGGGTACTCGTGCACAGGGGACTTGGTACCAAAAGACTGTACAGTTGCCAGCGGGCACCAAGTATGTTGCTTTCCGTCACTTCAACTGTACGGACTTCTTCTGGCTCAATCTGGATGATGTAGTCATCAGTGGAAGCGGAACGACTCCTACACCTCCCGCGGATTACACTTATACGATATATCGCGATGGCACGAAGATCAAGGAGGGTCTGACGGCAACTACATTCGAAGAAGACGGCGTAGCTGCGGGCAACCATGAGTATTGCGTGGAGGTTAAGTACCAGGCGGGCGTATCTCCGAAGGTATGTAAGGATGTTACGATAAATGGTGGCAACGAATTTGCTCCTGTACAGAATCTGACGGGTAGTGCTGATGGACAGAAGGTAATGCTCAAGTGGGATGCTCCGAATGGCACACCGAACCCCAATCCGAACCCGAACCCGAATCCGGAATCCGGTCTGACAGAATCCTTTGATGCCGGTATTCCTGCCACATGGACACTGATCGATGCCGATGGCGACGGTCATGGTTGGAAGCACGGAAAAGCACCGGGAATTGCGGGTTACAACAGCAATGNCGGTATTCCTGCCACATGGACACTGATCGATGCCGATGGCGACGGTCATGGTTGGAAGCACGGAAAAGCACCGGGAATTGCGGGTTACAACAGCAATGGTTGTGTATATTCAGAGTCATTCGGTCTTGGAGGAATAGGAGTTCTTACCCCTGACAACTATTTGATAACGCCGGCATTAAATCTGCCTAACGGAGGAAAGTTGACTTTTTGGGTNGGTACTAAGTATGTTGCCTTCCGTCACTTCCAGAGCACAGATATGTTCTATATCGACATTGATGAGGTTGAGATCAAGGCCAATGCCAAGCGCGCCGAATTGCTTAACGAAGACTTCGAAGAAGGTTCTATTCCGGCGGGATGGACTGTTTTGGATGCCGATTCCGACGGGAACAATTGGGGCGTAGAGTTAAACCAATTTACCGGCAGAGATCGGGAAGCCCTTGCCCCGTTACGAGCGAGCAACGTAGCCATATCTTATTCTTCATTGCCTCAGCCGGGAGGAGGATATGTGGCTCTTACACCTGATAATTATCTGATCACTCCGAAAGTGGAAGGAGCTCAAAAGATCAGCTATAAAGTCGGTTCGAAGGGTAATCAGGATTGGAGTCATGATCATTACGCTTTGTGCATCTCCAAGACAGGAACGGCAGCATCTGACTTTGAAATAATTTTCGAAGAAACGATGGTGTACTCACAAGGTGGAGCCAACTTTACAAGAGAAAAAGATCTACCTGATGGCACTAAATATGTGGCATTCCGACACTATAATTGCACGGATGTTCTTGCTATAGTGATTGACGATGTCGTGATCACCGGCGANAAAGATCTACCTGATGGCACTAAATATGTGGCATTCCGACACTATAATTGCACGGATGTTCTTGCTATAGTGATTGACGATGTCGTGATCACCGGCGATGGAGGCTCCTCAGCCGATTATACCTATACGGTTTATCGTGACGGCACTAAGATCAAGGAGGGTCTGACGGCAACTACATTTGAAGAAGAGGGCGTAGCTGCGGGCAATCATGAGTATTGCGTGGAGGTGAAGTATGCAGCAGGTGTATCACCCAAGAAGTGTGTAAACGTAACAGTTGATCCACAGCAGTTGAATCCTGTACAGAATCTGACTGCAGAGCAGGCNAACTACCTGATTACGCCGGAGCTTTCTCTGCCGAGCGGAGGTACTCTTACTTTCTGGGTATGTGCACAGGATGCCGCATGGGCAGGAGAACACTATGCCGTTTACGCGTCTTCCACGGGTAATGATGCAGCGAACTTCACGAACGCTTTGTTGGAAGAGACGCTGACGGCCAAGTCTGTAGTAACTTCACCTGAAGCTATTCGGGGTACCCGTGCACAGGGTACTTGGTACCAAAAGACTGTACAGTTGCCAGCGGGCACCAAGTATGTNCGGTCGTCGTCTGGCAGCGGGTCGCAACACGGTTGTTTACACGGCTCAGGGCGGCTCCTATGCAGTTATGGTGGTTGTTGATGGCAAGTCTTACGTAGAGAAACTCGCTGTCAAGTAATAAACGCTCTCTAAGTTCGGAGACATTCTGCAGAGAAGCTTTTAAGATGAATCTGTAACTGTCTCGGAGTACGAATCGGTCGCCCGACTTCCTTTTTAGGAGGTCGGGCGACTTCGTTTTNATATTCTGCAGAGAAGCTTTTAAGATGAATCTGTAACTGTCTCGGAGTACGAATCGGTCGCCCGACTTCCTTTTTAGGAGGTCGGGCGACTTCGTTTTGACTCATTATCCGATGCACCTACGCAATAATTTACCACACAAAAGTTGTACGGAAAGATTATCTTATTATCTTTGCACTGCAAAAAGGGAGTTTCCTGAGGTTTTTCCCTGAGTAGTACAGTAAGAACGGTGTGGTAGTTCAGCTGGTTAGAATACCTGCCTGTCACGCAGGGGGTCGCGGGTTCGAGTCCCGTCCNCCTGAGTAGTACAGTAAGAACGGTGTGGTAGTTCAGCTGGTTAGAATACCTGCCTGTCACGCAGGGGGTCGCGGGTTCGAGTCCCGTCCATACCGCTAAAACGAGGAGTTGTGTTGAAATAGTTTTTCGGCACAACTCCATTTTTTGTATGTTATCGTAGCATCGGAAAATATAATTGCCGAATGAAATCTTTCTACATTGAAGAAAGAGGCAGTGCTTCAGTTTTTTCAGATCAAAGAAAAGACGCCCGGCGGATCCATAACGATCCGCCGGGCGACCTTGTAATTGTGGAGAGTTCAGACTTTGTCGTCTTTTTCAATAGAAAGGCTGCCGTCTTTAATCACCAATGTGAAGAGGCTTATTGAAAGAGCATGTCAGCCGAGATCGGCTTGAACTTTTCTTCTCCCTTGAGCCGTATCATTACCCTGCTGTAGTTCCAATAGGTGGGCCAGCCCCCTTGTATAGCTCCGACCCAGATCGTCTTGATCGGATGGTAGCCTTTCTGAAGGGCACGACTGCTATTGCGACGAGACGTTTTCTTCACTTCGCCCACATTGTCGATCAGCTTCACATTATCGATCCAAAACTCGTTGTTTTCCGTGGAGAACTCATAGACGCCATCCTCCGGAATAAATACATAGCCGGTAGCCTCCACAGCTCTGCGCACCAGTACCGCCGGATCGGTTATCTTCTCTTTCCCGTGCATGATTTCTTCCAAAGAGCTAACAGTGCCTACTTCCCAAGAAGCGACCTGCTGCAGGTCGGGCACATCATAGAAGTCGCCGTAAGCAGTACGAAGCGTGAGCCCGGGTTTGGGTGCCGGTACCTCCACTGACATATGGAAAGGCTGTTTCTCTACACGAATGCTGCGTACAGGGCTCATCTTTCCACCGGCAGTGACGGTACGAATCTTCAGAAGACCCGTTTGTGCAAATTCAAGAGGAACCGTGTAAGGGGTCGATGTCAGGGTCGGTTCGGTTTCGTCCAGCGTATAGACCATTTTCATCGGACGTGATGTCGTGAAAGTCAGCTTAGCCTTGTCTGTAAAGGCTATAAAGTCGGACGAACCACCCGGTTGTTCGGGCAATGGAATGTGATAATTGATACCGTGCATATCGAGACGGACGCAGGCATTGTCCAAACGGCGACAGAAATCGGCAAAATCTTTCTTGGCCAGCGGTGTCCACGTAAGCTCTGCCAGAGCCAGCAGCCTTGGATAGGCCTGGTACTCGTATTGCTCGGAAGTATAGAGGTATTCTGCCCACAGATTGGCCTGCGCTCCAAGTACGTACTTGTGCTTATCGGCCGGCAATTCCTTCGGCAAAGGATTGTAGGCATACACATGCTCCAATGGCGCATAACCTCCGATAGCCAAAGGCTCCACACCGGGACTTCCCTGGTAGTGATCCAAGTAGAGACCACCGCTACCCGGCGTCATGATCACATCGTGGTTCATATTGGCCGCCACGATGCCACCATCCTCTCCACGCCAACTCATCACTGTAGCGGTGGGAGCCAGTCCGCCTTCGAGGATTTCGTCCCAACCGATGAGTCTCTTACCGTGCTTCTGCAGAATCTTTTCAGCCCGTTTGATGAAATAGCTTTGCAGCTCGTGTTCGTCTTTCAGTCCGTTTTCGCGGATGCGCTTCTGACAGAGCGGGCAAGCCTTCCAGCGATCTTTGGGACATTCGTCCCCTCCGATATGGAAGTATGTACCGGGGAAGAGAGGTGCCACTTCGTCGATAATATCAGAGATAAAACTGAAGACGCTATCCTTGCCGGCACAATAAACATCCTGCTCCACTCCCCAAATGATTCGGGGCTTAAACTCGCGCGGGAAGCAAGCCAACTGCGGATAAGCCGCAAGGGCAGCCATGGCATGTCCGGGCATTTCGATCTCCGGAACCACCGTGATGAAACGATCCGATGCGTATTGTACAATATCCCGTACCTGCTCCTGCGTATAGAAGCCCGAGTACTGCGTACCGTCCCCTTCCGTTCTTGTAGCCCCCACTTCGGTCAGTCGGGGGTATTTCTTGATTTCGATACGCCATGCCTGATCCTCTGTCAGGTGCCAATGGAAACGATTGATCTTGAACATGGCCATGATGTCGATGTGCTTCTTGATGTCGTCCACCGAAAGGAAATGACGGCATACGTCCAACATAAAGCCACGGTAGCCGAATGCCGGTTCGTCCTTGATCTCGACACCGGGTATCACCATCGGGAGCAGTACCTCCTTAGAAGACTCTACTTCGGCAGGGAGGAGCTGCAACAAAGTCTGCATACCATAGAAAGCTCCGTGAGAAGACTTGCCGAGGATGGTGACTCCACGCTTATCGGACCGGAGCGTATAGCCTTCTTCTTTAAGGGGAAGAGTCGAATCGATGCCGATGTAGATAGCGTTTTCGGAAGGCTCCTCGCCTACCTCTATATCGAGAGAAAGATCGGCAGAGGCCTTCAGCTTGTCGGCAAGAAATTTGGCGATGGGCTTCAGCTCCTCGTTAGAGACGCGGATCGTAGTCTTATTATCGACCGTAAAGCTTTCGTCCGATTCGGTCAGCTCCATCGGCAAGGGAATGATGTTTATACCCTTGTCATATTCGGGGATTTCCACCTGCTTGGCTTTCTGCGAGCAGGCCAGAAGGGAAAGGAGGCAGCAAATGCATGCTCCGATAGTCAGTCGTTTCATTGTCAGGTATGAATTAGTAATCAAACAATAAAAGCACGTAAGTGAGAGCGCGCCGGTTACTACCGACACCACACACACTTGCGTGCTTTCCAGAATATCAGAAAGAACTGTCGCCTATCCTCTTATGAGGAGGACAGGCAGATAGCGCTCTTGGGATTTCTTACCAAGCAAAGAGAGGATAATCGGCCATCATCCGGTTGACTTCGGCACGAACCGATGCAATTACCGCTTCGTCCTCCGGTGCAGAGAGCACTCGGTCGATCAGCTCCACGATATAGCCCATCTTGTCTTCTTTTACGCCACGAGTGGTGATGGCCGGAGTACCCACGCGGAAGCCCGATGTCTGGAATGCAGAGCGAGAATCGAACGGTACCATGTTCTTATTCACGGTAATATCCGCTGCCACGAGGGCTTTCTCTGCCACCTTACCCGTCAGTTCGGGGAACTTCGGACGAAGATCGATCAGCATACTGTGGTTGTCCGTACCACCGGAAATCACTTTATAGCCCTTGTCCATGAAAGCCTGTGCCAGGATGGCAGCATTCTTTTTCACCTGCGTCTGGTATTCCTTGAACGAAGGATCCAGTGCTTCTCCGAAAGCTACAGCCTTAGCAGCGATAACGTGCTCGAGCGGACCGCCCTGTACACCGGGGAATACGGCAGAGTCGAGGAGTGCACTCATCTTCTTGATCTCGCCCTTCGGAGTTTTCTTGCCCCAAGGATTGTCGAAGTCCTTGCCCATGAGGATGATACCGCCACGAGGGCCTCGCAGTGTCTTGTGAGTCGTAGAAGTAACGATATGAGCATACTTCACGGGGTTCTCCAGCAGACCGGCAGCGATCAGACCGGCAGGGTGTGCCATGTCGATCATCAGCAGGGCACCTACCTTGTCGGCGATCTCACGCATACGCTTGTAGTCCCACTCACGAGAGTAGGCCGAACCGCCACCGATGATCAGCTTGGGTTTGTGCTCGATGGCCATTTTCTCCATGTGGTCGTAGTCCACCATTCCCGTCTCCTCGCTCAGGTTGTAGCCGATGGGACGGTAGAGGATACCCGAGCTATTGACGAGTGAGCCGTGCGACAGGTGGCCGCCGTGTTCGAGGTTCAGCCCCATGAACGTATCGCCTGCTTCGAGGCAAGCCAGCAGAACGGCCATATTGGCCTGTGCTCCGGAGTGGGGCTGTACGTTGGCCCATTCGGCTCCGTAGAGTTGTTTGATACGGTCGATGGCGATTTGCTCGCTTTGGTCTACCACTTCGCAACCTCCGTAGTAGCGTTTGCCGGGATAACCTTCGGCATACTTATTGGTCATGCAGCTACCCATAGCCTGCATAACTTGTTCGCTTACGAAGTTTTCCGATGCGATCAGCTCGATGCCTTTGAGCTGGCGCTGCTGTTCTTTTTCGATCAGGTCGAAAATAACGCTGTCTTTTTTCATTTCTTATTTTGAAGATATTGATGTCCGAGGTTCAGGCTTAGTTATGCTGTGTTTCCACACATCGGCACAAAGGTAACTATAATGTTCAATGACAAAAAGGTACGGGATAATATGACGAGATCGTCCCAAAGGCTTTTGAGACTCTCGAGAAGAAAAGCCCTGCAAGGGTCTGTCATCACCTTGCAGGGCCTTATGTATGACCTGACTATTCATCACCGAAGTCATTCTCAGTCTCTCGGCGCAGACTGCTATGGTATACTCACTTTGCCGGTGTGGCGGTTGCCGGAAGCATCGTCTGCACAATAGAGGTAAATGCCGGTGGGAATGGAACTTTTCGGCTCGACGGAGTTCATCCCGACCGTTTCGGCCCGAAAGACGCAGCGAGCCTGCATATCGTACAGCAGAATACGCGAGAAAATCGCTTTATCCCATACAAGCCTGCCGTTTTCGAATCGAACGGATATGCTCCCATCCGAAATAGCCTCATCGATCGAGAAGGGAAAGAAATCGGCCGGGAAGCAGTTCTCAGAGCCGGCAAAAGGTATATTGAAATCCGTACAGTGATACAGCTGTTTTCCATCTTGGAAGAAACACAGCAGGTTCAGATCCCAAATCATGTAATCTCCTAAAGCTACAGGGGCACTGTTGTAGCCGAATCCTCTGTCGCATCCGATACCTTCTATCCAACGCATATCCAGAGGGAAAGAATCAAAATAAAAAACACGTCTCCACCGCTCGCCTATCCATTCGTAGTCGGTACGGAGAAATTTAACACCCAATTGGCCCAAAGCTGCACCCATAGGAACCTGAGGGTTTTGGTCGAAAAAAGCACCATAATACTCATCGGGATTCTCCGGAATATTGAAATCACAATAAACAAACTCGTCATAGCTAACCTGTGGTAAATCGGGATCATAGAAATCACAGAACATCGGGATTACATGGTGGGGGCCTTTGTAGGTTTCAGATAGCCGGAAATAAATCTTTTTATCCTCTTCCCTGAGTCCTCCCCAGAAGTTCTCGGGGCTGTAATCCGGCGTATCGCCTTTGCAGAGATACAACTTGCGATAAACCTTATAGTCGTACCAGAGCGTATCGCCCTTCATAAAGATGGTACTGAATGTATTCTTAGGCTCTTGAGGAGTCCAGATATTGTCATAGCGGCGATTGCTCCAAATGGCCTCACCCGTCGGGAAAGGAATGTACTCATAGGTCTCATCCGTCGGTTTGGGCGGAATCTCTTTGGGTTGCTGCGCCGAAAGAGGCATAAAAGCGATCCAAATTAAGATAAAAATCGCTCCCAATAATTTCGTTTTCATTTTCTCGTTTTTTTAAGTTTTAGTATAGAGCCTTTTTTTGATCGAAATCCCTTGGCAAGCAAAAATGATTTTGCTTCTATATTTACATTACCATTCGTGCCGATAACCACATCGCCTGACTGACCTTCACTTGTAACATTACTACCGATGAAAACGCGATAGCCGGTCCGAGAAAACTCGTCATCGATATTAATATTCCGGATATAAATATCCTCAGGGAAATAATATGGATAATATCCGGGACAGGTGATCATAATCCGGTAACTCGCAGGGACAGAAGTAAAGGAGACTGAATTGAGAGGCGAAATATAATGTTTTCTCTTTCAAAAATCAAACAGAATAGAACTTTTTTGTGTTTGAGCCAAGCATCGTGGGGCGTTTTATTTTTTTGTTGCACTTACAACCGGGAACAACAGTAGTCGTATCGAATCTTTTGCAGGTCTTTCGTCACACGCCATTTTTTTCTCTATTCACACGCCCAAAAGACGTGGTGCGGGAACTTTTTCGTTTTGGTTCGGGAAATAAAAAATTCTCGCGCCAAAACAAAAAAAATCTCGCGCCGTTTTTCCCCGATTTTGGAACCACAATCCGGGCGTTTTTGGCTCGTATTTTTCGAGACTGTAATTTGCAGATGTTGGCCTATCGGCTCAAAGGTGTAGTCTTGCCTTGATGGCGGAAGGTCGGTTCTATCAGAGGTACACGACTTCGGCAGACACAGGATTCAGGCCGGAGTATGCCTGAGTTTTTTTGTTGAATCGGATTTTTCATGCATTCCCCTCCTTTTGCCCCGTTCTTATTCGACGGGATACGCAGCAGGGTTGCCGGAGCGGTCTACGACTTGGTGTCGCGATGCTTCGTATTGCGATATAGTTCGTAGAGGAACAGCCCGAAGAGGACGACCACGGACAGGAAGATCAGAGGTGCTCCGGCTATATCCTTGCCCAAACCGGCGAAGGGATTGCGGAAAGGTCGGTCTTGAACCAAGCTATCGAAATCGAGACCGCTAAACAATCCCTTGGAACCTAATACCACGAAGACAACCACCGCAAGGACACATACTCCCGCCATGGCGATGCCGAACAGACGATGGGCACGCCGTTCGCGCCGAGCGGCTTCCTCTCGGACGGCACGCATCACATCGAAGCGTTGTTTGAGTCCGGCCGGCTGTTTGGGCAACTGTCGGAACAGTTCTTTGAGCTTTTTGTCTTCTATATTCTGTTTCATTTTCTCATCATTTTATAGAGTTTGGCGCGAAGCCGATGGAGCTTGACCTTCACGTTGGACTCCGACATGCCGGTCACTTCCGCTATATCCCGTACCGACAGGTCGTCCGAATAGAACATGAGCAGCAAGGCTTTGTCAGCGGCCGGCAGCGAGTCCAATGCCTGCTGCAGCAGCTCCGGATCCTCTCCGGACGTTTCGAGATCTTCGTCCGGCACATCGGGCAGCTCCTCCACCCGATCGGTTACATAGGCCTTGCGGCGACGAAGATGGTCTATTGCCTCATTGTAGGCGATTCGGTAGATCCATGTGGAGAACGAACTCCGGCCGTCGAATCGGCCGATATGCCTGAAAGCCTTTACGAAGGTGTCTTGCAACAGATCGGCCGCATCCTCTTCGTCCTGTAGCAGCCGACAGAGGAGAGCATACAGCATGTCGCTGTATCGCTCCACCAAAGGGGCGAAACTTTCGGTGTCGCCCGCCTGCACGGCACTGATATAGTAGCTGTCGGATTGCTTCTCCATCTCATCGCTTAGACGCAGATTTGTCGATTCGGTTACAGTCCCGGGTGAGATCTTTCGCCAAACTTACACGAAATCATCTATTCCGAGGCCTCATTCTCCCCTTTCTATCCTGATGAACTACGATGCTCGGATCGTCCTTTTTCTCCACATCCTGACGGCTATTATCATATACAGACCACACGGACATACCACCTGCGAGAAAAATTTTTCGGCCTTGGTGTTGCAGATTCCAAAACTATGGCATACTTTTGCGGTGTACTATTTGGCTAATACGCATATATACGGACGAGAAATTTGTCCGTCATAGCGCAAGCATAAGAGAAGAGTGTAAGAGACAAAAGAAGAGAACGAAGCAGGTTTGATGGCAGAGCGGTTTCTTTTTAAGAGAGTACTCGGCGATACAGAGGTGTAACCTTTTCGAGCACTGTCCGTCAAAGAGGCAAACAAACTAAAAGTAATAACCCCCAAACTAAAAAGAAACGATTATGAACTTAGAATCAATTTTGGTACCTGCGGTAGTGTTCTACTTCATCTTCAAGATTTTCGAACTCTACGTACGCCGTGGCGAACGACTTCGCCTGATCGAGAAGCTCGACTCTCTGCCTTCTCCCGAAAGAAATGCAGACTTGACCCGATTGACCTCCTCCTTTAGCACTCGAGACAATCAAGGACTCGGTATCAAAGTAGGTTTCATGATGGTAGGCATGGGCATCGGGCTGCTGCTGGCTTTCATCCTTACTTTCTTTTTCCAACAAGCGGTGAATAGTCAGTTCAACTGGTCTTTCGGCCACACATTCGAAACCCTTTCGGGAATCTGTCTGCTGATTTTTGGCGGCCTCGGACTTCTGATCCCTTCCATCATCATGCGCAAGGGGGAGCAAGGCAAACAATAAAAGAACAATCGCAATAAAATGATCGACATCAAAGGCATCCACAAAACTTATCCGGGAGCACAACCCCTACACGTGCTCAAGGGTATAGATCTGCACATCGCCAAAGGAGAGATGGTCTCTATCATGGGAGCATCCGGATCGGGCAAGAGTACGCTGCTGAACATCCTCGGCGTACTCGACACCTACGACGAAGGTGAGTATCGCCTGCATGGCGAACTCATCCGCAATCTCTCCGAGAACCGAGCGGCGGAGATACGAGGCAGACTGATCGGATTCGTATTCCAGAGCTTCAATCTGATCTCATTCAAAAATGCGGTGGAGAACGTCGCCCTACCCCTGTATTATCAGGGCATAAGCCGTCGCAAGCGCAATGAGATGGCCATGGAATACCTCCGGCGCGTGGGGCTGGAAGATTGGGCCGATCATCTGCCCAACGAACTTTCGGGCGGACAGAAACAGCGCGTTGCCATAGCACGCGCTCTGGCAGCCAAGCCACAGGTTATCCTCGCAGACGAGCCTACGGGAGCACTCGACAGCGTTACGACGGTAGAGGTGATGGAGCTGCTGCGCAGTGTCAATCGCGATGGGATCACCATGGTGATCGTCACGCATGAACAGTCGGTAGCCGACAGTACGGATCGGATTATCCATATCAAAGACGGCATCATCGGAGCCTAAGACCTTAAAAAGAGCGA
The DNA here is from genome assembly GCF_000765945.1 of Porphyromonas gulae. Lineage (NCBI taxonomy): Bacteria > Pseudomonadati > Bacteroidota > Bacteroidia > Bacteroidales > Porphyromonadaceae > Porphyromonas > Porphyromonas gulae. The sequence continues at coordinate 335,373 of NZ_JRAT01000012.1, forward strand.
TAGACAGTATGTTCGATTTAGACAATCTGCATGAATTAGGAGCCACCCTGCGCAAGAATATGCTACGTACGGCTCTCACCGGCTTTGCCGTAGCCTGGGGCGTACTGTTGCTGGTACTGCTGCTGAGTGCCGGCCGCGGATTCCAGCATGGCATCCGGCACAATGTGGAGCAGTTCGGTATGGGCACGAGTGCCATCAGCTTCTCCACATGGCGCACCGGCAAGGAGTATGGAGGCTATCCCAAGGACAGGTATATAGAGCTGACACCTGCTGACTGCGACTATCTGGTCAAGCTCAATCCCGATCTGATCGAAGGTGCGGCATACTATACCAACCAGTGGAGCTACGACGTACAGTACGAGGATCGGACACACTCCACTCCTACGAAAGCCGTATCCGGAGAATACGGCAATATGGTCAAGACGCATCTGCTCCAAGGACGTTTCCTCTCCACATCGGACGATGCCATGAAGAGAAAAGTAATAGTCCTGTGCGAACAGACCGCCAATGTCTTATTCGGGGAAGGTGTTTCACCCATAGGGAAATACGTAAATCTGTCCCAAATCCCTTTCCTCGTGGTAGGCGTCTGCAAAGGCGAACAGGGGCAATTCAGCCCCAACTACATTCCTTTCGCCACCTATTCAGGTGTTTTTGGCAAGGGATTCGGTCTGGACTGTACGCTATTCATGAACTGCCCGACGGTGCGAACCGAGGCGGATGTGGAGAGACTGAAAGTGCGACTCAATCGGCAACTGGCCTTCCGCAAGGGCTATGATCCTACCGATATGGAAGTGCCCTATGTCGATGCACCGGTGACGGACATGAAAATGATGGACAAGATATTCAACGGCATGGATGTTTTTCTCTGGATTATCGGGCTGAGCACCCTTGTCATCGGGATTATCGGAGTGGCCAATATCATGCAAGTGACCGTCAATGAAAGACAGCGCGAAATAGGCATTCGCAAAGCATTGGGAGCCAAGCCAAGGGCTATCATCCATATGATTCTGACAGAGGCGGTAGTGGTCACACTGCTTTCCGGACTGATCGGCTTGGTGGCCGGTGTTGGTCTGATGGAGTTCGTATCGCACTGGGTACAGACTACCGGTGTGGGGAGCAGACAGGTAGAGGGAATAACGCTGACGCTCTTCCGCGATCCGAGCATCGATCTGAGCACTGCCCTGTTGGCTCTGATAGTCATGGTAGTAAGCGGAGCCATAGCAGGATACCAGCCTGCCCGCAAAGCCGTACGAATCCCCGCGGTGGAGGCTATGAGAAACTAAACGAAGGAGGAGAGAGAAGAGACTATGAGATTTTTCGATAGAGATCGCTGGATAGAGATCTGGCATACGATCTACAGCAATCGCAGACGCAGTCTGGCCACGGCCTTCGGTGTATTCTGGGGTATCTTCATGCTCGTCGTACTGACCAGCGTGGGGGCCGGCTTCAGCAATGGTATTCTGCGCGAAGTGTCAGGCATTGCCTCTAATTCTGCTTTCTACTGGACCAACCTGACGTCAAAACCTTATATGGGTTTCCGCAGCGGTCGAAGCTGGAGTATGACCTCCGGCGATATACGGACGGTTCGCAGCCAAGTTCCCGAAGTGGAGTTCATCAGTCCGATCATGTGGGGCGCGAGATCGAACAAAAACGTCGTATTCGGAGACAAGTCCGAGACATACTCGATCGTAGGAGCAGAGCCTGATTTTTTCGAGATCAGCCGCGTCAATATCCTGCAAGGCAGAATGCTCAATGCCGTGGACGATAAGCTGCGCAGGAAAGTGTGCATGATCGGAAAAGAAGTAAGAGAAAAACTATTCGGGACTACCGACCCTATCGGTCAGGTGCTGCGCGTAAACGGACTTTATTATAGAGTGATAGGTGTGGTGGAAGCGAAAAGCAACAACGTCACCATCGGATCATCGCCTAAAAGGAGCGTTTACCTCCCCTATAGCGTGCTGCAACAAATATCCAATAGCGGCAATCGTGTGGAGAACTTCGCTGTCAGCGCCCATCCTTCGGCCGACATGAAACAAATGTTCAGGAAGATCGAAACCATCATCCGTAGCCGCAATCAGATAGCACCGGACGATGACAAAGCTCTTTCCAAATTCGATATCTCGGCTCAGTTCCAGCTGATGAATATGATTTTCACCGGTATCAATCTGCTCGTTTGGATCGTCGGTATCGGCACGCTGCTCACAGGTATCGTAGGTGTCTCCAACATCATGCTTGTCACCGTCCGCGAACGAACGCGAGAGATCGGTGTTCGGCGAGCACTCGGAGCCAAGCCGCGTACGATCATCGGACAGATCCTGAGCGAATCCCTTGTGCTGACAGCTTTGGCCGGACTGCTGGGTTTGGTATTCGGTGTGGGATTGATGAGTGTGATCGATATGGCTTTTTCCCAAAGCTCGTCCGGCAATTTCCCTTTCTACAATCCTCTGATACCATTTGGTACCGCCTTGCTCTCTCTTTTTATCATCATAGCCGGCGGTATCCTCGGAGGGCTGCTCCCTGCCTATCGGGCTATTCAGATCAAAGCGATCGATGCCATCAGGGATGAATAACAGCCTTTACATTAGATTATTGCCCCCCTTCATAATTCGAATAAAGAAAAACAAATAAGATAAGAACCAAGATGAAAAAGTATTTCAAGATCTTCCTTTGGGTGCTGTTGGCCGTTGCCGTGATCGGCACCTTCATGTTCCTCTGGCAAAAATCCAAAGCCAAACCCAAAGAGTACCAAATCGAAACGGTAACCAAGCAAGACACGATCGAGAGCAAGACGGTGATCACCGGTACGGTGGAGCCGCGGGATGAGGTGCTCATCAAGCCACAGATGAACGGTATCGTAGCCGAACTGCTGCACGAAGCCGGCGATGTGGTACAGAGCGGTGACGTGATCGCTCGCCTCACAGTCGTTCCGGAAATGATCCAGCTCAGTCAGGCCGAGAGCCGTGTCCGTATGGCGGAGATTTCATTCGAGCAAGGCAAAGAATCCTATACTCGCAGCAAAGATCTTTTCGACAAGTCGGTCATTGCCCGCGAAGAGTTCGAGGCAGCCGAAGCGAATTTTGCCAAAATCAAAGAAGAACTATCCAATGCGCGTGAAGCCATGGAGATCGTAAAGAAAGGTGCCAGCAGCCGTACAGCCAAGCAGAGCAATACGCTTGTGCGCAGCACGGTAACGGGTAAGATCTTGAATGTCCCCGTCAAGGTGGGTAATTCGGTCATTCAGGCCAATACGTTCAACGAGGGAACGACCATCGCTTCGATAGCGGATATGAATGATCTGATTTTTGTCGGGAAGATAGACGAGACGGAAGTAGGTCGTATTCGACTGGGTTCTCCTATGCGCATTTCGGTGGGAGCATTGGGGAAAGAAAGTTTTCCTGCCACAGTGGAATACCTTGCACCCAAGGGCAGCATCGTGAACGGAGCTGTGCTATTCGAAGTGAAAGCCTCGGTACATATTCCAAGCGATAGAGTGATCCGCGCCGGCTATAGTGCCAATGCTGAGATCGTACTCGAAGGAGCCTATGGCGTACCGGCCGTACCCGAAGCTTGTATAGAGTTCAGTGGCGATAGCACTTTTGTGCAGGTGGTAAAAGCAGAGAAGCCGCTACAGACCGAACGCCGTCAGGTGAAAACCGGCGTGTCGAACGGTTCGAATATTGAAATCAAAAGCGGACTTAAAGTCGGTGAAAAGGTGCGTGGAATAGAAAAAACCGAAGAGAAGAAATGAAACGGACAATCCTCCTGACGGCACTGACCGTCCTATCTTCGCTCTCCTTGCTTCGTGCACAGAATGAATCCGGAGTATCGGCCAATCCGGTGTCAGATCTCTCTCTGGAAGACTGTATCCGGATAGCCAAGGAGCGCAACCTGAATCTGCGCAGACAGGAGATCGAACAAGAAAGCCGAATCATCGGTCTCGATGCAGCACGACACAGCTTCCTGCCCACGGTCAATGCCGGCATCGGACACAATTACAGTTTCGGACGCTCGAAAGACAAAACGGGTGTAACGGTAGATCGCTCCTCGATGAATACCAATCTCAGCATCGGAGCGTCGGTGGAAGTATTCAGCGGCACGCGCCGTCTGCACGATCTCAAGCAGCAGAAGTACAACGTCGAGGACGGCATAGCCCGACTTCAAAAAGCGCGTGAAGACCTCAGTCTGCAAATCGCGGCCCTCTATATCAATCTGCTCTTCCGTCAGGAAATGACTCGGACGGCAGAAACACAATTGGCACTCATCCGTGAGCAACGCAATCGCACGGCCGAAATGGTTCGCGTAGGTAAATGGGCAGAGGGTAGACTCCTCGACATAGATGCCCAGATGGCCAAGGACGAACAGCTCCTCGTACAATATCGTTCCGAGGAGGAGCTGGCTCGTCTGGACTTGGGTCAAGCCCTCGAACTGGAGCATCCCCAAAGCATTACTGTCAAGGCTCCCGACACAGATGCTCTCGTAGCAGAAAGGTTGGGATCTCTCCTTGCTCCCGAAGAAATCTATCGTGCGGCTCTCGGTTTGAAGCCGGTACTGCGTTCGAGCGAGCTGCAAATAGCCTCGGCACGCGAAGGTCTGGCTTCGGCTCGTGCAGCATACTTCCCGACGCTCAGCCTCTCCGCCGGATACAGCAACGGTTACTTCCGCGACCTCGGCAAGGAGTATGCCGCCCTCACCCCCTCCTTCTCCGAACAATGGAAGAACAACGGCAGCTACAGCATCGGACTCTCTTTGAATATCCCCATCTTCTCTGCCATGCAAACGCAAGACCGCATTCGAAGCAGTCGCCTGCAAGTGCGGTCAAGCGAACTCCGACTGGCTGAAGAGAAGAAAGCCCTCTATAAAGAGATCAGGCAAGCATACAGCAATGCCGTGGCAGCCGACAAAGCCATCGCAGCAGCCGAAAACAGCAAGGCAGCTACGCTCAAGGCATACGAATATGCCCGGGACAGCTTCGAGGCCGGTCGCTTGTCTGCTTACGAATATGCCGAAGCCAAAACGAAATATGCCCTCAGCCAAGTGGAAGAACTTCGTGCCAAGTATGACTTCATATACAAAGCCAAGGTTCTGGACTTCTATCGGGGCATAGACTTCTAAAAGATTCCTAAGAAAACTATCTTTGAACCCTCAGTGAGGTGTTCATCAGATCCATCAGGATCCCGACATCGTAGCGGACTCTTCCTTCTCAAGAAGGAGGTGTCCGCTGCAATAATTCTTGTACAGCTATGATGACAAAAACGAAACGTGTCTTGCTCTTTGCTCTGCTGGCATTGCTTATCGTCACGCCCTCTTTATCCGAAGTACGAGTCTATGATGTGTCCCACTACGGACTGAAAGCCGGCACGAAGCAGAACGCATCGCCCATATTGCGCAAGCTGCTTGCCCGAATACGAACCGAATGCCGGTCGGGAGACAGTATCGTGCTGCGTTTCTCTTCAGGCACATATCATTTCCATGAGGAGGGAGCCGAAACGCGTACCTATTACATATCCAATCACGATCAGACCAATCCGAAGCGAGTGGGCATGGCCTTGGAGGGATTCCAACGCTTTACACTGGACGGACAAGGGGCACAATTCGTCTTTCACGGACGAATGTTGCCCCTTTCTCTTTTGAACTCCACGGACTGCACCTTACGCGACTTCAGTATCGACTTCGAGAATCCGCATATCGGACAGGTAAAGATATTGAAGAGCGACAGCCTGCAAGGAATGCTCTTCCAAGTAGCTCCATGGGTCAAGTACCGCATCGACAAAGACGGTTTCTTCGAGACCTACGGCGAAGGATGGACAGCTCGTCCGATTACGGGGATTGCTTTTCAGCCGGACAGCAAGCACCTGGTCTATAGAACCGGCGACCTCAGCTATTCCACACAGGGTGTAGAAGACCTTGGATCACGCACCCTTCGTGCTCCGCTCTGGAAAGATACACGCCTCACACCGGGAACTGTGGTAGCCATGCGCACATACTCTCGTCCCGCTCCGGGTATCTTCATGGCGGGCAATCGGAATACCCTCTTACAAAATATCCGCATACACTATGCCGAGGGAATGGGCTTGCTGGCACAGCTATGCGAAAATATCAATCTCTCATCCTTCAACGTCTGCCTGAAAGGGGAGGATGATCCACGCTACTTCACCACACAGGCCGATGCCACCCACTTCTCCGCTTGTAAGGGGAGAATCGTCTCAACGGGTGGACTCTACGAAAATATGATGGACGATGCCATCAATGTCCACGGCACCTACCTCAAAGTCGTCCGCCGTATAGACGACCACACCCTCATCGGACGCTATATGCACCCTCAATCGTGGGGATTCGACTGGGGACAAGTGGGCGACAGCGTGCAATTCATTCGTTCGGCAACAATGGATCTGATCGGCGAAAAGAATCGGTTAGTGGCCATCCGCCCCCATGATAGCGAATCGATACAGGGTGTACGTGAGTTCGTCCTCTCCTTTAGCGAGCCGATCCATCCCGATATAAACGAAAGAGAGGGATTCGGCGTGGAAAACCTCTCATGGACTCCCGAAATCATCTTCTCCGACAACATCATCCGCAACAATCGCGCTCGCGGCACACTGTTCAGCACACCTCGTCCTGTTTTGGTGGAAAACAATCTCTTCGATCACACATCGGGAACCGCCATCCTGCTCTGCGGCGATTGCAACGGCTGGTACGAAACGGGAGCCTGCCGTCGGGTAGTCATCCGTCGCAATCGCTTCGTCAATGCGCTGACCAATCTGTTCCAGTTCACCAATGCCATTATCTCCATCTACCCCGAAATACCTCGACTCGATGCCCAGCAAGGATTCTTCCACGGAGGAGAGGAGGAAAGCATCCTGATCGAAGACAATGTATTCGACACGTTCGACCTCCCCATCCTGTACGCCAAGTCGGTGGACGGACTGGTCTTCAGGAACAACCGCATAGAGGTAAATACCCGATACCGACCCTTCCACCCCAATCGCAGTCGCTTCCTGCTCGAACGGACCAACAGGGTGAGGATTACCGAATAGAAAGAACCGTCATACTTGCATACATCATGGCAAAACGCTTTGTCCTCTTATCCTTCCTCTTGCTTACATCAGCCCTTGTAAGGGCCTCCGATTATAGGAGAGGTCTCATCATCCGGTTCGATACGCCTAATACCCTGCAAGGGCGTGCCGTTTGGTACGGGGGCCGCCCCGAAATGTGGAGCGGGGACAACAAACCCGAAACGGCAGGCGACACCGCTCAAAATCCCGACCGGGAATGGGAGTCCTGCTCCCTTCCTATCGGCAATGGAAGTATCGGTGCCAACATCATGGGATCGGTGAAGACCGAACGTATCACTTTCAATGAAAAGACACTGTGGAGGGGAGGCCCCAATACGGCTAAAGGAGCCGGTTACTATTGGAATGTGAACAAACAGTCGGCCCACCTCCTGCCTGCCATACGAAAAGCATTTGCAGAAGGGAAAAAAGATGTGGCAGAACGACTTACTCGAGAGAATTTCAACAGCGAGGTTCCCTACGAAGCTTCGCGCGAAAAACCTTTTCGATTCGGCAACTTCACCACGATGGGCGAGTTTTATGTGGAAACCGATCTGAACGAAGACAATCCCGACTCATACCGGCGTATTCTTTCGATAGATTCGGCTCTGGCCGTGGTGCAATTCAGTATGGCCGGCACGGACTATCGACGCTCCTTCTTTATCTCTTATCCCGCCAATGTCATGGTTATGCGGTTCTCCGCCAATCGCGCCAAGAGACAAAACCTCGTTTTCAGCTACGCTCCCAACCCCCTTTCTACGGGACGAATGGCATCCGCCGGGGACGACGGACTGATCTACACGGGCACGCTGGACAACAACGGGATGCAATTCGTCGTCCGCATACGGGTTGCCACACGAGGAGGTACCGTATCGAATGCAGACGGTAAGCTCTCCGTTCGGGATGCCGACGAAGTTGTATTCTATGTAACGGCCGATACGGACTATCGTATCAACTTCGACCCGGACTTCTCCGATCCGAAGACCTATGTCGGTACGGATCCTGTGCAAACGACCCGTACGTGGATAGACCGGGCCGTATCCAAAGGATATGAAGCTCTGTGGCAGGAACATTATGCCGACTACGCATCGCTATTCGATCGTGTCAGATTGAGCCTGAACCCGACGGCGGCATCTCCCGATCTGCCCACCCCCCAACGACTCAAAGAGTATCGCGCCGACAAACCCGACTACGGCTTGGAGGAGCTTTATTATCAATTCGGCCGATACCTGCTCATTGCCTCCTCTCGTCCGGGGAATCTGCCGGCCAATCTGCAAGGGATGTGGCACAACAATGTGGACGGCCCTTGGCGAGTGGACTACCACAACAACATCAATCTTCAGATGAACTATTGGCCGGCTTGCCCTGCCAACCTAAGCGAATGCGTACACCCCCTCATCGATTTTATCCGCACACTGGTCAAGCCCGGCGAACGGACTGCACAAGCTTATTACGGAGCACGAGGTTGGACAGCTTCCATATCCGGCAATATATTCGGCTTCACCTCTCCGCTGGAAAGCACGGACATGGCTTGGAACTTCAATCCCATGGCCGGCCCGTGGCTGGCCACGCATGTATGGGACTACTATGACTATACGCGCGACATCCGATTTCTGCGTGAGACCGGGTACGGACTCCTCAAGAGCAGTGCCCGTTTCGCAGTGGATTATCTATGGAAAAAGCCTGACGGCTCCTACACCGCTGCACCCTCTACATCGCCCGAACATGGGCCGGTGGACGAGGGGGCGACCTTTGTCCATGCAGTCATTCGGGAAGTGCTGGCCGATGCCATCGAAGCCGCCGAGGTATTGGGTGTAGACGAGCAGGAGCGCAAGCAGTGGGAGTCTGTATTGAAAAAGCTTGCCCCCTATCGAATCGGTCGCTATGGACAGCTCATGGAATGGTCGGAGGATATAGACGATCCGGAAAGCCGCCACCGCCACGTCAACCATCTCTTCGGCCTGCACCCGGGCAGTACGATCTCTCCGATCACTACCCCGAAGTTGGCCGAAGCCTCACGCATCGTACTCGAACACCGAGGCGATGGGGCTACGGGATGGAGTATGGGTTGGAAGCTGAACCAGTGGGCGCGCCTGCACGATGGCAACCATGCTTATATGCTCTTCGGCAATCTGCTGAAAAACGGCACATTGGACAACCTCTGGGATACGCATCCGCCTTTCCAGATAGATGGCAATTTCGGCGGCACGGCAGGTGTCACCGAGATGTTGCTCCAGAGCCATCTCGGCTTCATCCACTTGCTGCCCGCTCTGCCTGATGCATGGGCTGACGGGAGTGTGAGCGGACTTTGTGCCAGAGGCAATTTCGAGATCGCCCTTGAATGGGCTGACGGGAAACTCACCCGAGCGACCATCCTCTCCAAAAGCGGCTCCCCCTGCACGCTGCGCTACGGCTCCCTTACCAAGACATTCCAAACCGTTGCAGGCCGGGAGTATATCCTCGATGGAAATTTGATGATGAATTGACCTGATCGTCACGTCTTCGCACTTCGTCAGCAGTCTGCCTCGAAGAAGAACGAACGGACGTTTTCGGCAATACGAAATACGAGCCGAAAACGCTCCGATTGTGGCGCGTGAATCTTGAAGAAACGGCGCGAGATTTTTTTCGTTTTGGCGCGAGAATTTTTTACTTCTCGAACCAAAACGAAAACTTTCTCGCGCCACATTTTTTGGCAGGTTAATAGAGAAAAAAATGGTGCGTAGACGCTGCAATACAGATGACAGCCCCATGTCTTTCAAATCGGTTCGTACAGGACGCTCCGGCCACTCGTCGGACCTCCTATGGAGAACTCGCCCTATTGACCTCTTCGGTTCGCTTATGATGGGGGAGTGGTATTGGGGTGGGAAGCTTTTGGCAGGCTTTTATGCTTTTGTTCGTGCTATCTAAAGTAAAGCTGCGCTAAAAACTGGGATAGATTTGTTTATCTTCGTTTATTCTTTTGGGACGAAAATATATAAGACATTCGTTGGGCAATGCTGCTAAAATACTTTTTCAAAGGAGAAGCCTCCGGCTTCCGATCATTATTCTTCTCTCTTCTTTTTATTGCTATCCACGCATCGACTATCGAAGCACAGTCGCCTATGCCCGATGATGAACGGGTGGCATGGGAATACGCCCGGCGGCTATATCCGGAGAGAGAGACGCTCAGCCTTTCCAGAGCAGCCCTCCCTGCCGGCATTCCGGCTTCCGCCTTCAACATAGGCGATCGGGAAGGGTTTGTCCTCGTATCCTCCGGGACAAGTGCTCCTACACAGATACTCGGCTATAGCCGAGAAGGGCGGTTCGATTACGAGCCGGCACCTCCGGCTCTCAAAGCACTGCTTTCGATCCATTCGGATGCCTCCGATGATGGCACACGCGGAAGCAGCTACAACCCGACAGGGCCTTTGCTAAGCACGAAGTGGGGACAGAATGCCCCTTTCAACTTGCTTACGCCCCTCGTCAATGGAAGCCAGTCCCCCACCGGTTGCGGAGCTACATCGATGGCGCAGGTAGTGGCTCATTATCGTTACCCCGAGAAAGCTACAGGACAGATCGACTACACGACTTCCAACAGCCAGATAGCGATTTCAATGAGCCTCGACACCATTCCCTTGGATTGGGACAATATGATAGACACTTACGAAGAGGGAGCATACAGCACCCTCGAAGCCAAAGCCGTTGCCAATCTGATGCTGGCTTGCGGTGTGGGGATGCAGATGAATTACGGTGCCGGTGGCAGCAGTGCATACATCCACAAACTGGACTTCTGCCTCCGCCGCTACTTCGGCTATGAATCTTTTTCACGCAATCAGGTGGTGCATCAGGTTCCGCAGGACGAATGGCATGCTTATATCGCAGCGGATATGGAGCGAGGGCTTCCGATCATATATCTGGCCAATACCAACGGATACGGCGGACATATATTCGTGCTGGACGGAATAGATGCGGAAGGGCGTATCCATATCAACTGGGGATGGAAAGGCTATGCCGATGGCTACTATTCGCTCGGCTTCTTCAATCCGCAAAGCCAAAAGCGTGGCTACAACGACAATGCCATTATGATCACAAACATCCGTCCGGCAATAGAGGAGGAGATAGATGAGAATATCCTTTCGTGGAGTACCAAGCCTTTTCTCTACATGGGCGAGAATAAAAAGATGGAATACGCCGCAGCTCATCTTTATACGGCTACAGATCTCGCCCCTTATGAGGGGAAAAGCATCGAAGCCATCGAATTTTTCCCCGGCGAGCAGCAGTGCGCGTACCGCCTCTGCATCTGGGGCGATGCTTCGCGGCAGGAACTGCTGTTCGAGCAGGAGGTGACGGGATTCAAGGCCGGGGATCCTTTCCGCGTACAACTCTCTACGCCTTTCGTCATCCCATCGGGCAAAGATCTGTACATAGGCTACACGGCCGATGCCTCAAAAGGCTATCCCATGGGTATCGATGCCGGTCCGGCCATGCTTGGCAAGGGCGATTTGTACGTCATGAATCCATCGGAAGGTGCTCCTTTCGCCTCCATCAACAGAAGGGATACGAAGTTGGATATCAATTTCTACCTGCGCGCCTATCTGAAAGGGTCTAATGCCATCGGACCGATCGGCTCAGGGTATAGGGTTTATCCCAATCCTGCATCGGATCATATTACCGTAGAATATCCGCAGAGTCTGCCGGAGGGGCGGACGATATACCTGTTCGACAATGAAGGCCGAGTAGTGGCCAAAGCCCGGACATCCGCTACGACTGTGCGCATGGACCTGCATCACCTTCCGGCAGGGGTCTACTTCCTTCACGACGGCACCATGGCCGAAAAGATAGTCAAACGTTAGTACCACACATCCTCCAGGCATCAGAACAAAGATGAAAAGAAGGCTTCTATCGCTGCTACTACTGTACATACTCTCTTCCATCGGACTTTCCGCTCAGCGGTTTCCTATGGCACAAGGGCTTGAATTGCGTACCGACTCGCTTTCGACACTGTCCAAACGTCCTTGGCGCGCCATCGGCAAAACGATAGGTGTGAATCTGGCTGTATGGGGCTTCGATCACTACATCATGAACGAAGACTTTGCAGACATCAGCTGGCAGACGATCAAGAACAACTTCCAGACAGGCTTCGGCTGGGACAATGACAAGTTCGTCACCAACCTCTTCGCACATCCTTATCACGGATCCCTCTACTTCAACGCTGCCAGATCGAACGGTTTGAGTTTCAAGCACTCGGCTCCCTTTGCCTTCTTCGGCAGTCTGATGTGGGAGCTGCTTATGGAGACCGAACCGCCCAGCATCAACGACCTCTTTGCCACGACCATAGGCGGTGTAGCCTTGGGAGAGATGGGGCATAGACTGTCCGATCTGCTCATAGACAATCGAACCACAGGATGGGAACGTACGGGGCGTGAGGTAGCTGCAGCACTGATCAATCCGATGCGCTTTCTCAACCGCTTGACAGCCGGAGAGGTCACTTCCGTGGGAAGTAGGAGTGGCCGCGTGTTCCAATCTGTCCCTATAAATATCATCGTCGATGCAGGCTTTCGGTTTTTGGCGGACAAGCGGCATGCCCGAACCGGTGCCACGGCTCTGACCCTGAATCTGAGATTCGACTACGGCGATCCATTCCGAAGCGAAACTTTCTCTCCATACGATTTCTTCCAATTCAAAGCCGGATTGAGTTTCTCCGAATCGCAACCTCTGCTGAGCCAGATCAATCTGATCGGGATCCTGAGCGGACTCCAGCTGCTCGCACGCGAACGAACGGTTTTGGTGGGAGGTCTCTTTCAGCACTTCGACTACTACAATTCGGAAAAACGCATAAGCAAGAATTCGGAAGAGATACTCGTCACCCCTTACCGTATCTCGCAAGTGGCGGCTTTGGGTGGCGGCCTTATCTTCCAGCATCGTGGGAGACTGAGGCATAGGCCTCTGCATCTGTATGCCGAAACCTACCTGAATGCCGTACCGATGGGTGCCAGTCTCTCGGATCACTACAACGTGGACAATCGGGACTATAACCTCGGCACCGGATTCAGCGGCAAGGCATTTCTGGGAGCTACATACAACGATCTCTGGAGTTTGCTCATCGGTTTAGAGACGTACCACCTATATACATGGATCGGACACGAAGAACCTGAACAGGGAAAGAGCGACGTCAGCTCTTTTCTGGTGCAGGGCGACGAAAGCAAAGCGCGCCTGCTGGTGACGAGTTCGGAGTTTGCATTCCATCCGGGGCCTTGGCATGTAGCCATCGTGGGGCGTCGATTCATCCGCAAAACAGCCTACAAATTCTACCCAAACGTGTCATTCGATACCGGCGACATACAGCTGCGTGTCGGATTTCATTTCTAATCCCCAATCTTTAATAATGAATCCCTTCTTACAACCCTTCGATACGCCTTTCGGCAGTTACCCCTTCGACAAAATTTCGATAGCGGACTTCAAGGAAGCATTCGCGTATGCCTTAGCAGAAAAACGGGCAGAAGCAGATGCCATCATCAACAGTACCGAACCGCCGACTTTCGCCAATACGATCTTAGCACTGGAGCTGTGTGGCGAAAAGCTGGAGCTTGTCTGTGGAGCTTTCTTCAATCTCCTGCATGCCGACAGCAACGACGAACTGATGAATCTTTCCCAAGAGATAATGCCCGAACTGACTCGTCTCAGTACGGATATAGCCCTGAGCGAACCCTTGTTCGGGCGCATCCGGACTGTATGGGAGAGCGATGAGAAAGAAAAGCTATCGGAGGAAGAAAAACGCCTTCTGTACAATTGCTATCGGGGCTTTGTCGATAGTGGAGCACTCCTTCCTACTGAGAAAAAAGACCGGCTGCGTACCCTGTCCGAAGAGATGAGTATGGCGTCCTTGACCTTCGGACAGAATGTGCTCAAGGACGAGAAACGCTACAAACTCCACCTCAGCGATCCGGCAGCTGTGGCGGGGATGCCCGAGACGGCTCTTGCACTCGCTTCGGAGAAAGCCCGGCGAGAGGGCTATACGTACGGTTGGCTTTTCGACCTTTCTGCTCCGAGCTATTTTGCTTTTATGAAGCACTGTCCCGATGGGAACCTGCGCCGGCAGATGTATGAAGCGAAAATGTGTGTGGGCTTCGTAGACAATGAGTATAACAATGAGGCTCTGGTCCGTAGAATGGTGAACGGCCGTCTCGAAGAGGCCCGGCTCTTGGGCTACGACACCTTTGCCCACTTTGCCCTTCATGACAGAATGGCCAAGAACCCCAAAGCAGTCCAAGAGCTGCTGGACAAACTACTGGATGCGTACAAACCCAAAGCGACAGAAGAGTTGGAGATGATCCGCCAATGGGCTGCCAACAAGACATCCGAGGCCGATAACTTCACGATACAACCATGGGATTGGGCATACTTCTCAGAACAGTACAAACAGGCCCACTACGATCTGGACGATGAGATGATGCGCCCATACTTCGAATTAGGGCGCGTCACACGTGGTATCTTCGGCTTGGCCAACCGACTGTACGGGCTTCATTTCTCCGAACGGACGGATGTGCCGGTCTATCATCCGGATGTAAAGGTGTACGAAGTGTCGGATGAGGACGGCTCTTATATCGGTCTGCTCTACACGGATTTCTTCCCACGCGAAGGCAAGCAAAACGGAGCATGGATGAACAACCTCCGAGATCAGTCCGAGCATCAGCATCCGCACATTATCATCGTGATGAACTTCACCCCTCCTTCGGCGGACAAGCCTTCGCTCCTGACGGCAGGTGAGGTGGAGACTTTCCTGCACGAGTTCGGTCATGCCCTGCATGGCATGCTGTCCAAATGCCGCTTCAGCTCCTTGTCCGGCACCTCAGTAGCCCGTGACTTCGTGGAGCTTCCCAGCCAAATAATGGAAAACTGGCTGACGGAGAAGGAGTTCCTCGACACCTTTGCCCGCCATTATATAACGGACGAACCTATGCCTCGGGAATTGGGGGAGAAACTCCTCTCGGCACGAAATTATCTCGCAGCAAGCGGCGCATGCCGTCAGCTCAGCTTCGGCTATCTCGACATGGCATGGCACGGATTATCTGCTCCGGTGGATGACAAATTGGACATCAAGGCTTTTGAAGAGGCCGCTTGGTCGAAAGCTCTTATCCTGCCCCCGTCGCCCCCCAATGCCGTGATGAGCACGGCCTTCGGTCATATATTCTCAGGAGGCTATGCAGCCGGATACTATGGGTACAAATGGGCGGAAGTGCTGGATGCCGATGCTTTCGCAGCTTTCAAGGAAGCGGGCATTTTCGATCGCGAGGTAGCCGGTCGTTTCCGTCGTGAGATATTGGAGAGAGGCGATACGGCTGATGCCATGGAACTGTATGTAGCTTTCCGCGGACATGAGCCGGACATTGCTCCCTTGCTGAAGCGTACCGGCTTGGCTTAGCTCCCATTCACACAGTCTCAGTACCACGCAAAACGTAAGCCCGAAAGCGACGTATCACTTTCGGGCTTGCTGTCTTTGTCCTTTTTGGGGTACCTGCTTCTAAGATAGCAGGGGATATGATTTACTGGCGAATGCCGAGCTTCTTGGCGATGGCTGCAGGGATAGCCTTCTTGTGCACGATGATATTCATCGTCTTACCGGCTACGAAGTTGTAAGAAGCATACCAGATGCCCTTGTACTTACCGGTTTCGCCCCATGAGTTCTTCACCATGAAGAATTTACGTCCGTTCTGGTTCTTGGCGATACCATAGATAACCATACCGTGGTCATCGGTGAGGGTGTACTCATCGTAACCTTTCTGACGGAACTCCTGTGTGGGGTTGATTTCGGGACAATCGGCACTATTAACCGTGCGAACGATCTCTGCCTGCTTTTCGGCACGGCTCAATCCTACCCAACGATCCTGATCCGATCCTTTGGCTTCGATGCCTTCCACGTCGGCCAATACGCCGATACCATCACGCGTAAAGCCCACTTCGCTTACGTCCGAACCCCATGCGATGGAATAGCCGTTGTTGATGGCATACTCCATCGTCTCCATCAGCTCGTTGATGGGCATGTTATAGGAGAGAGAGCCGCGCCAGTTGTCTTCGATTTCGAGAGCAAACTGTGTGTAGAAAGGATGATGTGTGTAAGAAGTCAGCGACACATAGTCGTCGGCATTAAGGCCGAGATACTGAGCAAAGCTCTTCGGCGTGTAGGTCTTACCTTCATAAGTGAAAGTTTCAGGACATGTGCCGAGGTAGCTGTCGATGATCCCGTCATAGGCTTTTTTCCATGCAGGAGTGAGCTTGCCGTTAGGGTTCGTCACGATAGCTTTGAGGTAAGCCAGAGCACCGTCGGCCAATTCGCTGTGTGCATTCTTCTTCGTACCATAGTTCAGGCCTTCCATGACTGACTGCGGAACGACGCCGTAGTGCTTCACCACATAAAGAACATCGTAGAAAGAGCCGCCCTGTCCGAAGTTCAGCTTACCGTGCAGACGCACATACTTCTCACCCTTGTCCTTGTAGGACTGAGCTACGGAGTGCATTTCGGCCAAGTCCACTGCAGGTTTTCCCATACGGAGGATTTCGCTTTCGAGGAATCCTAATGCAGAGTATGACCAGCATGTACCTGAATTGGCCTGATCTTTCACCGGCGTAATGGGCACTTCTTTAATAGTAGTGAACCGATTCTCTACAACGTCAGCACTCTTCTGTTGAGCTTGTACGACGAAACCGCTGCAAACAACTGCCGCAGCGAGCAAAAGCGTTTTCTTCATTCTATGTTTTTGATTTTTAATGGTGAGTGATTTTCTCATATAGTCGCAAATATAAGAATATCTACCCATTCGATTCCTAAATACCGACCGTCCGAACAAGAGGGAATATCCCATACAGCGGCTTAGGTATAAAGAAAGAGGCTATGGCGAAGGAAAAAATTCCTTTCGCCACAGCCTCTCGTCATGAGGAGGAAGGAGATCTAAGATCAGTCTTTGATCGCTATGATCTCTATTTCCACCAATCCGTTCTTCGGCAGCGTCTTAACGGCAACAGCAGAACGAGCAGGGAAGTCGCCGGTAAATTGCTTCTCGTAAACGGCATTCATCGCTGCAAAATCACTCATATCGGCCAAAAAACAAGTGGTCTTTACCACATTGGCAATTGTGAGTCCCGCTTCTTCGAGGATAGCTCGAATGTTCTTGAATACTTGTTCGGTCTGCTCCGTTACTCCGCCGGGAACAAAATTCCCCGTGGCGGGATCGAGACCTAATTGTCCGGAAGCATAGAGCATATTACCTACTAGAATAGCCTGACTGTATGGCCCGATTGCGGCCGGTGCATTCTTCGTGTTGATTACCTTTTTCATTGTGTACTGTTTTTTATTTGGATTATGAATTTGATGATTGCAGTCTTTGCTGTCGCACTACCTCGTAAATAACGATACCGGCTGCAACGGAGACGTTCAACGAGCCTATGGCCCCCATCTGCGGAATAGCCACTATGCCATCGGCCATCCTAAGCGTATCGGGCGATGGCCCGACATCCTCCGCGCCCAAGACTATACCCAAAGGCAGCTCCATGGGCACATCGGTATATAGATCTGCTGCCTTTTCCGAAGCAGCGACTATGCGTATACCGTATTCTTGCAGGCTACGGATGGCTCCGGGAATGGAAGTCACGCGACAAACCGGAATACGATGCAAGGCTCCGGCAGAGGTCTTGATAGCATCTCCTCCTACCGAAACGCTACCTCTTTCGGGAATAATGATGGCATCCACCCCTGCACACTCTGCCGTACGAGCAATAGCCCCGAAGTTTCGCACATCGGTGATACCATCGAGCAGCAAGAGGAAGGGTGCCTTCCCCTCTTCATAGAGCATCGGTATGAGTTGATCCAAGCGAGTATATTCGATGGCAGAAAGAATGGCTACTACCCCTTGGTGATTCTTGGTGGTAAGCCTGTCCAACTTCTCTGTCGGCACATGCATCACCGGCACGCACCGCTCTGCGGCCTCTCGAATGATTGCATCGGTCTGCTCTGTCTTGAGTCCCCGACGAATAAAGATCTTGTCGATCTCTTTGCCTGCTTCGAAGGCCTCCGATATGGAGTGCAGGCCGAATATCATTTTGTCATTCTTCATCTTGCTAAAAGCTCTTTGGCTGCGGCCAGGGCCACATCCGTCAGGTTGTTTCCGCTCTGCATACGGGCTATCTCTCGTATCCGTTCCTCGGAGGTCAATTCCCGAATGAAAGTGCGCGCCCGTTCGCCTGTTTCATCTTTATAGACAAAGTAGTGCCGCTCCCCACGAGCTGCTATTTGGGGCAGATGCGTGATGGCGAGCACTTGCATACCTCGCCCCATGTGAGCCATAATCTCTCCCATGCGGTCAGCCACTTCACCCGATACGCCGGTATCTATCTCATCGAAAACGATGGCCGGCAAAGAACGCTTGTCCGCAATGAGAGCTTTCAGGCATAGCATCAGGCGAGCGATCTCTCCTCCTGAGGCAATCTCCGATACCGGCTCCGGCTCCATCTGCTTATTCGCCGAAAACAAAAAAACGACCTTGTCTGCTCCGTGAGGGCCATATTCTGTCGAGCGAATATCAACGACAAAACGAACATGAGGCATATTGAGTTTGCGCAAGGATTCGCACAAAGAGGTTTCCAAAGCAGAAGCCGCCCGAATACGTTCTTCGGTCAACATCGATGCCTTGGCCTCAATCTCCTTATAAAGGATTAGGACTTCTTGCTCAAGTCGGCTTATCTCTTCTTCATCGGTGCTGATCCTTGAGAGGCGTTCGGCCAGATCGTCTCGTATGGCAATAAGAGCATCGCTGCTATCGGCATTGTAACGATGCAGGAGCGAGTGAATTTCATCCAGCCTACCCGTTACAGCATTCAATCTTTCCGGCTCGTAGGAGACATCGTCCGAACGCCGCCCCAAATCCGATGCAATATCGGCCAACTCTATTCGAACATCGCGTACTCGCTGTCGGTAAGAAACCGAGTCGGGATAATAGCTTTCTATGGAGACCAAAGCATCCTCCACTTTGTTCAGCCCCGACAGTAGTCCTCCCTCATCGTCGGAGAGAAGGCTATAGGAACGCCCCAGCTCTCTTTTAATGTCCAAGGCATGCGTCAGCATGGACTGCTCTTCTTGCAAACGAGTTTCTTCTCCCGATTCGAGACCGGCCTTATCCAATTGCTCGAAACGAAACTGCCAATAGTCATACTCCGATGCTGTCGCGGTGGCTGCCTTACGAAGGTCTTCCAGCTTTTGTTTTTTTTCGGCATACACCCGATAGGCCTTCCTGTAGCCGGTATATAAATCGGGTTTTCCGCTATAAGCATCCAGTACGTTGAGCTGGAACAAGCTGTCACCGAGCAGGAGGTTTTTGTGCTGAGAATGGATGTCGATCAAGAAGTCGGCCAACTCACGAAGAGCCGTCAATGGAGCAGGCGTATCATTTACGAAAGCGCGACTTTTGCCTTTGGAGGATATTTCGCGGCGGATAGTGCATTCGTCCGGATCGAAGTCCAAGTCGTAGCGATCCAATACGGTTTTCATCTCCGGAACGAATCCGGTAAAACGCCCTTCTACTATGCAGCGATCTGTACCGGGTGCAATAGCCGAAGTATCGGCACGCCCCCCGACAAGCAGCCCCAAAGCACCTAAGAGAATACTTTTTCCTGCACCGGTTTCTCCTGTGATCACAGAAAAATGAGGGGCAAAATCAATATCAAGCCGGTCGATCAGAACGTAGTTGGCAATATGCAAAGAGGCTAACATCCCGAAAAAGAGGATTATTTTTTGAGCGGATTCAGCTTGTTTCCCTCAGTCGGGAATACCTTGTTCAGTATTTTATATGCATCCTGCTTTTCCGAAGCATTGGCTTTCGACAATATATTCACGATCTCATCCAGCTTCACAGCCGCAAAGATGGAAAGCAGTGGCGACATGGGACGTACCTTGTAAACAGCTTCCAGCTGAGGCAACAGCTCTAATACCGTAGTGCGTCCGCGATTGGGATTGCCGACCATTTCGTCCAATGCCCGTCGGTGATAATCATACCAAAACTTGCGCAAAGTCTCCAATTCGGCATCATTCATAGCCTCGGCAAGGGCATAGCGATTCTTGGTACTCTCGAAAGCTTTCCAGCCGCTCCAGTCTTGTTTGGCCTGTGCTCTGGCTACGATCTGACGCATCATAGAACGGGCCGAATTGCCTCCCAAAGGACTGAAGCTGTCAAAATCCATCGCCAATATGAAGTAGGCATAGAATACGACGGAGGCTACCAGATTACTTTGCAGATCCGTCTCATTATATTCGATGGGATCGAACTGGTTGTATTCGAAGTT
Source organism: Porphyromonas gulae (assembly GCF_000765945.1). NCBI lineage: Bacteria > Pseudomonadati > Bacteroidota > Bacteroidia > Bacteroidales > Porphyromonadaceae > Porphyromonas > Porphyromonas gulae. The sequence continues at coordinate 355,730 of NZ_JRAT01000012.1, forward strand.
CAGTTCCTGATCCCGCCAGATAAGCTGAGGAGAAAAATAGGAGGAGTTGTAAACAGGGCGACGAGAAGTAACGAAGAGTTCGGCCTTGTATTGACTTTCGTCTTTCACCTCGGTAAGGTTGATGGAAAAGGTGCAGTCGATACGCTCAGCAAAACTGAATGTGGCCGTTGTCCATCGGGTCAGGTTGAGGAGATCTGTGAGCTGACGCTCCAGCGTCTTGAACGCCTCCGCATTGGCATTACTGCCAAGACGTTCGCTATTGATGGTTACCTTGGCATTCAGCTCCTGACTTACAGCAGAGGCCGTACAGAAAAACAGGCAGATCCACAGCCCCCACCACAATCTCATTCTCATCCCAATTCGATTATATAGTCCACAATATCTTTGGCCACCTCGACCTTACTCTTGAGCGGATATTCCGATGGTCGGCCGTCACTGCCGAATACGGTGATCTTATTCGTGCCCACTCCAAATCCGGCTCCCTCATCGGAAAGCGAATTCAGTACTATTGCATCCAAGTTCTTGGCTTTCATCTTGCGTATAGCCTCTTGCTCCCCACTGTCCGTCTCCAGAGCAAAACCCACCAACCGCTGTCCTGCACGTTTGAGTGCTCCGAGCGTAGCCGCTATATCCGGATTTGCGGTCAGGCGGAGGTCGAAGTCGCCCTTGGTCTCTCGTTTCATCTTTTTCTCTGCCTGCTCTGCCGGACGATAGTCAGCTACAGCTGCGGACAAGACGGTTATGTCGGCCTTTTCAAAAGGTTTCCGACAGGCTTCGAGCATCTCCACGGCACTCTCCACATCGATACGGTCTATCCCTTCCATGGCTGTCTGCATCGCAGTAGGGCCGGCGACAAGCGTAACCGAAGCCCCCAATTCGGCCAAACGTTCAGCTATGCAGAAGCCCATCTTTCCGGAAGAGTAGTTGCCGATAAAACGTACGGGATCGAGTTTCTCGTATGTAGGGCCGGCTGTAACCAATGCGTTCTTTCCAAGGAGCGGTTTGCGATCGCTCCCATCGAAGAAAGCCTCCAGTATCTCCACAATGCGCTCCGGCTCTTCCATCCGCCCCTTTCCTACAAGATGGCTGGCCAATTCGCCCTCGCCCGGCTCGATGATATGATTGCCATAAGAGCGCAGTATCTCGATATTGCGTTGCGTACTCGGATGTCGGAACATGTCCAAATCCATAGCCGGAGCCACGAACACGGGGGCCTTGGCGGAAAGGTAAGTGGTTACCAACATATTGTCGGCGATCCCATGTGCCATCTTGCCTATCGTAGAGGCTGTGGCCGGAGCTATCAGCATAGCATCCGCCCAGAGACCGAGATCCACATGGCTGTTCCATGTGCCATCCCGTCCGGAGAAAAATTCGCTGATGACAGGCCTGGATGTCAGAGCCGAGAGAGTGATGGGAGTAATGAACTCCTTGCCGGCAGGAGTAATGACTATTTGCACTTCAGCCCCCTTCTTGATGAGCAGGCGGGTCAGAACGGCAGCCTTGTAGGCAGCGATACTCCCCGTGATAGCAAGGACGATGTGCTTGCCGGCCAAAGATGATTTCATCTGTACGAGGTTCTCTTATGCTTGTTTATTTGGTCTCGGGATTGTTCAGAGACATACGCAAGCGGGTAAATTCCTGTTTCGTATTCAGTGTAAAGTCCGCGTCCATGATCCAGCCGTAGTAGCCAGAATCCGTACGCAATACATCCAGAGCTTTACGGCCACGATACTTACCGAAATTAATGATGACGTTGTCATTATCGTCATAAACCAATCGGCCGGCAAAGTCTACGTTGCGAAACTGGCGGGAGAAGTCGGCCAAGAAAGCCATATCGTTCTCCAATGTTCCCTCGTAACGATCCAACTGAGCCTTGAATACATCGTAGGTAGCGCGTGTATCGGCTTCGGCCGAATGTGCATTTTCCAAAGTCCTGTTGCAATAGAAACGAGTGGCCGCCTCCAATGTGCGAGGTTCCATCTTATGAAAAATCGTCTGAACGTCTATGAGCTTTCTCCGGCGAAGGTCAATGTCCACTCCGGCACGGAGAAACTCCTCCACCAGTATCGGCACATCGAATCGCGTCGAATTGAAGCCGGCCAAGTCACAGCCTTCTATCCATTGCGCCAGACTTTTGGCCACCGAACGGAATGGAGGGCAGTCCTTCACATCCTCATCCGTGATGCCGTGAATAGCTGTCGATTCGGGAGGGATAGGACGTTCGGGATTGATACGCCTTGTTTTGCTCTCTTCACTCCCATCAGGCATAACTTTCAGAATAGAAATTTCGACGATTCTGTCACGTACCAAGTCCACGCCCGTTGTTTCGAGGTCGAAGAAGACCAGTGGATTTTTCAGATTCAATTTCATTCGATTGTGTTGTTATTCGCCGATCAACTTCATCGGCAAAAGCAAATTGCAGAGGCTGATACCCGGTGCATTCTCTGCCGGCAGGATGAGACCGGCACGGGTCTGATCTGCCAGAGTCATGATCACCTCTTCCGATGACATTCCTTGCAGAATGGTCTGAAAGACATCCGACTTGAATCCGATACGCATATTGATATCGGCCGGACATTCTGCCGGCACATGTTCTTCGGCTGCCACAGAGAAGTCTATATCATTGGCCGACAAGCGGATGCCGGCAGGTGTAAACTCCATCCGCAGCATACTCGTAGCCGGATTGGAGAAGATGGATACGCGCTTGGCTCCCGACAGCAGCTGGAGACGATCCACTTTCACGGAGAAAGGATTGCTCGTGGGTATTACACTATTATAATTCGGATAACGACCTTCCAGCAGGCGTGCCGTGAGCGTATAATTGCCAAGCTCTATATGGAGATAGTTGCTATCGTAAGTGAGCGTCACATCGCCCTCCAGTCGGGGCAGGACATTGCGCAGCAGAAGACAGGCCTTCCTCGGCAGACAGAAAGCACTGCGCTGACGGCTTTGTACATTGGCATCCTCCTGCTTCACCAAGATCTGTCCATCCGAGCCTACGAAAACCAATTTGTCTTCGAAGAAATCCAGATAGACTCCCGTCATGATCGGACGACGTTCGTCCTGACTGGTAGCAAAAAGGGTAGCCGAAAGGCCGCTGAGCAAGGCTTCGGCCTTCACGATAGAAACGATGGCTTCAGGAGACAAAGAAGCTGCCACCGGATAGGTCGAAGCATCCTGTACCACAAAACTGTAATGCCCGTTGCTATATGCGATCTCAGCCGCTTTGCTTTCCATATTTATCTCAAAAGAGATAGGCTGATCGGGCAGTTCTTTCAACGGTTCAAGTAAGATTCGTTCGGGAACGGCGAAAGAACCGTTTTCGCCTCCTACGTTGTTCACGGTAAGTTCCGTACTCATCCGATTAGCCATATCGGCCGCGGTAAGACGTAATTGATCCCCCTCCAGCTCGAAAAGGACAGACTCCAAAATTGGAAGTGTACTGCGTGAAGCTATGACGCGGGCAATTAATTGCAAGTGTTGCAACAACACGTTGCTGGCTACTTCAAACTTCATTGTGTATATATTTATTGGTTTCTTACAAAAGTAGGGCTTTTCGTATAACCGACAAGCTACCCTCGGAAGGCTGTCAGGGCAATCGCATTTGAACTGTTAACGCACTTATAAACCTAACGATTGCTAAAACAAGTACGCATTAATGTACTAAAGTCCCAAATTATAGAAGAAAGAGGCCAAGGATACAGTATAAACTTTCAAATGCGATAGCCCTGGAAGGCTGTAGCAAGACAGACCAAAACAGGATATGATTCCATCCCGATCGTCCGGCCTAAGAATCCCCTGAGAGGGCTGTTTTCCCGAAGACATTCACCCTTTAGGGGCAGATACAAAGGTGAAGGGAAGGAAGAAACGGTTAGAGAAGGAGTGTTTCGCTGTCGGTGATCACACCCTCCATCGGACGATCCCATGGATCGGTAGGCAAGTCAGCCAATAGACGATACGAGAAAGTGACACCGATAAGCCGAGCTTGTGTAGCGGGTAGGAAGCGGTCGTAATAGCCTTTACCTCGCCCCATGCGACTGCCTTTTCGATCGAAAGCGACACCGGGCACCAGCAGCAGATCCAACGAAGAGGGAGGAACGGCTGTAGCAGTATCGGCCGTAGGCTCGGCGATACCATAAGCCCCCGCAGCATCAAGATCAGCCTCGCCGGTATAGGCATAGAAAGCGATGTCGTCCCCCTCCACTCTGGGGATAAAAAGCTGTTTGGTATGGGCGTACTCCTGTAGCAAGCCGGCCAAATCCGGCTCGTCCGGCAAAGCGTGGTAGAGGCCGATCCGCCTGGCTTTCTTGAAAAGATCGAGCCCACGAATCCGCTCTACGATGGCCAGTGACCAGACCTTGCAGCTTTCCGCCGTGAGCAACTCTCGATTACGTAGCCGGATCTGCGCTCTTAATTCCTTTTTAGTCATGCTTCAACGGGAAGGTTTTGCCCTCTTTGATGAGGGAAACTGCTTGGTATATAAACGGATCGTCACGCAGTATCAGTTGATAATATCCCTGCAGATCGAAGAAGTTCATCGCGATGTAAGCATTGATGTGCCGTTTCATGCGATTGCGGGCTTCGTTGATCAAAGAGGTACGCATCGGGACACCGTATCGCTGGGCGAAAGAAGCAAAGTCGAAGATCAGATAAGTACGATCCAAATAAGCTCCCAACTCCTCGATAGTCTTAAAACGACTTAGAAAAGCCCTGTTGGCATCGCTGTACAGGAACGCATAGCGAGGCATCAAATCCGAATCCTCCACCTTCATCATATAGGAGTTAAGTCCTGCCGTATCGAGCGGAATGAAAATATCCGGTATGATACCGCCACCGCCATAGACCTCACGGCCTCCGGCAGTCTTGAATTTCTTGCCTCCCAGCAAGGGTATGCTATCAGCCGAGTAAAGCTCCCCGTGATTGAAACGATTCCTCAGATCCTGATAGTAGTTTTCATCTACGCCTGAAGAATAAGGCTTCTGGATAGAACGTCCCGATGGCGTATAATAACGAGCCACGGTCAAGCGGATGGCAGAGCCATCGGCCAAATCGAACGGAAGCTGTACCAACCCTTTGCCAAAGGTCCGGCGGCCGATGATTTGAGCACGGTCATGATCCTGCATGGCTCCGGTAAACACTTCGCTGCTACTGGCCGAGAACTCATCCACCAGCACCACCAGCGGGATCTGTTGTAAGATACCCTTGCCATCGGATGCGATCTCTTCACGCGGATAAGCTTTGCCCTCGATCTGAAGGATAGGAAGATTCTTGCCCAAAAACTCATTGGCCATTGCAATAGCCGGCTCCAGTAGGCCGCCCCTGTTTTCCCGCAGGTCGATGATGAGGCTCGCTGCCCCTTTCTTGCGCAGACGGCCAAAGGCTTCTATAAACTCCGCATGCGTGGTACCTGTCCACGAATCGATCCGCACATAGGCGATCGAAGACTCTATCAGATAATAGGCATTGAGTGAAGGAAGAGGCACATCATCACGCACCACCCGGTGCACGGATTCTTTCCCATTGCGACGCACCAGAATATTTAGCACCGAACCCTTTTCCCCTCGCAGTACTGCTTCGACATTGTTCATATCGACGCCCTTACCATAGAGCTTTTGCGATCCGGACTGAAGCAAACGGTCGCCGGCTCGGATGCCTGCACGATCGGACGGACCTCCCGGTACGACCTGCGTAACCACGATGGTATCCAGCAGTGTATTGAAGGAAATACCGATACCGCAGAATCCGCCGCTGAGTGTGGCTGCTTCTTCGGCATTGTCCGTTTTCGTAAGGAATACGGAGTGGGGATCGAGCTGCTCCAGGAGATAAGGAATCATATTGCGCTGCAGCTTCTGCACATCTACCGAATCGACATAGTGCTTGTCGATCAGATTCAGCACCTCATTCAAATCTCGCGGGTTCTTGTGTGTGAAATAAAAATGAGCAGCAAGAGCTCCTACGGCACTGAAGATGGCAGCGACAAGAATATGAGAGAATGCGCCGCCAAGACCGGATGAATTTTTCATAATAAACCTATTCCTGAATATCGGAAATGTCTATAAAGTCGACGACAATGCCGGCTCGCTCCAGCAAGCGACAGCCGTCCTCCAGACGATATTTCTCGGAATAAACCACCCGTTTTATTTTGCTCTGGATGATGAGCTTGGCACACTCGATACAGGGAGCTGCTGTGATATAGATAGTGGCACCGGAGCTGTTGTTCGTGCTGCCGGCCACTTTGGTGATAGCATTGGCTTCGGCATGCAGTACATAGGGCTTGGTCACGTTGTTCTCGTCTTCGCAGATATTCTCGAATCCGGCCGGTGTACCATTGTACCCATCCGATATGATCATCTGCTCTTTGACGATAAGAGCTCCTACTTTGCGCCGTTCGCAGTAGGAATTTTCCGCCCAAATGCGCGCCATGCGCAGGTAGCGTTTGTCCAATTCCAACTGCTTATCCTTGACTTCATTTGTCGTCATCGCCATTGTCTATCTATCGAGAAAACGGATTGGCTTAATAACCGACAGCAAAAGTAAGGCAAATAGTTGAAAGTCAGTGCTGTTTCCTAAGAGTTCGATTTGCGACGACAATAGCGTTCGCACTGCCTGCAAATATCGTATCCGAGCATAGCCCCGATGATGAAATCTTCCTCCGGAGTCAGGCTGTTCAGAGAGCGTCCGCTCACGAAAAGCCGGATGGCTTCCATACATTCCTTGCAGCCGAAAAAGAGGTTGGTACGCTCCGTATTCGGAGTAGGCTGAGCGAAATAGGGGATCCGCCGGCTTCGCAGCCGTTCTTCCGCATAGGGGATATCGTCGTTAGCCAGTGTAGCGAGTACCATGCTTCGCACACCTTTTTCAAACTCGTATATATGATGCATGAATACGCGCAGATCGCTACTAAGTGTTTGCGTGTCCATCGTTGGGAGCTGAATAAATAACGGGAGATTACAGGGGAGGAGAGAGGAGAAGAGAGTATGGAAAGAGAGCCGAAGGCCGGGAAGAGGAGTGAGCGTTGAAGACAAATACGCTTTTATTTCGAGCTAAGCTGCTTCCCTCCGATCCGATCTCCGGCTCTTAGAACATTAATTACAATCCCATAGCAGCGATCCAACGCTCCATACGAGCTTCGGTCTGGTCGGGCTCGTTAGCGTCGTCTACGCACAAACCGATGAGCTGGCCGTTTTCTTCGGCAGTCGTCTCGTCGTAGCTATAGCCTTCAGCTGGATAAGCACCGATGAAAGTACAGCCCGTATTAGCCAGTTCGGCCTTGATCGTGCCGAGAGCTGCACAGAAAGTATCGCTATAAGAAGAAGCATCGCCACAGCCGAAGAGACCTACCTTCTTGCCGCTCAGGTTTTCGCCTTTCAGCTTCGGCAGGAATGATTCCCAGTCGTCCTGCAGGTCGCCCAAACCCCATGTGGAGCAACCGAGGAGGAGTACATCGTATTTCGCTGCTGCGGCTGCATCGGCATTTGCCACGTCCATTACATTAGCGGAGTCAACGCCTAATGCAGAAGCAATTTTTTGAGCCAGATCGCTCGTCGTTCCGGTAGAAGAACCGTAGAAGATTCCGATTGATTTCATGTTTTTGAATAGTTTATATTGGTTTGACCTACGCAAAAGTAGAGGAGATCAACGACTTGTAATATCACCACAAATAGCTAAAAAGAATAGGCCCATACCTATATATAGGGGGATTCCGGTCGAAAAAAAGCAGCCCGACTAAGGCCGTGCGGAGGCGAAAGCATAGAGACGGCATACCTGCTCGGCCGTGCGCCGGAGGTTGTCCCGGGCATAAGCCGGATTCATCGCCTCCCTAAGGCTGACAGGAGAAGGAGTAATGGAAAAAAGACCGAGGAAACCGGCGCGATTAAGAGCCACAGCATCCTCGATACTGCCGGCCAGCAATACCACGGGGATCTCCTGCTTCATGGCTTCGGCCAGCACACCGGCCGGCACTTTGCCCATCAGGGTCTGCCGGTCGGCTTTGCCCTCACCGGTCAGGATCAAATCGGCATGCCGTATCTTTTCGGAGAAATGCAGGGCATCCAATAGCAGCTCGATGCCCGGCTTCAGTACCGCTCCGAGGAAAGCCAACAGCCCACCTCCCATACCGCCTGCGGCTCCTGCTCCCGAGACATGGACTATATCCTGCCCCGTATGCCGGTGTATAACGGCAGCCAAATGCTGCATCGAGGCATCCAATCGGGCTACCATCTCCTCATCCGCCCCCTTCTGAGGCGCAAAGGCAAAGGCAGCACCGTCGGAGCCGCAGAATGGATTGCGCACATCGCAAGCCACCGTAAAATGCGAATCGGCCAAAGCCGGATGTGCCGAAGAGCCATCGACGCGATAGACCTCCGACAGCAAACTGCCGCATAGGGCCGCGTCCTCCCCTATATCTCTCCCATCTCGATCGTAGAAGCGAAAGCCCAATGCCTGTAGCATCCCCAGTCCGGCATCGTTGGTGGCACTGCCGCCGATCCCGACGATAAACTTACGGCAACCTCGATCCAGAGCATCTCTGATCAGCTCTCCTGTGCCGAACGTGGTGGTCAGCATCGGATTGCGCCGGTCTTCCGGCACGAGAGGCAGTCCGCTGATACTTGCCATTTCGATGAAAGCCGTTTGTCCGTCAGCCGATATGCCATAAGACGTTTCCAGCATTTCCATTAGCGGAGAGTGTGCACGGAGGGCTATACGCCGCCCGTCCGTGGCAGCTATCAGCACATCCTGCATCCCCTCTCCCCCATCGGCCACGGGCAGTACCACTACTTCCGCAGCGGGACAAGCTGCCCGTACACCTTCGGCTGCTGCTTCTCCTGCCTCGGCAGAGGAGAGGCAACCCTTGAAGGAGTCTATGGCTATCACGATCTTCTTCATGCCGCATTTAGTTTACAACAAATTCCAAAGGCTCTGCAAAGCATCCAAACAAGAATACCAAAACCCAAGAGAAAAAAACGATAGACAAACTAACTCGAATGGCTCTTAGGTTTTTGCTCTCATTCTGTAAACCTGTATCCGAAAAAGACAAATTCCGGTATCCTGTGGAGCTTACTATCGGAAAGGACTCTTTAGAGAATCTTTTTTCATCGCGCTGTTCGCAAAAAAACTGCGACACTCAGAATAACTTCCGTATATCCATCGAAAGGAAGTCTTCGGCTCTGACACCTCCATCTCCTACAATAAAAGCCGATTGGGGCTTGAAGGATTGGGAAAATTTGTCCAACCCATCTGTCCTTTTCTCTGCATTGCTTTTCACCTCAATGGCAACGACAGAACCTTTCTTGCGCAGGACGAAATCGACTTCATCGTCTCGTTCGCGCCAATAAAACACCTCGAAACGATGAACAAAAGCCTGACTGACGAGGTAGGCTCCAATGCCTGATTCGAAGATTCGCCCCCAGGACTTGCGATCGAGCATGGCCTGCTCGAAGGTAAAAGGGCTATACACCATCTTCAAAGCATTGTTATAGACCTGTAGTTTGGGAATACTCGCCTTCCTCCTTGCCATATCATTACCAAACTTCTGAAGTCCACAGAGCAATCCGCTTTCGTCCAACAGATTAATATATCCGGCCAATGTCACCGTATTACCGGCATCTTGGAGTGAGCCTAACATCTTGTTCAAAGAAAGTAATTCTCCCGAATAGGCAGCCCCCAATTCGAAAGTCTGGCGAAGCAAAGCCGGTTTAGCGATCGGTGTACCCATCAGAATGTCCTTATTGATAGTCGCTTCGATGATGGCAGCTTGGATATATTGGCTGAAACGGTCGTCATCATCGGTCAGAGAAGCGGCACCGGGATACCCCCCATAAAACAGATATTGATCGAGCGAGAAACCAAAGCAGTCTTTCATCTCCTGATAGCTCCAATGGCTCATGCGTACTTCTTCGAATCGACCGGCCAACGACTCTGACAACCCCTTTTCCAACAACACACGACTACTGCCCAAAAGCAGCACCTTGATATTACGGTCATGGAATGTATCATCGTCCCACTCTTTTTTCACGACTTCACTCCAGTTAGCAATCTTTTGTATCTCGTCGATCACAAGAATAATACTCTCCCACTCCTTGGCCTCCTTCAGGCTACGGACAGCAGCCCAACAATCGGAAATCCAAGCTCCGTTCACAGTTGGGACATTATCGGCTGAGAAGAACTGATAGGGTGCATCCAAGTCCTTCAGCACCTGCTTGACAACCGTTGATTTTCCGATTTGACGAGCCCCCATTACGACTTGAATGAATCTCCTCCGATCTGTAAGACGATCTGTAATCACACGATACTCTGCTCTTTTATACATGCCTGTACATTTTACTCAGTGGAGTGAGTATTTTTACTCAGTGCAAATATAATAAAGACATTCGATTCATAATCAATCTCTTATAGGTCAATAAAGGCGATGTGATTATCCCGTAAAGGATGAGATTATCATGTATTTTCCAATAGTAAATGCAAGCAAGAGAGGAAAAGCCAAATCAACAGAAGAGCCAGTATGATCCCATAAGGCATCCAAAGACTCTTGGAGAAGAGGCAACGCCAATAGTTCATCTTGATCTTACGAACATCCATATCGTAGATTTCCTTGTGCGGACGGTCTTCTTCCATTTTTGCTACGCTTCTTTTGTATAGCTCGCGATACTTCCTTTCCAATTGCAAGTAGTAAGCATCCACCAAGGCACATGCCACGCTTATCAGTGCCAATACAATCATCAACTCACAGCGGAAGTTCGCCGCATATAAGGCTCCGAGAATGGTGGCCATAGCCATACAAAAACCTTTGATCTGAAACGAATTGCCCGCCATACGGGTAATGACGCCCTGCACATGATCCAAGTGCTGACGCTTACATTCTTCCTTATTCATCTGTATTTACCTCCTGTTTTGTTATTCTTAATATCTTTTCTTTGAACTCTCTGACTACAGCCACCCAATTTTCATCACGATGGGCTGATGCCGTAATACTATCATAAGCTTTAATGGTTTTTCCCTCTTTTCCAAGATTGATTATTTGAGCTTTCTGAGCAAAATATTTCTCCCGAAGGAACTCATCGTCTTCGAATGTACAAGGCTTGATCAATATCGGCACTATGGTCTTGTTATACTCCCGAAATACTGGCAACTCATGATCCAGGATGTAATCCGTGGCCAGATAGCGTTGGCTGATCAAAGCGATTATACAGTCGGCTTCGACAATACGCTTTCTTATTTCAGGGTGAATAGGTGTTTCAAACTTAGTCAACTTATCATAGTAGATCTCGATCTGACCATTCTTCTCCAAGGGTTTGAAAAATTGCAGACAGGTCTCCAGTTCAGTCTGATCCTCTTTGGAATAGGAAATAAAGATCTGTTTTGCAGTAGCCAGATTTTTATTGACGGAAAGATGTTTGTAGGGACGAGTCGATACTTCTCGCACCCGCTCTTTATCGATAACGCCGTTCTTCAACGGATAAGCTGCAATCCTCGCCGTAGTCTTGCTTTCATCGTCCAGCGTGCCCAAATGGATATAATGAGGCACCGTCAAGTCTTTATCCGCTTGGGCACAGGAGAGGTAGAGATCCTGGATGGGTCTCTTCTTTCTGTTTGTTTCACGAATAGTGCTTCTCGTTTGCTCCGCACCCTTATCTCCTATTTGCTCCCTCGGAGGGATATTGTTCCAATACATATCCAATATATCACTGAGGATAGCAACTTCTTTCTGCTGCATATCCTTAGCGGATGTCTTTCTCTGCTCTTTGATGAATACGGATATGGCCAAGTCGGTAAAGTCGAGCTTGATCCAGATCAGATAATCCTCGGCATTCGCCTTGGGCAAACCCTCTTTCTTTTCTTCTTGTTCAATCTGTCGCCTATCCATCTCACGGCCTGCTGTGAAGATGACCTGATCTCGCCAATACCGCTTTAGAGCACCTTCTTCCCGTCCATAGTAGGCTATAATCTGGTTGATCAGGCCAAAGGGGATAAAACGTTCGAATTTGAGGACAAAATTGGGCCTCTCGAATCCCAAAGTAAGCCACTTATAGGCTTCGTCATCGGAATGCAAAGGGAGATAGCCCGGTATCACATAGCAGTCCTTATCTTCATATACGATCAGCTCTTCCAATAATAGCTGCAAGATCATATTACCATTTTGGCCATCTTCTTCAAATATACTTCCGGAACTTAGATTATGCAGTTTGCATTCAAAAATGTCTTTAGGAACTGTTCCTCTATTGATGTTGTCTTTTTGGAGGATTTCTCCATGAATCATTTGGACAAAAGCAGCCGGATCTAACCAAACATAGCTGTTCAGCTTCTCATTCTCACGATAGTAAAGCACCTCCCCTCGCAGACTGAGTTGGTTCAATTCGGTTTGTAGATACTCTATGGTGTAAAGATCATTTTCATCTCTTCCCATATTCAGTTCAGCCGCAAGAGCTTCGAGAGAGACAGGACTGTGTTTATTTCTCTCAGCGATTGAGGGAAGAGCTTCGTACAATCCTCTATCTTTTTCAGTGATCTGATTTGATTTACTCCTGCTTGCGACAACTTCTCGCACCCGCTCATTCAGATAGTTGAGCGCATGTACGGCACTATTCGCCTTGGGCTCTAAGGATACATAGATTTCTTCCAATACTCCATTCTCGGCTGCACAGCCTAAGGTTTGCTGCTTAGCGCCCGTTTCATCGGCATGAGTCTGAATGATAATTGTATCGTCTGTGGTCTGTGGTGTGTCCTTGCCATCAGGATTTCCTCCAACGGACATACAACGATTGCAGGCATAGGCTATCTGTCCTAACCAATAGGGGCGATTGAAATTAAGAGTCTGATATTCTTTATCATCTACGCTCACAAAGTTTCGATCCTTCTTAGCATCCCAAAAGAGAAGGTATAACGATTGGGTGGTAAAAAAGGCTTGGTAAATCCCATGATAATAGTCTTGCCCCCCAAAGTCGTAAAAGATGGCATTAGGGTTATTGCTTCGATGTATCGACAGCACATGTGTATTTTCCTGATATGTATAATTTGTATCATATTGACTAAGAAATGTTGTTTTACCCGAAGAATGATTTCCCAATAGCATTACTTTGCAAAATGGGTGATATTCAACTGAAGTCTTTTTCTGTTTTTCTTTTTCTTTTTCAAGAAGAGCTTTAATCTCCGGCAAATGATTATCATAAGGAGAGAGTATCAAGCCTGATGATGCAACAAATGGATTGTCATGGATTCTCAGTTTTTCTAAAGTTTGCTCCAGAATCGGAGCCAATAGCTTAATATCATCAACTGATTGAATATCATTGCCCGAAACATCAAGTTTTTGCAATTGCGTCAGGTCTTTTAATTCCTCAAGATTACTGATTTGGTTACCCGATAGATTCAGCCCTGTTAAGGACGTGAGAGAATCCAAACCCTCAAGCTTGCTGATTTGGTTACCCGATAGATTCAGCCCTGTTAAGGAGGTGAGATGATCCAGACCCTCAAGCTTAATGAGTTGGTTGCGCTTCAGATAAAGCCCTGTTAAGGATGTGAGAGAATCCAAACCCTCAAGCTTAGCGATTTGGTTATCCGATAGATCAAGCCTTGTTAAGGACGTGAGAGAATCCAAACCCTCAAGCTTGCTGATTTGGTTACCCCATAGATAAAGCTCTGTTAAGGACGTGAGAGAATCCAAACCCTCAANTGTTAAGGACGTGAGAGAATCCAAACCCTCAAGCTTGCTGATTTGGTTACCCCATAGATAAAGCTCTGTTAAGGACGTGAGAGAATCCAAACCCTCAAGCTTAGCGATTTGGTTACCCGATAGATCAAGCTCTGTTAAGGACGTGAGACGTTCAAGACCCTCAAGCTTAATGATTTGGTTCCTCATTAGATTAAGCCCTGTTAAGGACGTGAGAGAATCCAAACCCTCAAGCTTGCTGATTTGGTTACCCCATAGATAAAGCTCTGTTAAGGACGTGAGAGAATCCAAACCCTCAANGGACGTGAGAGAATCCAAACCCTCAAGCTTGCTGATTTGGTTACCCCATAGATAAAGCTCTGTTAAGGACGTGAGAGAATCCAAACCCTCAAGCTTACGGATTTGGTTGTCCGATAGATCAAGCTGTGTTAAAGACGTGAGACGTTCAAGACCCTCAAGCTTACTGATTTGGTTTTCCGATAGAGAAAGCCCGGTTAAGAAGGTGAGAGAATCAAGACCCTCAAGCTTACTGATTTGGTTATTCCTTAGAGAAAGCCCGGTTAAGGAGGTGAGACCATCCAAGCCCTCAAGCTTACTGATTTGGTTATTCCTTAGAGAAAGCCCGGTTAAGGAGGTGAGACCATCCAAGCCCTCAAGCTTACGGATTTGGTTATGCGATAGATCAAGTGATTTTAGAGCAGGAAAATCAATAAGCCAAGTCATGCTTTCTATCTGACATTCTCGCAAGCAAAGCTCGACGACTGCACCGGAGGAATCTTGCTTGAAATATCTATCTATCCACGGATCTATCCCTTCTTGTGAGGAGAGATCAGGAATATCAATGTTATAGGTCTTCTCTAAGTCTAAAATGGCTTGGGGTTTCTTGGCTTTCATATCGTCAGATGCGCATAAAAAAGTAACTCCCTCAAAGGTATAATAATCCGAACAGAAAGGAAAAAGGTCAATAGCGGTACTTAGCTCTTGCATCCATGCCCATACATTTTACTCAATGAAGTGAGTATTTTTACTCAGTGGAAATACAATAAAGACATCGGCTTGCTATCGAGCATTTAAAAATCAAGCCCTTGCAAACCAACAGAAGCAATGTGATTATCCCGTAAAGGGTGAGATTGTTCTCCAAAAAATTTCGATTCATCGGATGTGGGCTTTTTTGCTACATTTGCAAGCAGAGGAAAGCTCCACACAAAAGATAAACAGCTATATATCAGAGCTATTCCACCGTCAGAACAGCATAACGAAACGACTCAATGATCAGCAACATCTACTTCGACTTCGCTCATACGACCAAGGCATCCGGGCAGATCGCTCCGGTGCATTCATCTACATGCTATCCGCTTATCCAAAAGAAGAGACACAGAGCATATGAGGCATAGGCGATAAAACTTTTCGCAAGACCTGCAAACAGATAAGGCACGCACTCGATTCGTGGTGGAATCGGGTGCGTGCCTCTTTTATACAAGCTCGTGAATCGGCCTTTTGAGCCGTCCGAACTATATATAAATCAGATACGATCTGTATACAAATGGAAAACGATTTATATATAAAACGAAAACGATCTGTATATAAATCGTTTTCCATTTGTATACAGATCGCTTTGCAAAGAGTTTGAAAGCATGGTTCGAACTGAAAAAGTCCGATTCTTCTACTTTTTTACTTCAGGATCTCTTTCCTTTCAGGGGCTTATTTGGAATGATTCCAAACTCGTCTTCGTTGTTGAAAACTTTTTCGGCCTGTATTTTAGGCCTTTTTGCCCAAAATCATTCTCTATCGTACCGTCGCCCATAGATGCTTCATGGCGCGCTCTTCCTGACGGATACGAACGAAGAGGATAGCGAGATAGACGGGCATTCCGACACAGAAGGTAATCCAAGCATTGCAAAGCAGAGTGATACCGATAAGCTCCGGAATGACGTTGAGGAAATAGTTGGGATGGCGTACCGTCTTGAACAGGAAGCTCGTTTCGATACGATGATCGGGTACGATATAGAGCTTCAGCGTCCACACATCCCTCAGCTTATAGATGACGAAGAAGAGCATGGCATAGGCAAAAACCAAGATCGCTACGCCCCAGCCGGATAGCGTATTGAACTCGACTCCCGTGGCATAAGCTTCGTACAGGGAAGTGAAGTAGTAGGCTATGTGAGCCAGGGTGAGGAAAAGCGAATTGAGCTTGCCATACTGTACTGCGCCCTTGCGTAGCAGTCGTTTCTCGTTGAAGATGGAATAAGAAAGGGAGAGCAGTCGCAAGCAAAAGAAAAGGATGAATGTGGTGATGATGGTTTGCATACTTTTTTAAGGGTTGGTTTTATTGTCCGATCTCGTTCATATTGAACTCGGCCCATCGGCTTCCGTGTCGCCAATCGCGTTGGGATGGTTTCGGTCCCATCTGTGGCTTTTGCCTGCCATCCACGATTCCTGACACAGCAGGATGCCGTTTACGCCTTGTACGATAGTAACCCTTTCGTCATCGATAATGTTCGTTACACTCATAGATTATATGTTTTTGGTTATTGATTCCGGTGTGATCCGATTGCGGTTATCGAGGCTTGGTGCATTTGAATACCAACAGGGAGCGAGCATCCCGAATCTCCACATTGTCACCATATAAGGAACGGAGCTTTTCGATGGCTTCCTCTCTCGTATAATGGGGTGGACGGAACAAGCCTTTTTTGTTCAAAAACTTGCGGACAAACCAGTCGGCAGGCTTGCGTTCCCCCTTGACATAGAAGCACCCGCAGAAGAGGCCTCCGCCTCTTAGCACGCGGAAAGTCTCTGCAAAGGCACGGTCCTTGTCGGGGAAGGCGTGAAAGCCATTCATCGAGAGCACGAGGTCGAAAGCAGCATCGGGGAAAGGCAGGCTGCCGACATCGCCTTGCCGGAGCGATACGTTGGTTATTTGCTCTGCACTGAAGCGCATCGCTGCTATGTCGAGCATTTCCTGCGAATAGTCCAGCCCGACAATCTCGGCTTGAGGCATCCGCCTGTATTTGTCATAGGTGAAAATGGCTGTTCCTACGGGGACGTCGAGTATTCTGCCCTCGAAGCCGTCGGGAATCATGTCCAGCACCGAGCCTGCGATGATATTGTCGTCCGTTTTCCAGAGACAGTGCATATAGAGCCACGACCACCATTTCCGTCCGGTGAGGACATCATCGTAATGGTTAGTCAGTCGGTTATAGGCGTTTTTCTGCTTCATATCCATTCTTGATTTTGTTCGACATTCTGTCCCTTACGCTATCACTTGGGCATACCGAAAGCCGGTATCCATGCATCGAGCCGATTAAGCCAAAGGATTGTATAGGAAGAAAAATCCATCATGAGATTTCGATTGTTAAAAACTGCTCTATGCCTGATACACAAAGGTATAGGGTTTGCCCACAGCATACAATCGCTAAAAATGGTGATTTTCACAGCCCTCTTTCGCCCTTTTTCTTCCCGTTTCTCCCGATCGGTACCGACTCTTTGTAAAAAACGACGGCAAACGATCTAATCCGGATGTGTCCTAAAAAAATTGAATCCAAGAGCAAAAAAGACAGCAGGGGAAGGACGTCCGGTGCGTTCCTTCCCCTGCTGTAGTTTTATGATTCGTAACCTGTCGGTCAGAGAATCGAATCGAGGAGACTTTCGTCTACCAGATATGGAATTGTGATATGGTATCCATCCGCGTGAGTCGTATTGAACTCTTCGCTTACTGTCATGGCATTGGGGTTACGCGCCCATGAGCGTCGGGCCACTCCGCCCATTACATCCCACAGCATAGCCGAACGCAAGATGGCATCCACACGTTCCGATCCATCGAGCACCATGCCGAATCCGCCGTTGATAGACTTCCCGATACCTACACCACCGCCGTTGTGCAGAGCCACAAGGCTCATTCCGCGAGCAGCGTTGCCGGCAAAACACTGCACGGCCATATCGGCCATCACATTGCTACCGTCCTTGATATTGGAGGTCTCGCGGAAAGGACTGTCCGTACCACTCACATCGTGATGGTCACGTCCGAGCATGATAGGGCCAACCTCGCCACGGCGTACCATTTCATTGAAGCGCAGTGCTATGTTCATTCGTCCGAGTGCATCCTGATAGAGGATACGTGCCTGTGTACCTACGACGAGCTGATTCTTCTCAGCATCGCGTATCCAGATCCAGTTGTCGCGGTCTTGTTCGCGTCTGTCCGGATCGATGCATTCCATGGCTACATGGTCGGTCTTGACAAGATCCTCATGCTTACCGCTAAGGCATACCCAGCGGAAGGGGCCATAGCCGTAGTCGAACAGCTCGGGACCCATGATGTCTTCCACATAGCTTGGCCAGATAAATCCGTCCTTATCGTCGATGCCGTTCTTGCTGATCTCGATGATACCGCTATCGTATATGCTCTTCATGAAAGCATTGCCGTAGTCGAAGAAGTAAGATCCGCGTGCTACCAGAGCTTTCACCACTTCGAAATGACGTTTAAGTCCGAGATTGACCTGACGGCAGAATTCGTCGCGATCCTCTTTGAGCAGGCGTGTACGCTCCTCGAAAGAGAGTGTCACCGGACAGTAGCCGCCTTCATATACGGCATGGCAACTGGTCTGATCGGAAAGGAGATCTATATGAATACCTTCGCTCAAAGCATATTCGAGCAGGTCTACTACATTGCCATGATAGGCGATAGAACAAGGTTCGCCCTTCTTCCGGGCATCGGCAGCCATACGGAAAGCCTCTTCTTTCGACTCGGTACGGAACTTGACCCATCCCTGTCCGTGACGGGTATCGATACGGCTACTGTCCACTTCGGCCGTTATGCTGACGGCTCCTGCAATATCGGCAGCCTTGGGCTGTGCACCGCTCATACCGCCGAGACCGCTGGTGACGAATAGTTTGCCGGCCAAATTGCCTCCCGTGGGGATATTCAATTTCTGACGACCGGCATTGAGCAGGGTATTGAACGTACCGTGTACGATACCTTGCGGCCCGATATACATCCAGCCACCGGCAGTCATCTGTCCATAATTGGCCACACCCATCTGGGCAGCGATCTCCCAATCCTTGATATTGTCATACAAGCCGACCATCATGGAGTTGGTGATGATCACGCGCGGAGCATCAGGCTTGGACTTGAAGAGTCCCAAAGGATGACCGCTTTCGATCACGAGTGTCTGCTCGTTGGTCATCTCTCGGAGGTACTTCATGATGAGACGGTACTGCATCCAGTTCTGGCATACCTGCCCGGTCTCTCCGTAAGTAACGAGTTCGTAGGGATAGAGGGCGATGTCGAAACAGAGATTATTGTCGATCATCACCTGAAAGGCCTTTCCTTCTATACACCGGCCTTCGTACTCGTCGATGCTTTTGGCTTTGAGATCCCCTTCGGGACGGAAGCGATAGCCATAGATCTTTCCACGGGTTCTCAGCTCCTCGAGGAATTCGGGAGCAAGCTCCTTATGCAACTCCACGGGGATATAACGCAATGCATTCTTCAAGGCCGTGCGTGTCTGTGAAGGGGTAAGACGGAAGCCGCGGTCAGGAGCGCGGCGAATACCTGCTACAAACTTGGGATAAGCAGGCAGCGTATTGTCCAGAGTGAACTTCATTATTTGATATTTTGTGATTTGTAGTCAGTATCAAGCCTTAGAGAAAGTGTCCATCGCTAAGGCGGTGCCAAATTACCATTTTTCGAACACCGAGCCAAAAAAGTCTCTAATACGGTGCCAATCACAACTTTGCATACAGAGAAAAGACTCGGCAAATAGGCTATCGACTCATCCGAAAAATATGCATAACAATCGCAAGCTCCGAAAGCCTTATGGCGAACCAACAAAAACGAAGACAGCCACCTCGTTTGCAAAGCGAACAAGGTGGCTGTCCTATATGCATGCAGGGCTATGGAAACCCCTTATCCTCAGAGAACGGGAATCGACGAAATCGGCCGGAGCTATAATCTGCGTCTTCGAGGTGTACTCCTCTGTGATCGTTTCAGCAGAAGAGGGAAGGCGCTTTCTCTATGCTCGATGCGTTTGCAGGAGCCATCCGCATTCAGGATTACGGATATAATGTCGAAGCGTACGGGCAGATCGATGGCATACATACGTACATAGTGATGTGCAGACTCGGAAATCAGTCGCCTTTTGCGCATATCTACAGCCTCTTCGGGGGCCAGTAGAAAGCCTTCGGTACGGGTCTTTACTTCCACTACGACCAATTCTCTGGAAGTGGATGCCACTATATCCAGCTCTCGCCTGCCGGATTGCCAGTTGAGAGCCTCTATCCGATAACCTTGCTGCCTGAGATGCTTCAGGGCTATCTCTTCGCCGTGATGTCCGCGATCATTGTGGTCAGCCATTGGTATTGTCGTGGCCTTCCTTTTCGTTCCGGCTGAGGATAAAGCTTTCTATATGCCTTTGTTTTTTCTCTTCGAGTATCTTGCCCACAGCAATGAATATGCCGGTTTCCTCCACGTCGCCGAAAGCCTCGTTTACTGCAGTGCCGAAAACGCGCATTTCCGGAGACAAAGCTATATATGCACTCACGAGCGGAGGGATATTGATTCCCAGTTTGCGCACTTCTATATTGAGTGTCTTGTAATTGGCACTAAAGTCGGAGGAAGAGAACAAGGCTTCGTCCTCTGGGTTGATCTCTATCGGTAGGGGATGAATGGGCTTGACCAAGCCTTCCGGATCGGAGAAGTGCTTGTGAAGGAAATACAGGATCAGATTGCGAGCTCGCCGATCATAGTCTTTGTACATGGTCACTTTGCCATAAAAATAGAGTGCCTCAGGATTGACTACGGTGAGTGCTCCGATACCGTCCCATAGATTGTCCAGCACAAAAATGGCCTTTGTACCCATCCGTGTCGATTGGTACTGGAGCGACACGAACGAACGTCCCAATTCGACTGTGTAGGGGAGATAATCGCGCAAAAAGGCATCACTGAAGCGAAACATCTCTGCCGTTGCCAGCAAAGGCTTGCCATCGGTATCGAAAGCAACGTCCCGCCCATAGATAAAGCGGTAGCCTCCGAGTATGGCCTTGTTTTGCGGATCCCATACGATCAGCTGTTTGTAGCCCCCGGGCATGGTGTCGAACTCGTCTATATCGATCGCCTTACCCGTTCCTCCGCCATAATGCCGAAAGGCTTCTTCACGCAGTCGGCCTACTTCTTTCATACAGTACGGAGCTTCTTCGGCCGTGAAAACATAGATTTCATTGCCGGCTTTGTTCGTCGTCCGCAGAAAACGATCGGCAGTCAGCTCCTGCTCGAGCAATTCGGGTGAGATCGGAGCAATAATGGGTTCGAGGTACATGGGGTTAATGGTTATTTCTTTGAGGCCGACGGGCTGAGGTCATACGCCAGTGAACGGATATGAAGTGCCTGCTCAGTGGTATCTCGGGGGGCAGATGCAAGAGATTGCCATGGAATAGGCCGGCCTGCGAATACACGAAAACGACGTCCTTTGCTCCGAAACATTTCGTCCGGCAGCAAAGCCATCCCGATATTGAACTTAAGGCCAAGGAGCTGACGGAAACGCTCTATCCGGTAGAAACGCTTCGAATTAAGACCCTCGAAAAAGAGTGGGACTATATCCCGTTTGTAGGCGTAGGCCTGACGGACAAAGCTCTTCTTCCACGGGGTATCCTGAACTTTACCATCGATCAGACGGGAACAAAAGCCTGCCGGAAAAGTTATTACGGGCAGATCGCTCTCGAAAGCTTCCTGGAGCCGATCTATACTCTCTCGCTTCTGTCTGCCACGGGTATTGACGGGGACGAAAATCTGGCGGAGTGGTCGAAGATGAAAGAGAATATCATTGACGATATAACGTACATCCGAACAGTAGTGACTACCGATCAGATGACTGAGACAGATACCGTCCAGCCCTCCCAAGGGATGATTGGAAACAAAAAGACACCGTTTGTCGGCCGGCAGTCTGTCTGCTCCATTCCAACCTATATCGACGTGAAAATACCCGACCAAAGCAGTCATAAAGTCCACACCCTCAAGGTGTCCGTACCGGTCGAGTATATCGTTGATCTCGTCCTGATGTATCAGGCACTCGAGCAAACGGATAAGTGGCTGCGGGAGTTTCCTGCCACTCAGCCGTTGGACAATCTCTCCGATATGAATATGCTGCTTCTCTTGCATGGGAGGAGGCGATCCTTTCAAATACCTCTCAGCTCTTTTGCGCCTTGGCATTTTCCAGATTCAGCTCATATCGCAAGGTAAAGATACCGACCACAGCAGCGAGAATCGAAGCGGCGAAAATGCCGAGCTTAGCTTCATTGAGGAAGTGCATATGCTCAGGCGTTGTGTAAGAAAGAGTAGCGATAAAGAGCGAAACGGTGAAGCCGATGCCCCCGAACAAGGAGACGGCCATCAGGTTGATACGGCTCATTCCTTCGGGCCAAGGGCAGAACTTCATCTTGACAAAGCCATAGGAGAAAAAGTAGATACCCAGAGGTTTCCCGACAAACAATCCCAAGAATACAGCCATCGGCACACCCCACAAGGCATCGGCAGTGACTCCTCCAAGTGTGATGCCGGCATTGGCAAAGGCGAAGAGTGGCAGCACGAAGTAGCCTACTATCGGGCTGAGAAGTTCCTCCATGAGTTGCAGCGGACTGATGGCACTGCGTGCAGCCTTACGCATGGAGTTGATCACGTTGATTTGGTTATGGCTCAATATCATAGAAGTGCCCGACTGTCGGATCTTATCATTGGGCATTGCCTCGAACAGGGAACGCATCTCGGCACGAAGGTTTTTGGCATGCAAACCGGGACGAGCCGGAATCATGAAAGCTGCCAACACACCGGCTATAGTGGTATGGATCCCACTCTGGAGGAAAAAGAGCCAAACGAAGAATGTACAGACGAAGTACAGCCCTAACCGGCTCACGTGCATACGCCCCATCAGGTACATGAGGAAGAGGATACCGAAGGCAATGGCCAACATCCCTAAGTTAATATGAGAACTGTAGAAGACGGCGATAATGATGATACCGCCTATGTCATCCGCGACGGCCAAAGCCGTCAGGAATACCTTCAGACTTGGTGGCACCCGACTTCCCAAAGCAGCCAAGGCCGCCAAAGCAAAGGCTATATCTGTAGCCATGGGAATAGCAGCTCCTCGTGCTCCGGGGCCTTCGTGAACGACCAGCAGGAAGAAGAGGATGGGGACGATCATCCCTCCTACGGCACCCACGATAGGAAGCATGGCTTTCTTGAAAGAGGACAATTCGCCTACCAAAACCTCCTGCTTGATCTCCAAACCGACAGCAAGGAAGAAAATGACCATCAGCACATCGTTCACAAACTGGAGCAAAGTCATGGTCTCTCCATGATGAGAAAAGATCTCACGACCTCCGATCGTAAGATTGATAGGGTACTCCAAAATTTCATGATAGATAGAACTCAACGAACTATTGGCCATGATGACAGCCAACACCGAAGCCAAGAAGAGCATCATCGTAGCATTCGGCTTCAGGTGAGTAATTCGTTCAATCGGTTTGATAAAGCGAAAAGTCTGTTTCATATCTTTTTTTCGATCTAAAAGAAAGACTCAAATAACATCTTTAGCTAATCTGTTTTACAGACGCTATTACGCAAAGTTAATTAAAAACTGTGCTACCTTTGTAATATATGCATGCTTAACCCACAATTATAATGGAACATCCTTTGGAAATTTATAATACGCTCCATCGCAAGAAAGAGCGATTCGAGCCTATCCATGAACCTCATGTCGGACTCTATGTGTGTGGCCCTACGGTCTACGGAGATGCCCACTTGGGACATGCCCGTCCGGCCATCACATTCGATCTCCTATACCGCTATCTCCGGCATTTGGGCTATCAAGTGCGCTACGTACGCAACATTACCGATGTAGGCCACCTGGAACACGATGCAGACGAAGGAGAAGACAAAATCGCCAAGAAGGCACGCCTCGAACAGCTTGAACCGATGGAAGTAGTGCAGTACTACCTCACGCGTTATCGCCATGCCATGGAAGCTCTCAATGTGTTGCCTCCGAGTATAGAACCGATGGCTTCGGGTCATATCATCGAGCAGATCGAACTGGTCAAGCAAATACTGAAAGCGGGCTATGCCTATGAAAGTTGCGGATCGGTCTATTTCGATGTGGAAAAATACAATCAAGACCATCGCTACGGAGTACTGAGCGGTCGGAACATAGAAGAGATGATCAATAATACTCGCAGGCTCGATGGGCAGGACGAAAAGCGAAACGGCGTGGACTTTGCTCTCTGGAAGGCTGCTCAGCCCGAGCATATCATGCGTTGGCCGAGTCCTTGGGGTATGGGATTCCCGGGCTGGCACTGCGAATGTACGGCCATGGGGCGCAAATATCTCGGTGAAGAGTTCGATATACATGGTGGAGGAATGGACCTCGTATTTCCCCATCACGAATGCGAGATAGCACAGGCAGTTGCCTCACAGGGGCACCCTATCGTACGCTATTGGATGCACAACAACATGATTACCATCAACGGGCAGAAAATGGGTAAAAGCCTGGGCAACTTCATCACACTCGAAGAGTTTTTCTCCGGATCGCATCCGAGTCTTCACAAGGCTTATTCACCCATGACCATACGCTTCTTTATTCTCGGTGCCCACTATCGAGGCACCGTAGACTTCAGCAACGAAGCTTTGGAGGCAGCAGAGAAGGGTTTGGAACGATTGCTGGATGCAGCAGCCTTGCTCGATGGATTGAAGACTGCCGACACGACCTCCGTGGAGGTGAGCGACCTGCGTAAGCGTTGCTACGATGCCATGAACGATGATCTGAACAGTCCGATGGTAATAGCAGCCCTCTTCGATGCTGCGCGTGCAATCAATGCTGTGCACAATGGACAAGGCACCATTACTTCTTCCGACTTGGAGGAACTACGTACAACATTCCGTCTCTTCCTCTTCGACCTGCTCGGTATGCGCGATGAAAGGGTGTCTTCTGCCGGCGGTAGCGAAGCTTTCGGCAAAGCGATGGATTTGCTCCTAAGTATCCGAGCCGAAGCCAAAGCTCGTAAGGATTGGGCGACAAGCGATAAGATCCGCGACGAACTCACGGCTCTTGGATTTACGATAAAAGATACGAAAGACGGTGCAGAGTGGAAATTGAATTGACCTGCTATCGATAACCCGTTCTTTCCGTAACCTAATTATTATCCTATGGCTTATTTTTTTAAGAATTTGGTATTCGAAGGGGGCGGCGTGAAAGGTATCGCCTACATCGGTGCACTCGAAGTGCTGCAGGAAGAAAAGATTTTCCCCAAGATCAAACGAGTAGCCGGCACATCGGCCGGTGCCATCATGGCTGTACTCATCGGACTGGGTTATACACCGGGTGAGGTGAAAGAGATAATGTGGTGTCTCAATTTCAAGAACTTCATGGACGATTCATGGGGTATCATTCAGGATACGAAACGGTTGATAGAGAAGTTCGGTTGGTACAAGGGTGATTTCTTCCGCAATTGGATTGGCGATCTGATCAAGGCCAAAACGGGCAATAGCGAATCCACTTTTGCTGATCTGGCTGCGATGAAAGGAGAAAAGAAATTTCTCGACATTTCTCTCATCGGCACCAATCTTTCTACAGGCTTCTCAGAGATCTTTTCGGCAGAACATACTCCTCGCATCTGTATAGCCGATGCGGCACGTATCTCCATGTCCATTCCACTGTTTTTCGCTGCTAAGCGCAACTTCCGAAACGATGTATATGTGGATGGGGGTATGCTGAACAACTATCCCGTCAAGGTGTTCGATCGTACCAAGTATGTAACCAAGAACTTTACTCGAACGGACTACTATGAACCTATCAATAGGAAGCTGGAGGAACGCCCCAGGAAGATTGCCGATTACGTATACAACAAGGAGACATTGGGCTTCCGACTCGACAGCAAAGAGAAGATAGCCTTCTTCAGGGACAATGCTGAACCTCCTCATCGAGACATCGACAGCTTCTTCGACTATACCGTGTCGCTATTCGGCACCCTGCTCTCTGCTCAGGACGATGTACACCTGCACAGTGACGACTGGCAACGCACTATTTACATCGATACGCTGGGAGTAAAGACTACGGATTTTGCCATCAGCGATGCTCAGAAGAAAGCTTTGCTGGAATCCGGCCGCTCTTATACTCAATCATATCTGGAGTGGTACAATAACAGCGAAGAAAAAGCCAACAAATAAATCGGCAGGAATGGATACGACCCCTACAGCCTTCTCTATTATTATCCCCGTTTATAATCGTCCCGACGAAGTACGGGAGCTACTGGAGAGCCTGCTTATACAGACGAATAGCGACTTCGAAGTGATCATCGTCGAAGACGGTTCGTCAGTGTGCTGTGACAAAGAAGTGGATCGTTTCAGAGATCTTCTCCGAATACAGTATGTAAGAGTGCCTAATGGAGGGCCGGCTTCTGCACGCAACATTGGTGCACGAATGGCGGTGGGGGAATATCTGCTGATATTGGATTCCGATTTAGTATTGCCGAGCGGCTATATAGCCGCAGTAAAAAAAGGAATCGAGCAGACACAAGCAGATGCTTTCGGTGGCCCTGATGCAGCTGCAGAAGGATTCTCACCCGTACAGAAAGCCATTAACTATGCGATGACCTCTTTCTTCACCACCGGAGGTATTCGTGGAGGAAGTGGAGTACGACTGGACAAATTCTATCCTCGCAGCTTCAATTTGGGCTGCAAACGCTCGGTCTATCAGCAACTCGGTGGTTTTTCGGAAGAGATGCGCTTCGGTGAGGACATCGATTTCAGTCTGCGTCTTTTCAAGGCCGGATACAAGGTATGCCTGTTTCCGGAAGCCTTTGTATTCCACAAACGGAGGATCGACTTCAAGAAGTTCTTCCGTCAGGTGTACAACTCCGGTATTGCGCGTATCCATTTGCAGAGACGTCATCCCGGGAGTATGAAGCCCGTGCACATGCTGCCGGCCCTCTTTACGCTGGGCTGTGCAATACTGGTGATCGGCCAGTTCTTTTGTCCATGGTCATTGCTTCCTTTGTTGCTTTTGGCACTGCTGTTCTTGCTGGATGCCTGGCATACCAATCGCTCCCTACACATAGCCATTCTTGCCGTACCGGCCTCTTTCGTGCAGTTATGGGGATACGGTAGTGGATTTCTGATTGCTTTCTGGAGGTGCTATGTATTGGGACATAGAGAGTTCAGAGCCTTCGACAAAACCTTTTACGACTAATCCTCTCTTTTAATATCAATTCTAACCCAATGCTTATGAAATTAAAATCACTACTACTTGGCTGCTCTTTGGCATGTATTGGATTTTCTTGCTCCAATCATCCGTTACTGACGAATGCCGATGATGTCGAACAACCGCTGGATTCAGGTTATATCTCATTGGATTTGCGATCCAATCTGCATCTCTCCCGAGAGGGCGGTACACATGATCCGCTTCGGTCTATTCGTCGCATTACCTTCTTGTTCTTTCATGAGACTGATTCAAAACTATTGCTAAGTCGAACCGTTGAGCCGACAAGTGACCTCTCTTTCGATCTCAAAATTCCCAAACAGAACTATCGTCTGGCAGTCTTGGTCAATAGTGGTACTTCCTATGCAGCTATTATTCCGGAAATACTATCAGCTACAACAGCCATTCAAGCTACGAATCAGACGCTTTTGGAGTCGTTCGCCGCTTATGAGAGCGGTAGCGTTACATCCGGGGCAGAACATTCCGTTACCATGGCCAACGATCAGGGGTTAATCAAATTGCTGTCTACTCAGATTGTGGACAAAAAGAGCCAACTTTCGGAGGTATCGCGATTGTCCGTAAAAGTGGAACCGTGTCTGGCACGTGTATTGGTAGTAGGAAAACCGACAATATCGGGCGGAGAGTACACCGGCGATTTGTCCCGCTATGTCATCGATGTAGTACCACAAAGGATATATCCCTTGCGCCATTTGGCCAAACTTTCGACCGGTGCCGATGAAGAGTATGGAGATAATTCGCCTCTTGCTGACCGTTATGCCTCAAGCTGGGCAGAGGAATCGATAGCCGCCGGTATAGCATACAACAACATCTATGGGTATGCCAAGGCAGAAATGTTTGACAATCCTGTGGCAGCAGCTAAGATGCAGGAGAAAAAGGCGGACTTCAATCTGAATCAAGCAGCGATCTACACAAAAGAATCGACCGTAGGCCCTAAAAACTACTTTACAGCTTACGTGCCGAGAGTAGTCTTGCGTGCAAAATACGTTCCTAATGGTATCCCAGGCGTGAAGCCGGATGAAGGCTGGATTGAATTTCAGGGCAGAAAGATGAGTCTGGAACAGTTCAAAAAATATGTGGACAACCCGGCTTCTGCCGGTACGGCCCTGGCCGACAGCATCAAGAAGGCGAAAGCTGACGATTCACTGGTATATACGGGTGGGTTCGTCAGTCATGGAATACAGTTCTATTACAAATCGCAGAACTATTATGTCATCCCCATTCGCCATTTCGATGACGAGAAAGCTCCTAACAAAGATTCCTACGGGCGTTTCGGCCTCGTACGAAACAATGAGTATGTCCTCTCTGTAAAGTCCATTACAGGAGCCGGTTCGCCGATTGTACCGCCTGTTTCGACTACCGAAGCTGTCGAAAAGGATGGTTATCTACCTACATCCATCACCGTCAATCAGACAACCGGGCACGAACAGGATGTAGACCTGTAAGGAGGATCCGAGAAAACGAGCAACTCTCCTTACCTCCTTTCCGAGCCGATAGCCTTCAGCGAGCGGGTCTGTCTTATCACACGGCATGGATTGCCATAGGCCAGCATACCTGCCGGAATATCGTGCGTGACCACACTTCCCGCTCCTATGACGGCTCCGTCTCCTATGCTTACACCCGGCAGGATGCAGGCATGGGCACCTATCCATACATCATTACCGATCTCTATGGGAAAGGCTGACTCCAAGCCTTCGCGACGAGAGTCTATATCCATCGGATGTGTGGCCGTATAGATCCACATTAGGGCCTATCAGCACATGGTTACCGATCGTTACACGGGTGCAGTCGAGAATGACGAGATTCATATTGGCAAAACAGTCGTCGCCTATACTGATATTATAGCCGTAGTCGCAGAAAAAAGGACTAAGGATAAGGGTCCGCTGCCCGAGATGGGCGAAGAGATCGCTCAAGATAGCCTTTCGCTCCGATAAATTCGAAGGAGACATTCCGTTGAAGAGGAATAGCTGCTCTTTGCAGTGCAGCAATTCGGCTTTCATCTCAGGATCAGAACCGGGATTATAGAGTAGGCCAAGGGCTGCTTTTTCTTTTTCTGTCATGGTTGGGGATGCGACGGGGCAGTCAAGCCCGGATTAGCAGTAGATCAGCGTAAGCATACTATCAGGATCCAGCACTTCGGCCGCAATCTCACGGAGCCGATCAGAGGTAATGGCATCGATACGATGGAAGATAACCGAAAGGGGATCGTATTTGCCATAGAGAAGCATACTCTTGCCCAGTGAAAGGAATGTGGACTCCTTATTGTCAGCGGACACGATGAGCTGCCCTTTGAACTGTCGCTTGGCGGATTCAAGCTCTATCGGAGAAAGAGGGTGTTCG
Organism: Porphyromonas gulae; assembly: GCF_000765945.1. Lineage (NCBI taxonomy): Bacteria > Pseudomonadati > Bacteroidota > Bacteroidia > Bacteroidales > Porphyromonadaceae > Porphyromonas > Porphyromonas gulae. The sequence goes on from NZ_JRAT01000012.1 coordinate 384,986, forward strand.
ATCAAATAGCGCAATTCTTTTCTGACAAGCTCCATGGCTGCTTCCGCATGCCGGGGAGCACAGCCGAGGTAGATATTGAAGATTCCCGTATCGGAATAGGGAGTGTAATTGCTCTCTACGTTATAGACATAGCCATGCTCTTCACGCAGTGAGAGATTGAGTCGGGAGTTCATACCCGGCCCTCCGAGGATATTATTAAGCAGACTTAGCGGAATGCGTCTGTCGTCGTGGAGCGAATAGGCCGGACCGCCCATGAGGATGTGATGCTGGTAGGTATCCTTGTGCCGTCTGATGGTACGCGGCAGAAAACCGTCCCTGAGGGTATGGAGAGGAGTGCCATCGGTATTATGGATGGAGACTTTCTCTGCCGGACTAAGAGGCAAATCGGACAAGTCTGCTTCTCCGGCCAGGAAGAAGATCATATTGTCCGGCCGGTAGTGGCGACGGAGGAAGTTACGACCTATTTGTCCCGTGATGCGTGATACAGAAGCCTCTGTGCCGAGAATGTTATGTCCGAGAGGATGATGGCGGAAAAGGATATTCTCGAATTCGTCGAATATGAGTTCAGAGGGATTGTCACGATAAGAATTGATTTCGTCGATAATAACGGTTTTCTCTTTGGTCAATTCTTCTTCCGGGAATCGGCTATGCCGTACAATATCGAAAAGGAGATTGGTGGCACGGTTGAAGTGCGCTTTCGGAAAGATGCAGTACACATAGGTGGATTCTTTCTCGGTGAAAGCATTAAGCTCGGCACCGACCTCTTCCATGCGACGAATGATCTGAAGGCTATTGCGCAGGCTGGTGCCTTTGAAAAGCATGTGTTCTGTCAGATGAGCCAATCCATGGTGCCGCGAACTTTCGTGGCGTGTGCCGACGGCTATGGCAAAGCCGGCATAAGTAACTTCGCCGGCATGCGGTTTATGTACCACATGCAAACCGCTCGGCAGCGTGTATAGTTGATAATCCATTTATAAATTCGGAATATCTGTTACATAGTGCCCTTCCGGCTATCATGCTTTCTGGGCTTTTCTCAATGTTTTAGCTTAATTGCATTTTGCTTAGCCACCCTTCCATTTCCAAATCGAATAAGATTTAGGGCAAAGAAAGTGCCGTAAAAGCATAATATGCAAAATTAAATAAATACTTTTGCAGCGCAATTTATTGAGCATGAAGGCAGAAATACACAATCGAACCATATCCGAAATACTGGCACATGAAGCCGAAGCCATCCGTGCCATCCCTGCAGACAACGACTATAAGGCGGCTATCGACCTCATTGTTCGGCAGGTGCATGGCTCTAACGGTCGGCTGATTACTTCGGGTATGGGCAAGGCCGGACAGATTGCTGCCAACATAGCCACGACTTTCAGTTCCACCGGTACCCCCGCATACTTCCTTCATCCGAGCGAAGCCCAGCATGGCGATTTGGGTTTGGTGCGCAGCGGTGATATTATGCTTCTGATCAGCAATTCGGGGCGAACGCGCGAAGTACTGGAGTTGGTAGAACTGACCAAACGTTTGGTTCCCGATACGAAATTCATCCTCATTACAGGTAACCCCGAGAGCCGGCTTGCGGCAGAGGTGGATGTATGCCTGGCCACCGGTAATCCGGCCGAAGTATGTCCTTTGGGAATGACTCCGACTACCAGTACGACGGTGATGACGGTGATCGGCGATGTCCTGGTCGTAGGTACGATGCAGGAGATCGGTTTCGGTTTCGAGGATTACGCACGTCGCCATCATGGCGGTTATCTTGGCGACAGAAGTCGCGAAATATGTGGGCGATAGACTATCGGCCACACATTATTCAATCCATTTCTTTCCTTTTTCGGAATTATTAGGACGGAAAGGTCCCTCGGAAGGTTATGCACAGAAAGAGAGTTGTTGGTGTGCAATGCCGGCCGTCGGCCATACTAACATCTCACTCAAAACAGAATGAAAACATTTGAAGAATTAGGCATTGCCAAACCGTTTTTGAAGGCAATTGCCGAATTGGGCTTCGAACAGCCCATGCCTGTGCAGGAAGAAGTAATACCTTATCTCCTTGGAGAGGACATCGACCTGATCGCTTTGGCACAGACCGGCACAGGCAAGACTGCCGCTTTCGGCCTTCCTCTGCTCCAGAAGATAGATTTGTCGGGAGGACGACCGCAGGCTTTGGTACTCTGCCCGACTCGCGAACTGTGCCTCCAGATCGCTGACGACTTGAACAGCTATTCCAAGTATTTGTCCGATGTGCATATCCTGCCCGTTTACGGAGGTACGCCTATCGATGCTCAGGTCAGAGCCTTGCGCCGTGGTGTGCAAATCGTCGTGGCAACGCCCGGCCGTCTCCTCGACCTGATGCGCCGCGAGGCCGTCAGTCTGTCGGAAATTCATACAGTGGTCTTGGATGAAGCGGATGAAATGCTCAATATGGGCTTTGCAGAAGATCTGGAGCAAATCCTCGCAGATATTCCATCCGAACGCCATCTGTTGCTGTTTTCGGCTACGATGCCCAAAGAGATCTCCAAGATCGCAGCTTCGTACATGAAGAATCCGAAGGAAATTGTCATTGGCAATAAGAATGAGGGCAATGCCAATATCAAGCATCTGTATTATATGGTATCGGCACGTCACAAATATCTCGCGCTAAAGCGAATTGCCGACTACTATCCCAATATCTATGGCATTGTATTCTGCCGCACTCGCAAGGAAACGCAGGAGATCGCCGATCAACTGATTCAGGACGGTTATAATGCAGATTCTCTTCATGGCGATCTCAGTCAGGCTCAGCGCGACTATGTGATGCAGAAGTTTCGCGTCCGCAATCTCCAACTGCTCGTTGCCACCGATGTGGCTGCCCGCGGATTGGATGTGAACGACCTGACCCATGTGATTCACTTTGGCCTTCCCGATGATGTAGAGAGCTACACCCATCGTAGCGGTCGTACGGCCCGTGCAGGAAAAACAGGTCTTTCGATCGCCATCTGCCACGTCAAGGAGAAAGGCAAAATCAAGAATATAGAGCGCACGATGCAGAAGCAGATCGAACGTGCACGCATCCCTTCCGGAGCGGAGATATGCGAAAAGCAGCTGTTCAATCTGGCTGACCGTATAGAACGTGTGGATATAGAGAACACGGCGGCTATCGACTCTGTCCTGAACGAAGTGAACAAGAAGCTCGAATGGATCGAGAAAGACGAATTGATTCGTCGGGTAATGGCGTTGGAGTTCAATCGTATGCTCGACTATTACCGACGTGCCGAAGATGTGGAAGAGGTGACCGAGAGGAAAAAAGACGAGGCTTCGGCAGATCGCAAAAACCGAAAACGAGGTGCCGGCGAAGCAGAAGAAGGTATGACTCGTCTGTTCATCAACTTTGGAAAGATGGATCAAATGTTTCCCAACCGACTGATCGAGCTGATCAACCGTTGTATCCCGGGGCGTGTCAATATCGGACGGATCGACCTGATGCCCCGATTCGCTTTCTTCGATGTAGATGAGTTCGAAGCCAAGAATGTAGTAGAAACCCTCAATCGGTACGAAGTGGATGGTCGCCGCATCCATGTAGAGTATGCGGATGCCAAGAAAGACTATGCCGGAGGGAAAAAAGGCGGAGAAAAGAACTTTTCCGCTCGTCGCAAAGATTTGGACGGGCGACGTAGCGAAAATCCCACTTCACGCAAAAACAAAGGACGCAAAGAGAAACCGACGGAAGGACGTTTCTACGACAAATTCGACACCAAGCAGCGCAAGCGTCGGAAGTAAAAAACCGGCGCTGAGCTGCTATTCGAAAATAAACAGTCGGGCTGCGTGTGGCGGCAGAACAATTCGTTCCAAGTCGCTCGGCGACACATAAACAGCTTGCGATACGTCCCACGCAGATGATGAGTCGGGGCGCGAAGCGATGCTCGTTGTCGTCGGGCTTTCTCCTGCATTCACAACCAAGACAGCGGTTCCTTTCGTCAGCTGACGCGTCCACAGGTGTGTACCGTCAGCGCGACGTTCCTCCTCGATATTACGAAAAGAAGCATCCTGATCAATAGCGATCAGATCGGGATGCGTCAGCAGTGCTACCGCCTCAGCCGATAGGGAACGCGGATCGGCTGCAAAGACCAGCGGAGCACGCATCATCGCCCACATTTGCATTTGCGCATGGTACTCTTCCGCCGTACAGCCGTTGGAGGGGCTTCCTATCAATAGCAGATCCGGATCGGAGATCGCGCGGCCACGATTGGCATGCTGGGCGTAGCGCAAATTGATCATCGCTGCATCCCAAATACCATTGTCCCGCTTAGAATATCGACCGGCTTTCCACTTGTCTTGAATATCGAAAGAGGTACGCCAGCTACCGGCTCGCACCGTTATACCCCATGACCAAGGCATCAGCTCTCCCCACTCGCATACGGAGAAGAAAGGAGGGCGTTCCGTTGCTGCAAGTGCACGCCCCATGGCACCATAGCGTTGCTGTGCAACGATGGATATAGGAGGTGAGCAGCAGTAGTCGTACTTGATAAAATCCACACCCCACTCGGAGAATGTGGCGGCATCTATCACCTCTTTCTCAAAGCTGCCGCTCAAGCCATGCACATTAAACGGAGATGCATTGGAGGAAAGGCCGAGCCGCATACCCCGATGATGCAGTTCATCGGCCAAATGCTTCATTCCTTGGGGAAAACGTGAAGGATCCGCCTTTATTCTCCCCTCGCTGTCGCGCACGGACGTCTGCCAATGGCTTTCTATGATGATATGGTTATATCCGGCGGCAACCAGTCCTTTGCTTTGCATAGCATCGGCCACCTCCAGAATGGTCTGTTCATTTATTTCTTTCTCTTTCAGCAAACGTGTACTCCAGCCCATAACCGGAGCCAATCCATTATACCGGCTTACTTCCACCTGCCAAATGCAACTGTCGGCTCCCGATTCGTTGGCTGCCGATATTTCAAATTCGAATACGACACGAGAAGAAGCCTTGCCGCGGATAATTCCTTCGTGGGAATCGAATGTAAATCCTTCGGGCAAACGCTTGATAGCCCAATGCGTGGGGCGTGATCCCAGATAGGGTATCTTGAAAGTCCATTCCCGATCCATAGGCCAGATAGATCGTGCGGGCAAGAGAATACGCGGACTGCCCTCTGTCGGACTCAGCGCATAGAGGGAGGGAAATACGAGGAAGAGAACCAGAAGAAAGCCGGTCAGTTTTCCGAACAGAAAGAAATCGCACCTTTTCATCAGCAGTGTACTATGGCCAATCCGCCCTGAGAGGTTTCCTTATACAGACTCGGCAAATCCTTGCCCGTCTGACGCATCACTTCCACGACCTGATCGAATGAAATACGGTGTCTGCCGTCGCTGAAGTTGGCATAGGTATTGGCATCCAAAGCTCGTGCTGCCGCAAAGGCGTTTCGCTCGATACAAGGCACCTGCACCAATCCGCACACAGGGTCGCAGGTCAGTCCGAGGTGATGCTCCAAAGCCATCTCTGCAGCATATTCGATTTGGGACAGAGTACCCCCGAATAGCTGGCTGCTGGCTGCCGCTCCCATGGCACAGGCTACGCCCACTTCACCCTGACAGCCGACTTCGGCTCCCGAAATAGAAGCATTGGTGCGTACCACATTGGCAAAAAGGCCGGCCGTAGCCAGTGCACGCAATATACGTTTGTCGCTGAACTCACGAGTCTGTTGGAGGTGGTGGAGTACCGCCGGCACAACGCCGCACGACCCGCATGTAGGAGCCGTCACGATCTTCCCCCCCGATGCATTCTGTTCGCTCACAGCCAAAGCATAGGCATATACATTGCCTCGGCTTCGCACACCTGGGGAATACCCTTGCGCACGAATCAGATAGCTGGCGGCCTTCCGGCGAACGACCAGTCCGCCCGGCAGCACCCCCTCGGCATCAAGCCCCTCCTGGATGGCGTTTCGCATTACCGACCAGACCTCAGCCAAATAGTCCCATATATCGGGGTCTTCGTTTTCTTCCACATACTCCCAAAAGCTTAGGCCGCGTCTGTTCAGTTCGTCGAGAATATCTGCCATCTTGCTGAGCGGATATACCTCGCGGCCTCGCTGTTCGTTGAAGTGTTCGTTGGCCAAGACTCCGCCGCCGATGCTATAGATGAGCCAGTCGTCGAGCTGCTTGCCCTCTTTGTCGAAGCTCTCGAAGAGCATGCCGTTGGGGTGAAAACTTTGGAAGATCTCCGGTTTCCAAACGATTTCCGTCGGAGCCTTCGCCTCCAAAACGGCCAGGATAGCAGCATCCGTGAGGTGTCCTTTGCCTGTGGCAGCAAGGCTACCGTATAGCGTAACGCGGAAAGAGGTCGCCTCGGGGTTCCGATCGATAAACATCTCGGCTGCCCGACGCGGGCCGATCGTGTGGCTACTGCTCGGGCCGTAGCCGATGCGATATATTTGGGTTATCGATTCCATTGTATGTGTAGTGTATTGTGCTTTGTAGTGTTGAAGCGTGATTTTGGGGGAGAAGAGCAAGCGAAGAACCGACAAGCTATTCTTGTGTGATGGCTCAATAATTGAGCCTGTAGGAAAATCCGATACGGGCAAAGACGTTGTGCATGCGGTAAGGAATGGCCTTGAAGTGTGTGCCCGTCAGTGGAATCAGGCCGAATGTGACATCGGCAAATGCTCCTATCTGTCGGGTGAAATAATAGTCGGCACCGATTATGACACCGATATCCAAGGCCTTGATCTTGTCCGAGAAATCCAGCTCGCGCAGATCCATCTGCGCCGTTCCCAGCTTGGGATCGTCATAGACCATCGTACCGTCGATGATCACACGGAACGTGCTTTCCAGCAGCAGGGAAGTATAGAGACCTCCGCGCAGCTTGAGTCTATCCTTGAGCATATTGTATTCCGCCTGTACGGGTATCGTCAGATAGCCCAGCCGTATCTCCGTATTGTTGTCACCGGTGAATAGTCCCGGATATTCTTCATCAGGATTGCCGGCATAAGGCGAGTCCGACACGATAGCTACTTTCATATCTTTCACTCGTGTGGTAGCTTCCATGCCTTTTTTCTCTACGGCTATACCCACGTTCACAGCCCACGGACTGCCGGCACGCAGACGACGCGAAGCACCCAGTTGCACCATCGGATTCAGCCGCGGATACCATGCGTAGACGTGCTCCATGGCTTTGGGTACGGGTACCGGTGTGGATGCTCCCACATGCATACCCACCCTGCCGGAAAACTCCCAGAGCGACGGCCGGGCAGAAGCGTTCGACTCCTGAGCCGACAGGATGAAAGAGAGGCTCCAAAAGCAAGCAATCAAAAGAAAATATCGTCGGATCATAACGTTTTATTCGGGTAAAGTAGTCAGCGTAAGGGTTACTTCATCGACAAGCAGTTCGCTGTCCACGGAGCCGATATACTCGTCTCCACGCGATGAAGACGAAAAGACCAGAGCCAAGCGATACTGCTTGTTGGCCAAGTCCACGACTTTATTGCCAACGGATCGGAACGTGAGATCGAACGGCTGCCATCCATCCGTATCATCCGCTATCACTTTGGCAATGGATACGATAGACGGTGCCGCATAGAGGTTCTTGCCATTCAGGTAGGGCGTATCTTCGGTTACTTCATAGAATACGCCGGCGATCGTGCATTGGTCTTTGCCTTCCAGCACGGCATCCGGCCCTATGCTGCCATCGATGTATTTGCTTCCGGCCTTGTATCGATAGTAACCTCGCAACCGAATCGGACGCTGGCGCACTCTGTGCCCGAAGTAAGTGGCTTCCAGTGGGGCAGAGATCAGTTTCGACACATCGACCTTACCGGAGAAAAGCGATGCAGCCACCAGATAGCTACCCATGCCATATACCTTGATCCCGGGTCGGGTAAGCATCCGCACGCAACGACCCTGATAACCTTCGTCAGCGAGTGTGACGGGGTACGGCAGTGTGGGATTGGGCATAGCCTTGAATCCCTCATTGCTGGCAGAAGCCCAAAAAGAGGAGGAAAATCCCCCTTCTCCCAACGGCAGGGCAGGAGTTGTGTCCGACCACTTCTCGAAGGAAAAACGGACATCGAATACCGACTGTCCCTCCGGAGGAGTGGGCGAAGCCTCGTTGCCTCCGTTATTGAGTTCTTCTTTCAGCTTGTTTTGTTTATCCTTGATCGGATCGAATCCGTAACACCCCGACAGCAATGCTCCCAAAACGAATATGAGCGGTATGCCGATAGTCGAAAATCTTTGTTTCATTATGTGGTGATTCTTCCCCTCTACATCGGACGATGATTGCGCAGAGGAGGATATGATGCTTTGTTACTTCTTACTCTTTTTCTTCGATCTGCGAGCCATTCGCTCCTCGTATTCCCTGTTGAGGTCGCGCTTTTGCTTCTCCGCGGGCTTTACCTTTCGGATAGCTTCCGGTTTCTGATCGGCATACTGCTCACGGGTGACTACCCAGTCTTCGACCTGCTGCCAGTTCTTCCTGAGGGTAAACGATTGGCGGTAGTAGAACACCCATTCGGGCTGCTTTGTTGGGTAGTTGCCGGCATCCCAGCGACCGTTGCCATTCTCATCGAGAAACAGGCGCGCATAGTAGACATCGGGCTTGAGGTGCGGGAAGAGGACTTCTCCCCGTTCCGCTTTCTTTGTCGCCACGGGCTCTCCCCCCTTATTCAGCAGTTCCACTACGGCAGTACTGTCAGCCTCTCCCGACAGCTTCAGCAGCAGGCTGCTGAGGTCCTCCTCCGGAAGGAACGAAAACATCTGCTCCACAGGGGCGTTCCACCGGTCGTACACGCTTCGCCAGACGGCCGAGTCGATCCGTATGCGGTAGCTTTGCCCCATCTGCCAGCCGGCATCGATGAAGAACTTCAGTGGATTGAGCGAATCGGGACGGAGCTTGAACGGGACATCGCGCCACAAGCTATCCGCTTGACGTGCTACGGAAACGCCTGCCGTATCCACGAGAGCCAACGGTTGGGACGCTATGATACTGATGGTATCGCCCGGAGTACCCGATGCTATGCTGCTACTATTCTTGATGGATATATTCATAAGAGGAGCAGAAGAGGCTGCTGCTTCGTCTTTCGGACGGCGTTGTACGGAGGGTTTCGGCTTGGCCATCCGCAGGGTGTCCGTCTGTGGTCGTGGAATGTTGAGCGAGTCGCTTTTGGGGTAAGTGACCGAAAAGGCCAAAGTGTCGCGGCTGTAGATTTCTTTATCCGTCAGCCAGTAGACGATCTCCTTCTCGCCTTTTCTGATAGCCGAATACCAGCTCTTTCCCTTTTGCTCTCCCAGCAGGTGCAGTGCCGGGATGGTGTCAGGTCTTGTATTGAACAGCAGGGATACTTGTACGGAATCGGGACGAGTTTTCTTCGATAGATATTCCCGACGGAAGTCGGACGTATAGAATCGGAGCAGAACGTTGTCGGGGCGGTATCGAACAGGCTGCTGCCGAAGCGATGTATCCGCAGTTGCCGATTCGGCACTCGTCTCGTTCGGAGAGGGCACTTTTTCTTTTTCCACCATTGCCGAATCCGCCGGTAGTCGTTTATCGGTATCGGTCGAGAGCGTATCGGAAGGGAAAGTCCCATCTATCACTTCGGTACGGTACCAATCCGGAGAGAAGGCGATGCCCTCGGACAGCTGGCTGTAGGCATAGTCGTGATCGGCATCCTGAAGCGCGAAGACTTTGTAGCGGCCGTCGCGAAGATTTTTCAGCGTAAAGGAACCGTCCTCTCCCGTCAGCGTGGTACGCAGAAAGGGAGTCTTCGTGAAAGCCGTATCCGCTTCCGATTCATGAATGCCGACCAAGATGCCTGCCACCGGCTCCAGCGTCAGAGCATCGATCACCCGACCGCCGATCTGCATCGAATCGAGCACATCGCCGGTGGAAAAAGCATAGCAGAAGTTTTCCAGGATATTTCCTTCGTTGTTGTCGGCCAAACCGTTTGTAAAGTCGATCGTATAGGTGGTGCTATCGCGAAGATTGTCGCGAAGCTCGATGGTCAGCATGCGGCCATAGACGGATATTTTCGGCTGTTTGATCTGTGGTGGCGAGACGATCACCGTCTCGTTTTGTTTCAATATCTGGATAGCTTCATCGAATAGGAGGGAGATCTTATTGCCTGTTTGCTTCGTGCTACCCATCGCCGGCGTAGCCCTGAGCAAACGCGGGGGTGTCACATCATAAGGCCCCCCCTCCGGCGTACCCATATTGGCACATGCCGAGAGCATCCACAAGCCTATAATGACAGCTGCCACGACGGCAAGCTGCAATCGGCCGAAACGGTTCTTTCTCATAACCCTAAGAAATATAGGTGCTTTGGCCACAAAAATACTGTTTTCGACCGATACTTCTCCCTCTGCCAAAAGCCCCCTCGCGGTCTCCTCCGCTCCGACGCGCCACAGGAAGAAGGAACAAAACCTCTTGCGCGGTTTTACTCCTTGACGAACAATACAAAAGCATTGCAGCCATCTCTCCTCGCTCTGCATTCTCGTCCGTGAAAATTATTGTTTGCCATTCCTAAAAACGTGGCGCGAAAAAATTTCCGCTCTCGCGCGAGATTTTTTCAAAACCCGAACCAAAACGAAAAAATTTTGGCGCGACTTTTTCAAGATTGCGGCGCGACTTTCCGGCGATTTCCGGCTCGAGATTTGTTGTTCTTCTTTTGTCTACAATCTTTCTTATGGTGTATCTTTTGCTCCCTGCAAAGAACGCAAGGCCGCTATTTGTGAGATTTTTTCTCGTTTTTCTTGCTTTTCCGGGCTTGTTAGATAACTTTGCCCTCAAATAATTATTGTGTGAGTTATGTTGGTCAACTTCACTTTTAAGAATTTCCGCTCATTCAGAGATGAAAAAACTTTGAGCATGGAAGCTTCTGCCATCAAAGAACTTTCCAAATCTGTCATTAGGAAAGGAGCTTACAAACTCCTTCCGGCAGCCGTTTTATACGGAGCCAATTCAAGTGGAAAAAGCAATGCTCTTTTTGCTTTGGCCAAAATGCGTAGCATCGTATTGGATTCGGTAAAATTGAACCCTCAGGATACGCTTCGTTTCGACCCGTTTATGTTGGATAGGGAATCTGCCCAAAAACCAACTTCTTTTGAAATACAATTTTTGAAAGACGGTGTAAAATACAGATATGGTTTCGAGTATGATAAAACCCGTATCATTAGTGAGTGGCTATATGAAAAGCAAGAAAAGGAAAGAGAGTTCAATTTATTTCTTCGTGCCGGAAGCGAGTTCGAAATATCCAAGAGGCGATTTCCGGAAGGTGATGGCAAAGCAGATGCTACGCCCGGGAATAGACTTTTTGTGTCCTTGTGTGCGCAGCTAAATGGAAAGAAATCATCTTCTATTTTGGACTGGTTTCAGCACTGCAATCTTATTTCGGGTGTAGAAAAACAGGGTTATGAAGGCTTTACCCTGAAGATGCTCAAAGAAAATCCGGAAGGATGCAATGAAGCCAAAGACTTCTTCCGTCGCACGCAGTTAGGATTCAAAGACTTGATCGTCACAGAGCAACCTCTTTCGAACGATGTACTCAAGGAAGTACCGGATGAACTGAAAGAATTCATATTGAAAGAATTCGATGGCCGAAGCGTATTAGAAATCAAAACTTCTCATTGGGTGTATGACCAAGACGGTAATCAGGTCGAGGAAAAAATTTTCGCCAAGGATGAAATGGAATCGGAAGGGACCAAAAAAGTCATAGAGCTTTCAGGCCCTTTATTCGACACATTGAAAGAAGGTTCTGTTTTGCTGGTAGACGAATTAGATGCCAAACTCCACCCCCTTTTGACCAGAAGTATTCTGAAGTTGTTTATGTCTCCGGAGACAAATCCCAACGGGGCACAGTTGATCTTTAATACTCACGACACAAATCTGCTGAAGGGCGATTATTTACGCCGTGATCAAATCTGGTTCACGGAAAAAGACAGGACAGAATCCTCCGATCTTTATTCATTGATAGAGTTTCGAGACACAGAAGGAGTAAAAGTTCGTAAAGATCGGAGTTTTCAAAACGACTATATTAACGGACGTTATGGAGCTATCCCGTTCATTTTTTCAAGTGTAGAGCCATGGGACAACCGCCAAAAAGAGAAATAGAACGACTAAAACGTGAAAAGCGAGAAGCAAAAGCCGCAAAAAAACGCAAAAAGAATACTCGGGACATAATAGTCCGATTCTTGATTGTTTGTGAAGGACAAAAGACAGAACCCAACTATTTTAAGGCTTTGATTGGCGACCACTATTCGGAAGTTCGCGACGCAGAGGCAGAGGCAGAGATTAGGGGACAAGGTTGTTCTACTTGTGCATTAGTCGAACGAGCCAAAGAGATTCGGGATAATCTCGAAAAAGAGCGTGAATTAGGCTTTGATCGGATTTGGGTTGTCTTTGATAAAGACGATTTTGATGATTTTAATCGAGCTATCGACCTTGCAAAGAGCTATGGTTTCGGATGCGCTTGGACAAACGAAGCTTTTGAATTGTGGTTCCTTCTCCATTTCCAATATCTGGATGTACCCATCAGCCGTGATGCTTACATTTCCAAACTTGAAAAGTTGATACAAAAGCGACTTAATGATAGTTCTTTCCGATACAATAAGAATGATCCCTCCTTTTGCAACATATTGAAAGACCATGGAGATGGTATTTTAGCAAAGGAATATGCAAAAAGACTTCGTTCGAATCACAAGGATAAAGATTATGCCAATCACAACCCTTGCACAAGGGTCGATCTATTGGTTGAGGAATTGGAAAATCCTCTATCCGTATTAAAGAACAAATAAAGAGGGTGTAGATAACCAATCAAACGAATAGAAATGAAAAGGATTTTTACTGTAGCCCTTGTGCTACTTGCTTCGGTCACTATGGCCATCGGGCAAAGCCGCCCGGCACTTCGCGTAGATGCCAACTTCGTAGGCAGCAATCAGAGCATGAAAAGAGACGGGTATGTGTGGGATACCAAAATGAATGTCGGCTTGAGGGTCGGAGTAGCTGCCGAATTCAAGATTGGATCAGGTGGATTCTATTTGGCTCCCGGGCTGAACTATACGATGAAGGGCTCCAAAACCGAATGGGATATACCCGAAATGGAGCCTCAAATCAACTATATTACGAAGGTTTCCACTCGCTTGCACTATCTGCAACTGCCGATCAATGCCGGCATACGGTTCGACCTGATGAATGACATGGCTGTTTCGATCGAAGCGGGTCCTTTCCTCGCATACGGTATATATGGTACATATCGGCAGAACTTTGAAGGTTTGAATCCGAACAACTACAGCACAGATTTTTTTGGGTCTGCGATTGGTGGCCCAACGAATACCCGCTGGGACATCGGGGCAAACATCATAGCCGCATTCCACTATAAGCGTTATTATGTACAGATAGGCTATGAACATGGATTTGCGGATATTGTATCGGGTGGAGCTTCTGATATTCCCGGGTTGAAAGACAAGAGACAATCCTCTTCGACGACTGCACTGAGAGAAAAGGGGAATAACGAATACGCTTATAATCGTGACTTCTTCGTGGGTATTGGCTACCGCTTTTAGTCATTGCCGGTATCCGGTTTGGTGCCTCATGGGATCGTACTGCCTATCCCATGAGGCTCTTTCTTTTTTAGTACTGACTTGGATTGAGTGCATTATTCCCACTGCTTTCCCGGTCGTGCGCGTATAAAAAGGAGCAATCCGGCTCCACAGGACACGCAAAACCGAGCGAAAAGGAGGCCGAAGACGGCCATAGGATACCAAAGAGGGCCGCAGGATGCAGTTCGATTCCCGGGTACAAACCGGCCGTTCTACCTTTGCATCGTCAGCAAAAAGGAACGAAAGCAAGGATGGCCATCCGACATCGGAAAACCGAAGTGCAGATAGTATTATTTCATCAATCTATTAAACGACAAAAACTATTATGGCAGTTTCATTCAAAGTAAAAGAACGTAAAGTGATGATCAACGGACAGCCGGCGAAAATTCGATACGCCCAAACGCTGAAAACGGGAGATATGGATTTGTCCGAGATCTGCGATCTGACAAGCAAAATCTCCGCGGTGAGTGAGGGTGATGTCCGCTCTATCATCAATACGGTAACGGGTCTTGTCATCACCGGGCTCAAGCAAGGACGGGCTATCTCGTTGGGAGAATTGGGTCGCTTCCGGATCAGTCTCAGCTCCAAAGCCGCCAAAGAAGGAGAGGAGTTTACCGTGGAAAACATCCGCCGAGCGCGGGTGCTCTTCCTGCCCGGTGGCGATATTCGCCGCGCCTGTCGGCAGATTCGACTGAAAGGGATCAACCTGGTTCGTCCCGGAGAACAGCAAGGAGGTACTCCCACTGTTCCTGATTCTCCCGAGGGTGGCGGGGAGCAAGGCAGCGGAGGCGGCGGTCTCTAATCCTGATCCGTACTCCTCCTGTGTTTAAGCAGGGACGGGAATCTAATTGGAAGGCCGGAGACAGGGAAGTTGCTTTTGTCTCCGGCCTTTATCTTTCTATAATGAGTCTAATTTTTTCATCTATCAACATCCAAAACAATGAATACCATCAAATATATAGTCATCCACTGTTCGGCCACGAGATCCAATATGACCTATACATCGCTTCAGCTCGATCGCGACCATCGGGCACGAGGGTTTCGCTCGGCTGGTTATCACTTCTACATCCGTCGCAACGGGGATACGGAAGCATTACGACCGACGACAGAGCCGGGAGCACATGCCAAAGGGTACAACCTCTGCAGTATAGGTGTCTGCTACGAGGGAGGTCTCAATTCGGCGGCCAAGCCGGCCGATACGCGAACTCCGCAGCAGAAAGCTGCCCTGAGGCGTTTGCTGATGCAGCTGAGAAACCTGTACCCACAGGCAAGAATAGTCGGCCATCGCGACTTGAGCTACGATCGCAATCACGACGGGAGCATTACTCCCGACGAATGGATGAAGGCGTGCCCTTGTTTCGATGTACACGCAGAATACAGTCGGCTATGAAACGAAGGATAAGGATGCACCTCGCCTTGGCCGTTCTTTTGTGTTTGGTCGGGTTGTTACTGCTGTTCATCGGCTTCTTTGTCCCTCCTGTGGGGGAAATCGATTCGAGCGTGCTGATTGCTTACGGAGAAGTGAGCACCTTTGCAGGCAGTCTGCTCGGTATCGATTACCGTTACAGATATAAGCATAGCGGGTACGGGAAGAAGTCGGATCTGTAGGCTAGTCGGCTGACTGCTAGACTTTGACTTGTAGATGGTGAGAAGAGAGGGGGAGATCGGAGGGGGCGTCTATTCGTTGCTGCCGGTATCCCCTTCCGGTTTATAGGTGTTGGGGACTACCGTATGGCCATGTGTAAAAAGCGAGTAGCCGCACTGGTCGCAGTAGCGAGCCTTGCGCCTGCGGATGCGTTTGTTGCAGCGCGGACAGCGGATGGGTGTGTCGAATGCGACCATGGAGTCGGCGCGATTGGATTTGGTCATCTCGGCCGAAATGATTCCCGTCGGTACGGCAATAATGGAATAACCCAGCAGCATCACTATCGTAGATACCAACTGACCGACGGCCGTGACGGGGGTAATATCGCCATAGCCTACGGTGGTCAGCGTGACGATAGCCCAGTAGATGGACTTGGGGATGCTGGAAAAATTGGGATTGACCCTCCCTTCGATCAGGTACATGACCGAGCCGAGAATGGTGACGAGCAGGAGAAGAAAAAGCATGAAGACCATAATCTTGGCCATACTGGCACGTATGGATCGCACGAGCATATCACCTGCGGAGACAAGGTTGTTCAGGCTCAGGATACGGAAGATCCTCAGCAGTCGAAGGATACGGAAGACCATCAATACCTGTGCTCCGCTATAGATAAGGCCTATATAGGAGGGAAGGATGGAGATGAGGTCTATGATGCCGTAAAAGGAAAGGATGTAACGCCACGGCTTATGAAGGCAGTAGATGCGCAGGATGTATTCGATGGTGAATACAATGGTGATAACCCACTCGCACCAAAGCAGAAAATCCCTCGTGCTATGGGACAGGCCTACGGTACTCTCGGCAGAAACGACAATGACGCTCAGAAGGATGAGGCATAGCAGGAGAATATCGAAGAGGCGTCCCGTGGGGGTATTCATGCCGAATATGATGGAGCGAACATGTGCCCGATCGGGCAGTTTGCTTGTGAGCCATTCTATCATCTTCATAAGCGTATCGCAGAATCAGGGGTGAGCGGGATCAGTCTTTTATCAAATCGGGGCGCAACCGCTTAGTCCGCTCCACAGCCTGTTCGAGACGCCATTTGGCGATATTGGCTTCATGTCCGCTGAGCAGAATGTCCGGCACTCGCCAACCTCTGTACTCGGCCGGGCGGGTATAGACCGGAGGAGCCAGCAGATTGTCCTGAAAGGTGTCGGACAGTGCGCTGCCGGCATCGTTCAGGACTCCGGGGATGAGCCGAGCGATGGCATCGGTCATCACGGCGGCGGCCAACTCTCCGCCGGTGAGCACGTAGTCGCCGATCGAAATCTCACGGGTGATCAAGTGTTCCCTGATACGATAGTCTATCCCCTTATAATGCCCGCAGAGGATAATCAAATTGGACAGGAGACTCAGCTCATTGGCCATCGGTTGGTCGAAACGCTCACCATCGGGAGAGGTAAATATCACCTCATCGTATTCTCTCTGGCTTTTCAGTTCGGTGATAATCCGGTCGATCGGTTCTATTTGCATCACCATGCCGGGCTCTCCACCGAATGGGTAGTCGTCCACACGTTTCCATTTATCAGTGGAATAGTCGCGAAGCTGGTGCAGCTTCAGTTCCAGCAGTCCTCTTTCCTGTGCCCTTCCGATGATCGAGCAGTTGAGCGTATTCTCGATCATTTCGGGCAGCACGGTGATTATATCAATGCGCATTATGGTGTTTATTCGTACTTATTTATAGACAAAACTACCATATTTATCCGTTTCCCCCGAAGGTATTCCCGTGTGACTGTCGCCTTCCCTCAGCTCTCCAAACGGAGGTATCCTTTTCTTTGTCCTATCTGCTCCCCCGGATTATTCTTACCTTTGCGGCCGAACGCTTCGGTTAGCAGCGGGCAAATGTGACTGTTACTATGAATAAAATCGTATCCAAAGAATACTTCTCGGCTAATGTGGTCAAGCTGGAAGTAGAGGCTCCTCGTATAGCCAAATCGCGAAGAGCAGGACATTTCGTAATCATCCGCGTTGGTGAGAAAGGCGAACGCATCCCCCTGACTATTGCACAGGCTGACGTAAAGCGCGGTACCATTACCTTAGTGGTTCAGGCCGTGGGAAAATCTTCCAAGAAATTGGCCGAGCTCGAAGTCGGCGACTATATCACGGATGTAGTAGGTCCGCTGGGACAGAGTACGCATATCGAAAAGGTCGGCACTGTGGTTTGCGCCGGTGGCGGTGTGGGCGTGGCTCCTTTGCTCCCGATCGTGGAGGCTTTCCACAAAGCAGGCAACCGCGTAATTGTCGTGTTGGCTGCCAGAACTAAAGATCTGGTTATCCTTGAAGAACAGATGCGAGCCAATAGCGATGAAGTGATCATCATGACCGACGATGGGTCTTACGGGACGAAAGGCCTCGTAACGGATGGAGTGGAAAGCGTTATCAAACGGGAAAAGGTAGACCTATGCGTTACGATCGGGCCGGCCGTGATGATGAAGTTCGTTTCTCTCCTGACCAAACGATACGAGATACCGACCATAGCTTCGCTCAATACGATTATGGTGGATGGTACCGGTATGTGTGGGGCTTGCCGCATAAGCGTGGGAGGACAGACGAAATTCGTCTGTGTCGATGGCCCCGAATTCGATGCACACCAAGTGGATTTCGACGAGATGATCATGCGTTTGGGTGCATACCGAGAGATGGAATAACCTTATTTTCTGCCTTATTGACATGACTACAGAAGAACTTATCCGACTGCGCCGCTCCGAGCCATGGAGAGAGGAGCTGCGCAACACGCTCAAAAATAAAGAACGCATGTCGCGTCCACGAGCTGAAATGCCCGAACTCGACCCTCTCTATCGTAGCTCCAAGATCAATGAAGAGGTCAATCGCGGTCTGTCTCGCGAAGCCGCTATGGCTGAAGCCTCTCGCTGTCTCGATTGTCCGCAACCGAGCTGCATGGAGGGTTGTCCCGTGAGTATCAATATCCCGACCTTTATCAAGCAGATAGAAGTAGGCGATATACTGGCTGCGGCATCTACTTTGCGAGAGACAAGCTCTTTGCCCGCGGTGTGCGGACGTGTTTGTCCGCAGGAGAAGCAGTGCGAAAGCCGCTGCATCTATACGAAGATGAACAAACCGGCTGTTGCCATCGGTTTCTTGGAACGCTTTGCCGCAGACTACGAACGCGAACAGGGTGCACTCAAAGTTCCCGAAATGGCTCCTCGCAACGGTATCAAAGTGGCTGTGATCGGAAGCGGTCCGGCCGGACTTTCTTTCTCCGGAGACATGGCCAAGTTGGGCTATGACGTGACCGTATTCGAAGCTCTGCACGAAATCGGAGGAGTGCTCAAGTACGGAATTCCCGAATTTCGTCTCCCGAATAGCATAGTCGATTCGGAGATCAATCTCCTCGAAGAGATGGGCGTACGTTTTGAAACGAATACGATTGTCGGCCGAACGATCGCGTACGATGACCTGCATGAAGCAGGATTTCGCGGTGTATTCGTAGGAAGTGGTGCCGGTCTGCCCAATTTCATGAATATCCCGGGCGAAAACCTTGTAGGTGTCATGTCCTCGAATGAATATCTGACGCGCGTCAATCTGATGCATGCGAGCCAAACCGATAGCGACACACCCGTTTTCAAGGGCAAGAATGTAGCTGTCATCGGGGGCGGCAATACGGCCATGGACTCCGTCCGTACGGCCAAACGCCTCGGAGCCGAGCGTGCCATGATCGTCTATCGACGCAGCGAAGAGGAAATGCCGGCAAGACTGGAAGAGGTGAAGCACGCCAAAGAGGAAGGAATAGAGTTCCTGACGCTGCACAATCCTATCGAATATATCGGCAATGAACGGGGTCGAGTAACTGCGATGCGCCTGCAAAAGATGGAGCTTGGCGAGCCGGATGCAGGTGGTCGTCGTCGTCCTGTTGCGATCACGGGGGCTATCGAGGAGATCCCCGTGGACGAAGTGATCGTAAGTATCGGAGTATCGCCCAATCCACTCGTTCCCCGAACTATTTCCGGTCTTGAAGTGACAAGCAAAGGAACCATCGTCGTCAATGAGAGCAATCAGACTGCTCTCCCCGATGTTTTTGCCGGTGGTGACATCGTTCGTGGCGGAGCCACTGTGATATTGGCGATGGGCGATGGACGGAAAGCAGCAGCTGCCATGCACGAATATCTGAAAGCGGAATCATAGCCATGACTCCGAGATGAAAGGGAGAAGATAGCTATGCGCTATGCCGAAGTCCTCATTCCCTTGGCTCTTGAGGGTAGTTTTCACTACCGATTGTCCGAGGAGTTGGCCGAGAAGGCCGTCGTGGGGATGCGTTGCGTAGTACCTTTCGGAGCCAAGCGATACTATACGGGGATTATCATCGGACTGTCCGACAAGCGTCCCAACCTGCAAATTTCATTCAAGGAGGTTCTCCTCCTGCCTGACGATAAGCCGTCAGTCACTGCCTCACAGCTGAGTCTGTGGCAGTGGCTGTCGGCTTATTACATATGTACGCAGGGAGAAGTACTCCGTGCTGCTCTGCCTGCGGCATTACTTCCTGAGAGTCGTACCGTCATCCATTATAATACGGACTTCGAAGCCGACAGCCGGCTTAGTCGCGATGAAGAGGAGCTGCTCGATATTTTGGAGTCGGCAAAAGAGCGAACCTACACGCTTGATGCCCTGCAAAAGGCTGTCGGCAAACGAGCGATTCGCGCTTTTACCTCTCTGGTCGAGCGAGGGGCCATACGGCTGGAGGAAGAAGTAAAAAACCGGTACAAGGCCAAGACAGAAGCATTCGTTCGTCTGGCAGAGCCTTTCCGGACGGAAGAGGGTTTTGCCTCACTTCTGGATAGTTTGCATCGTGCTCCCAAGCAATCCGCCCTTTTGCTTCGCTGGGCAGAGCTGATAACAGAGCACTCCCTCCCATATTCCTCTCCCATACCGCAAAGGCTACTGGCGGAGTCCGAGCCTCATGCTACAGTTACCCTTTCCGCTCTGAAAAAGAAAGGAATCTTTCTGTCCGAATCTGTTACACACTCGGTCATGTATTCGACCGGCGGAGATGAGTACCGCTTGTGGGAGCAGCCCCAAGAGGAAGATAAAGCCATTCGATCGGAAGAGAGTTCTACAGACTCCGCAGTATCGGCTCCCCTGCCTCAAAAACCTCTCTCTCTCCTCTATACGCATGACTTTCGACGCAAAGAAAAACAACTCTTGGCTTGGACGGAAGCAGTTGTCCGTTCAGGAGGTCAAGTCCTGTACCTCTCTCCGGAAGCGAACAAACGAGCAGGAAGCGATACTCTGTCCACACGCATGGCCGAGAGACTGGGCAGTCGTTTGCTATCCTATCATGCCTTTGAAAGCGATGCCAAAAGGGTAGAAGTGTGGAACCGATTGGCCGCAACGGAAGATCCTTGTGTGGTGCTCGGTGTTCGATCGGCTCTTTTCCTGCCATTCCGTCGTTTGCGATTGATCATCGTGGACGAGGAACAGGAATACCTCTACAAGCAGCAGGATCCTGCCCCCCGATTTCATACGCGACAGGTGGCAGCTCGACTCGGCAGACTCCACGAATGTCCCGTTGTGTTGGCTTCGGCCACTCCTTCCGCCGAGGTGCTCCACCAAGTTCGCCACAAAGCCTGTGAACTGATTGCGTGGCCGGACGATTGGGTTCGCCCCCGATTCGATTTGGAAGTCATAGACATGGGCAAGATGCGCCGTCAAAGACAGGTCGGAGCAGGCGACCTGCTTTCTTTCCCCCTCGTCTCAGCGATTGAAGAGACGATTCGGCAAAAAAAAATGGCCGTCATCCTCCAAAATCGCAGAGGCTTCGCTCCGTATATCATTTGCAGCTCTTGTGGAGAAAAGCTCCGTTGCATCCACTGCGACGTGAGTCTCACCTATCACAAGCATTCCGGTATGCTCGTCTGCCATTACTGCGGCTACAGCAGACCCCTTCCGCGCATCTGCCCCTCCTGCAAGGGGGCATCGGGTGCAGGAGGGCCGAGCAGCCTGCAACCCGTGGGGTATGGAGCCGAAAGAATAGAGGAAGAGCTTAAAAGACGTTTCCCTACCGCCTCCATCCTCAGAATGGACAGCGATATGGCCATGAGCCGGACGAAGATGGACGGGGCCCTGGCGCGTCTGGAGGCGAAAGAGGTGGATATACTTGTCGGCACCCAGCTGATCAAGGGGCAACCCTATAACGAACATGTAGGCCTTGTAGCCGTCACCCAGCTGGACAGCATATTGGGTTTCCCGGATTTCCGCGCCTACGAGCGAGCTTATCAGCTGCTCTATCAGCTCATGCTTAGGAGCCGAGCCTCCCGTCTTTATGTACAAACGAATAATCCGGGCAACTCCTTTGCGGATTTATTGCGAGAAGGTGATTATAAGGCTTTTATCGGAGAACAACTGGAGGAGAGGCAAATGCTTTTCTTCCCTCCCTTTAGCCGGCTGATACGAATCGAGTTCCGAGCAGGCGAAGAGAATCTCGCAGAGCGAATCGCTTCCGACTATGCCGCCTCTTTGGCAGCCCATCTGCCGGAGCAGAGTCTCTCCCCCGTTTTAGTGCCCCCCATCTCCCGTCTTAGGAATGCATTCATTCGCGAATTGCTCCTTCGTCTTCCTCTCTCATTCTCCGTATCTGCAGCGCGCAATATACTCGATACCATTCGCACAGCACTTCAGACCCGCACTCAAGAATACAAGCGAGTGCGCATCCTATTCGATGTAGATCCGCTTTAGACAGCCTCCGGATCCTTCGGAGTCAGATCATTCGGGTGCGCCAAGAGAAAGGCGAAGCCTGCTGATCAGATTGTTCCAGAAGTGCTCCATGTCGGCCACTTCTTCCGGAGCAATGTAGTCGATAACCTCCAAAGATTTCCCTCCGGTCAATTCCGAGTGATGGATGACAAATTCGAAACAGGCATTCTGATCCTGTTCTCTATGCCATTGGAAACGGATCCTTTCGCCCTCTCGCTGCTCGAGGACAGAAGCCTTCTCGCCACTATTCTTATCCCATTGGAAATAGAAGTCCCCGTTGTCTTCCAACCTCACATTGTAGGCAAACCATTCCGACAAACCATCCGGTGTACTCAGATAACGCCACAGACTACGTGTCGATACACGGTCGAAAATATACTCCAGCTGTAACTTATTCTTTTCCATAAACAAGTCGTCTCTGAAAAACAGAGGCCAATATAGCATTTTTCGCCGAAACAACAAAGGAACTTTGTTAAATTCTTTTCTCTTCCACTAACAAAACTATTCGTTCCGTCAGGGCATCTTCCGGATTTTTGTCAGGTTCGTAGCGAGTCTTCAAGCTTGCTCCATAGAATCGGGCAAAGAGATTCCACCATCCGGCTTTCCATCCACCGAGAAAGGCCTTGAGCAATTGGTAGCTCGACTGCGCACATTGTCGGTCGATCAGCTTGATCAGGAGCTTGCCCTGTCGCAGAGTCAGCCGTTTCATTTCCGGCATATATTGCTGCTTCATCTCCTTTTCCATGCGCTTGAGATGCTTTTGTCTGCTTTTCTCATCGGGCATCGTTTCCATATATTCGTACGTTTCGATCAGAGTGGCAGCGATCATTTTGGCATAGGGCAAGGTTCGTTTTACGTCCCGAATCAGCCTCCAAAGCTCTTGTCTCTCCTGAGGAGTCAGCTGACGGGATTTGTATTTTTTGTGTTGCACCCACACCTGGGGTAGAGCGATATCGTATACGGTGTCGCCCTTCTCCACGGTGACCACGGTTCCGTGCCGCAGCATGGAATCCGGTATCCCTAAGCGCGGCTCCTGAGTGTACAATCGGCTCAAAGCCAACAACTTCAAACCCAACAAAAGCAAGGCTTTTCTATACATGTCTCAAACTTACAAAAAAACGACTGAGACTGCTTATACAATCGCAGCAAAAAAATACAATCGATTGATTTTCAAAATATTCTATACAAACCCACAACTCCGCATCCATCCCGATATTCTTTGTAGACCGTTTCCGGATATTTCCTCATTATCGCCAAAGAAATCCTTTTGACAATGGCCCTCTCCCCAATTATTTTGACTCCAAAATTCCCTGTTCTATAGGCTCAAAAACGTGGCGCGGGAATTTTTTCGGTTTGGTTGGGGAAGTAAAAAATTCTCGTTAAGGAACAATTGAAATGGCATGCAGCGACAAGGTTCTCCGTGACGGAGCTAATTTTTAATTTCCGCATGGTGCAATTGAAATTGCAGTCCCTTAACGCCCCCGCCGTTCAGTTCGAGCGTTTTAATTCCTGTATGGTGCAATTGAAATTATTTTATGACATGGCGAATTATTCAACTCCGGAGCGTTTTAATTCCTGTATGGTGCAATTGAAATTTTTCTACGGGGAGCACGGCCCCCCTCTTTTTCTCAGTTTTAATTCCTGTATGGTGCAATTGAAATTCTCTCGGAGGGCTTTATGTGCTACGTGCAGAACAACGCAGTTTTAATTCCTGTATGGTGCAATTGAAATCATGCTATCGCAGAGACAGTACGCGCGCTGGTAGCGTGTTTTAATTCCTGTATGGTGCAATTGAAATCAAAATAAGTCTATATATAACAGCATAACGCTATGTTTTAATTCCTGTATGGTGCAATTGAAATCACGAGACTTATTTATTAAAACAAAACGAATATGATGTTTTAATTCCTGTATGGTGCAATTGAAATAGGTTTATCTTTAATTATACCAACTCCAGTATATGTGTTTTAATTCCTGTATGGTGCAATTGAAATAATCTGCTTCCTTTAATGGCGCAGGTGAATAAATATGTTTTAATTCCTGTATGGTGCAATTGAAATAAAGCGGTCTGAATCAGAAGCTGTTAATTATATTTTGTTTTAATTCCTGTATGGTGCAATTGAAATATTTGCCGGAAAAAGAATACGAGGAAGGGGAGCACAGTTTTAATTCCTGTATGGTGCAATTGAAATCTGCTTATTCAGCTGAGAGATTTGCGAGTTATGAGGTTTTAATTCCTGTATGGTGCAATTGAAATTATATGACATCGTGGAACAGAGCGCAATAGTCAAAGTTTTAATTCCTGTATGGTGCAATTGAAATGATTTACATATGTTTGGAGATATTAATTATAAAATGTTTTAATTCCTGTATGGTGCAATTGAAATATATCATTTCGTTCTTTCAATGATATAACTACTTTCAGTTTTAATTCCTGTATGGTGCAATTGAAATTGATTATTTCAAGGATACTATAAAAGGAGAAATAATGTTTTAATTCCTGTATGGTGCAATTGAAATTAGAAGACGGTAATATGTTTGCTAATCTTGAATGCTGTTTTAATTCCTGTATGGTGCAATTGAAATAAGACAGCCCAGATAAACAAGGTTGTCAAAGAGGGTGTTTTAATTCCTGTATGGTGCAATTGAAATGTAGGAGGTGGAAAATAAATTAGAATTGAAAAAAACGTTTTAATTCCTGTATGGTGCAATTGAAATAAATCAGATGGAACCGAAGCGGGCTATTCTTGGAAGGTTTTAATTCCTGTATGGTGCAATTGAAATGTATAGATCAAGAAAGAGGCTTCCTGTGATATTCAAGTTTTAATTCCTGTATGGTGCAATTGAAATTTAGAAGACGGTAATATGTTTGCTAATCTTGAATGCTGTTTTAATTCCTGTATGGTGCAATTGAAATTCCAGCGCCTTTGTGCCAAGCAGTGCCCCGATCTTGTGTTTTAATTCCTGTATGGTGCAATTGAAATCGCTAAAAACGCTACTCGTGCCACAAGAGTAGCTAAAGTTTTAATTCCTGTATGGTGCAATTGAAATAGCAAAATTACTGCTTTTTTTGACTGTGTATCTATGTTTTAATTCCTGTATGGTGCAATTGAAATACGCGGAGGGTGTCGGAATGACATACGAAGAGCTGAGTTTTAATTCCTGTATGGTGCAATTGAAATACTGTCCGAGCAACTCGCGCAGCAAAACATTTCCACGTTTTAATTCCTGTATGGTGCAATTGAAATACGTAAACAGCTTGCCCAGGTGATCTATGTATAATTTTTGTTTTAATTCCTGTATGGTGCAATTGAAATACAATATATCAATGAAAGTAGTATTATCTCTTAAGTTTTAATTCCTGTATGGTGCAATTGAAATTAGATGCGGAGATACAGCGCGCAAACGAGATAATTAAGTTTTAATTCCTGTATGGTGCAATTGAAATTATTCGTAAATAGCAAAGATTGTCACTTCTGCTCACAGTTTTAATTCCTGTATGGTGCAATTGAAATATTTTTCTATAAGATACAAAATTTTAACAGTCTTTAGTTTTAATTCCTGTATGGTGCAATTGAAATAGCTTAGAAGATATATATAGTAATGATCTATACTGTTTTAATTCCTGTATGGTGCAATTGAAATATAGAGGCGTCCATCTTGTCTGCAGACGACTGCGTAGTTTTAATTCCTGTATGGTGCAATTGAAATTTACACTACTTAAATCTTTTACAAGTTTAGTATTAGTTTTAATTCCTGTATGGTGCAATTGAAATGGTTCCTAGCTCTTTTCCCAGAGAGTCCAAAGCTCCGTTTTAATTCCTGTATGGTGCAATTGAAATAACTAATGTCATTGATATATTGTCTATCTCTTGTCTGTTTTAATTCCTGTATGGTGCAATTGAAATTTCAACATGCTATATTATTTAGTAATGTAAACATTAAGTTTTAATTCCTGTATGGTGCAATTGAAATAATTATGGCATTTAAAAGTTTAAAACAAATTTCAGCGTTTTAATTCCTGTATGGTGCAATTGAAATCGGTCTTTGAACTCGTTGTATATATTAGCCAACTTCTGTTTTAATTCCTGTATGGTGCAATTGAAATACTTAATAGGTATTAACCCCGTAGACCTGTATGCTTGTTTTAATTCCTGTATGGTGCAATTGAAATAGAAATTAACGACAGCCGCCCTGCGCGCCATGCCTGTGTTTTAATTCCTGTATGGTGCAATTGAAATCCGATTTGGCGGGTGGAAAGTGGCAGGTGGACATACGTTTTAATTCCTGTATGGTGCAATTGAAATAGTTACAAAACGGAAATACAGAAAAAGAATTTTCATGTTTTAATTCCTGTATGGTGCAATTGAAATGACGTTTCCAAGTGGTCGGTATCCACATTCGGAAGCAGTTTTAATTCCTGTATGGTGCAATTGAAATATATAATTGAAGAATATGAAGAAATTAATAATCTATGTTTTAATTCCTGTATGGTGCAATTGAAATAAGATGGTAATATGTTTGCTAACCTTGAAAGCTTGTTTTAATTCCTGTATGGTGCAATTGAAATTTTTTCCCTCTTCAAGCTCCTTAAGGTATCCATAAGTTTTAATTCCTGTATGGTGCAATTGAAATCCGTCACAAATATAGGTTTTTCGGTTTGAATGTGAGAGGGTTACGAGAAAGCGAAACCCAATATTCAGACATTATAGTTGTCGATGTCCGATTCTATGAAAAACCAAGGGGTGTGACGACTGATATATTTTATTGATTATCAATCATTTCAAAGATCGCCAAGGGTTAATCATGACAAAAGGCTGGACGAATTTGTTCGAATCGACGCTTCAAAAGATAGATGAAGGGAACTGTATCGTGCTGTATTATAGGAATATATCTGTCGCAGCTCGCTCTTTGCCGATTATTTCTTTTTCCAACCAACGTTCTTGTCTGGAAGAAAATATGATCAGACTATCTTCCTCTTTTTCCATGATTCTGGCAGCTCTGCTTTTCAGTTCTAAGAGTTTGACATCGGAGATTTCTCCCTCGAACACAGAGTTCTGAATCCAATTCAGATACTTTCTGCACAGTTTTAGCATTTTGCCAACGCGCTTTTCCCCGATATCGTACACTAAAATAATATACATTACCAATACATCTTAAAGGGTTGATACTCTTCGATCCCAAGTATGTCTTTGGCTATTTTGTAGCATTCGAGCTTGACCAGGTGCCTGAAACTGACAGAGCGATTGAGCTTGCGATGTCGAATCGTTTCAGAAAGTCTTTCTTCGAAGGCTTGTACGAAAAGCTTCTTTCCCGATGGATTTAGGACACATTTATTGAGTTGCTTGTCGAAGTGTTTGGCCTGTATGATTCGCTTGTTCATGACTTTGAAAATCGTGCGATCTACCAATATGGGTTTAAACACTTCCGATATATCCAAGCATAGAGAATATCGCCTCTCCCCGGGCGTATGCAGGAAGCTGATCGTGGGATTCAGTTGGCTTTGATGGATTGCCTTCAGGCACAGGGTGTAGCACATCATATTGCCGAAAGAGATGAGTGCATTTACCTCATTTTTAGGGGGTTGTTTGCTCCGCGCCCCCATTTCGAAAGGATCGATAATAAGGTTGAAAGCATCATAGTATGCTTGCCGGATATTGCCTTCGATACCCATAAGAGCCTCTATCGTTGTCGTTTCCTCCAGACGCGACGAATACTTGTCGATTAGCTCCATCATCGGTTGCATATCTTTTCCCCGATTGTTGTAGTAGGCTAAGTTTTTCTGCATATTGAAGGCTGCACCTTCAATGAACTTTCTGGCCAAAAACAATCGTTTCTTCTTGTTCTTATACGCCGAAGCCTGTGCCAGGAGCATCTTCCCTGATAGCAAGAAGTCGCGAGGCATAAAAGAACCGGTGTAATTTTCGTAATAATCGAAAAAATGGACTGCGATGTCGTTGCTCCCAAGGAAATTGTATAAGCTGCTATTGGCCCTCAAAGAGCCAAACACATAGAAATCGCTAATTCCTTCAACGGGAATGTAGCGAGCTTGTCCTGCTTGTTCCTGTCCGTTTTCTCCCTCTTGGATCGGGACAAAGCGGATGGTATTGTCTTTTCGGGACAATTCGCCGGGGTTAAATAGATAATATGTCTTTTTCATTGCTCTTCTCCCGAGAAACAGAATTCGTAATAGCTACATTTTTTGCAGATCCCCGAGTCGATAACAGGAGGACAATCCTCGTGACTGATAATCTGTAGGATCTCCTGCTCGATCTCTCTGATCCGTTCGCGATCTATGTCAGAAAGAATCACTTCTTCCTTTTTTCGTAGAGTCGGATACTCCAATATCCCCGTTGCTCCCGATACCCCATTACGCTCCAATACATATAAGTAATAGAGTAGTTGGAGTCTGTGGGCAGGCGATATTTTGTTAGACTTTTTGACCTCGTGAACCACTCTGTTTTTTGCGTCATAAAAGTCTATCTTGATGCCGTCCAACTCCAATTCTTGGTATCGCTCCGGTCGTTGCTGGTACGTTGTCTCATGGATCAATTTCCCCTCGTACACTAAATCAGATGTATGCTCCATCGTAATACCTGCAGAGAAAAGCCATAGCTTTCTCCTACAAACCTGATGATAGTTGAAGTGCGTGCCGGTGATAATCATAAAAACTCAAGTCCTTATTTCTTTTATTCAGCCATAATAAAGAGTATAACTTTTTGTTCTTTGGGAGAACCCAAGCAGAGACACGGAAAAGGAGTATCTCTGCTTGAGTCAATATGTGGTTATAGCTGATTTTCGTAATCGAAAGCCTGCATCATCTCAATAAGGCGGTTTTCCGCAGCATCGAGGGCATCGGCACTTTCGTTTTCCACCACTACATGCGCTGCGCAGGGAAGAGTAATGAAAAGCTCGGCTCCGGCCTTTTCGTCCACGATCGGTCTGGCTTTAGGTTTCTCGCTACCGTCATCTATGAGTTTGGCTCGGATTGCTCCTGCCTGCGCGTTGGCTTTGTCACTGATTGCGATAGCAAGAGTTTCCATCAAACTGAATGTACGCGCTTGATTGGATGTGATACGCCAGTGAATAAGGGCATGTGCCAGTGCAGGGATAATCTTATCTCGTTCTGCCTTGGGAAGGACTAAGCATTTGCCAAAAACAGTTTCGCTCTCCACCCATCCATTTGCTCGCAGCTTCTCTATCGTTTCAGGATCTATTTCCGGATCATGCTGATTGAGCGATACAGAAAACAGTGTACGCAAATCAATCGCAATATCGTAGACGAAGAGACCGGAGGCTCGTTTATTGTCCGGGATCCAATGCCGACGCGTCAGAGTACTTTTGGTATTATGCAAGAACGACTCTATTTCCTCTTCCGAAAGTAAATTGCTTTGCCCTGCCCAACGGACATTGACGGGGTGATTGTCCGGCCTGTCACTGCGATCGAATGTCAGATTCTCTTTGCTCACACCGCAAAGCAATGGATGTAATGGGCGCATAGCCGATACGGAGAGAGGGCTACGACGTTTTTTCGTGATCCCGTCTCCTGCACGCATCCAACCGCCGATGAGCTGATCGGCATATTCAGGATCACATGGTGACCAAGGTTCTTTTTGTGTGAGTTCATTTTTTGAGGAAATCTCATAGTTGAATGTAATGGGAGCCATTTGCACATTGAGACAGTCGGTGAAGGCTTCCAACACGGATCGCTTTACTTGCTGTCCGCTCGAATATGCTAAAGAACGGTCGTATTGGGCATCGTAATAGGTTTTTTGTCCGTCTTGTACGCAAAACACGGTGTGCTCTGCTCTTTTGAGACCTCTGAGATAAATGTATGGTTTCATATCTTGAAAAAATTATTGATTTATTGTTTGTTAATTACCGCGTAATGGAATCGTATCAAGGTGAGAAAATAAGGAACATTATCCGAAGGCATAAGATGGACAATCGATGCCATCTCTTCCAATTTCTTTGCAACTTCGGATTCTTCTACAATAGCGGTCAATCGTTCGATAAAAACCTTCTTGTTCGTTGCTTCCAATAGCAGTTTGATCGCATTGGTGCGACCGGTCCTTCCGGCTTTACCTCCGGATCCAAAGAGCTGCAATGCTTGGGCAAATTCTTTGGATTTTCCCCATAATTCTTCGTTGTTGAGCATAGCTAATAACCAAATTTGATATGTATTATATTGTATTGTTTGTTCTTCATTTCCTGCTTTGCAAACTGGCATCTTTCCTTTTCGCATATAATCGCTCAGCCCTTTCGGCTCCATGGCTTTTAGTCCGACAGAGCCTTCGCTGCAGGCTTTGGCAAAGCCGATGGCCGTACCGAACAACTTCACGGCACCCTCATATTTATCTGCGCCAAAGTATCGATCGAACAGCTCATTTGCCTTACGAATAGGCCATAGGACGAAAGGAATAAAGCCGATAGTCGTATTTGTTTGGCCTATGTTGTATATGTATCCCATCATCTTAGGGTCTTCGAAACGTTTGCTTATCGACACCAGAAGTTGTGCCCACGGCAAAATCGAGACTTCCATGATACCGTCTTTCGTGCTGTATACATCGGAGAAGTCGAGTGAGCAGTCCTTGGAATCATATAGTTTTTTTATCCATTGTCCATTCCACGTATTGATTTGGTTGCCACGCATGCTCGGTGTCTTGTCAAGGTGTCGTCTGTATTCCTTCCACCCCTCGAAAATGTCCAATAGAAGCTCCGGCTTATTGAAAAGAATAGTCATTCCTCCTTGTACACCGACTCCTAAACCGGCCCCGATCCATGACAAATAACTTTCCGATGCATCTATTTCATTACGAGGAATAGATACCTGTCCGGATGTCGTGGATAGAGGGTCGATAGAGGGATAACCAATGGCAATACTCGCATCGGCTATTCCCGAATCAATTTTTTCAACGAACTTCTCCAGACGTTCGGCTCGCCTTTCTGCTGTCTCGAAATGCTTTTTGCCTAAGATCATGTCTTTCCATGATATTTTGGGGTTTTCGAAAGGAGAATTACCCGCCGTCATCAAGTACTTTTCTTGTCCGAAGAAAAGAGGATAGTAAATATCCAAAAAGAATCCTTTGGGGGCATAATCGGTGTTGTTCCTTTCATTGTATGCCTTCAAGAATATCTTTCCTATAACTGAAGTAACCATGTCTTTTTATTTAGAATATCTCAAAACTTTTGTAGTATCGCGAATCTGCAAATTCTTCCACAAAGCCCAATTTCGAATCGTATGCTCTGTCAGGGATGACGAAAGGATGTGCACCACAGTTCGTAGCGACTAATTGCTTGAAACGAATACTCTGTGGAACAGGAATTTCCAAGGGTGTTCGAGTGATGTAGTTGCCGTTTTCGTACTCTTCCCGATCGCTTTCCATGATGCAGCAGGCCGAGTTTATATCCAGTATTTTGAATAGGGCTGATTTCGAATTGTGTTTTAGTTCTTTCATAACCCATTCACCATCCTGAAAAATGGTGTGCATATCAATATCGAGAGCCATCACCTCCGGATAGACCGCATCCAATAACTGTTGTACATCAGCCTCATGAAGCACTTCGCTGTGGGGAAGTGAACTGTAGCTTCGCTGCAGAATTTCAAGCTCATAGGGCAAAGCTTCCTTTTCGTTTTCGGGAGGAGATATTACGTAAATAGGCTTCGTTTGCCCGATCGTTTCCAAAGAACGTTTTCGATTGATGCGGCCAAATCGTTGGATAAGAGCATCGATGGGAGCACATTCGGTAAGCATCAAATCGAAGCTGATATCCAAACTAACTTCCACGACTTGAGTGGAAACCACGATACAAGGCCCCTGACACTGATTGTATCGCTCTTTCAGTTCCAGCTCCAACTGAGCGCGATGCCCCCTTTTGAAACGGCTATGGACAAGAAGAGTCGGGATGTCAGGATACTTCCCAATGATCTCTTGGTATAGCTGCTGAGCTCTTTTGACCTGATTGCAAACCATCAGAATTTTCTGACCCTGTTCTACGGCTTTTTGTATGACCGGTCCGACAGCTTCCATAGAGCCGACCTTGTGAATGGTGTGCCGGTCAAATCCCTTTAGGACTTCTTTCGGCAGCTTCACCTCGTACACGGCAGTTTCACCGCCTAATAGTCGGAGCAGTCCGGTATATAAATCCGTGGGCATTGTAGCTGTCCCAATGTGGATCCTGCATCCGAGTGCAACCAGTATCTCCACTATTTTGAGTACCATGGCTTGGGTCTCTTTCCGGTAGGTATGTATTTCGTCCAAAATCACATCACATCCTCGAATATCCAATGCCGTGACTTCATATCCTTTAAGTCCGAAGGCCAGTGCTGCAATCTGATGAGGTGTCAAGACCTTGATCGAGGCACCCACGTGACGGGAAAGTATTCGCTCGTAGCCTCCATTCAATTTTAGAATAGAAGCTGCATGTAGCGGATAGATCTGAGCATCCGTATCCTGAAGATCGGCTTTCAGACGGTCGTACATGGCATTGATGGAGGCTTGGAAAGGAAGTGTATAGAACACTCTGCCACGGCAACGCCGCAGTAGGAAATCGGTCTTGCCTGCTCCTGTAGGGGCTGTCACTAAGGTGTGTTTTCGTTCATCATCGGCAGACAGAAGAGAGAGGGGATATAATTTGCTCCTCCTATTCTTGTAATAGGAAAGATCCGGAATGATAAACAATTTTCTCAGTGTATCTTCCGTCTGTCCGTCCAAGCCGGAGGCAAAATGATCGGCAGCCATTAACAGCCCTTTCCACTGCGAACAGTTACGCCCCAATGAGCTGCAGTAGTCTACCGCCTCTTGGTAATTGCTTCTGGCTTCATCCATCGTGATGGGATGAGTCTCCCATCCGAGTTCATGAAGAATGCCCAAAGCTTCTTGGCTCCATTGTTCGAATCCTTTACTATGAAGTTTGAAGCATCGACTCTCATTTTCATCCAGATCCAATAAGCCGAGCTCTCGGCTGTCATTGCAGATGGACTTATGGTGGGCAGCTATCATTTCGATGACAGCCCGGCGATCTACTTCATCAGGCAGTAAGGAAATGAAGAATATAGAAGCGATTTCGTGACGAAAAACATCACCGCCAAGATTATCCTCTGCCTTCAATCTGCTTTGAAAGATCGGGCTTGCTTTGCCTATGTCATGCAGATGTGCGCCCTTGTGTGCCAAGTCCGTCGAAAGGCCCCAATGCTGCGCCATGACTTCGGCCGCTTTGGCTACATCTTGCAGGTGTTGTAAGAGTGGAGTACCATCGCTTTTGGCAAATATGTGTTCGTATCGGCTCATCCCTCGTTCGCTTGAGTCATTGTAGGATGGCTTCTCCTCCGATTTCTATCCTGCCGTACATGGGTGTATTTTCATCGAATCGGTTGAACCCCACCATAAAGGCATCCGGATAATCCTTCCCAAAACGAAGCTCAAACCCCGGTAGGGCATTGAAGGTCTCTTCGTCCATCTTCAGTATCTCTGTGTCCGGCAGTACAACGTCTTCATTACGACATAGACAAAGATGCTGTCGAGCTGCAATCAGAGCATCTTCTTCTGACGTAAAGGCGAGGTAAAGAGACGGGTGTAGCATCACGCCGCGTTTGAGAATGGACTGCGGACGGGTGTACGTTCGGCCCTTCCCTTTGCCTTTGCCCTCCCATGCCTGAGTTTGCGTTTTTTCTTGTTGCACACTCATACTCATACATGAGAGTTTATGACGGGCAATCTTGTGTATACCTTTCTTTGTGAGCATTTCCGGGAAAAGCTTCTTCTCCATACCCTCTATGATGGATGGTGTCAGAAACTGTTGGCTATACGTCTCTCCATCGCGTACTGCAGACCAAGGTTTTATATACCCGAAAGGCCCTGTATAGTGTACCACGAAAAATATCTTGTCTTCCATGCTCTCTCATTTTATGGCACCGAAGCCGATGCCGGTCGAGTTGCCGATGCCTGCATTCCATGCGAACAGCTTGGTCTCGGCATTCCCTATTATGCGGATGGGGCACCAACTGGCTTTGTTTTTCACTCCCCGGTAATCGATAAGCATCACCTTGGCTTTCCCCTGATCCGGGACAAAGGATGCGGTGGCAGTAGGGTCATCGACTCCTACCGCCTGAAGTTTTTTGCGAAGATTTTCTGTCAGTAGGGCATTGGCTGCTTCGTCCGTATAGACTATATGGTCGAACCCATTGTCCTCGCGCCAACGCTTCAGCAGGATAGGGCTGGCAGGAAAGAAAATTTCGCGATCGGTCATGTCGGGATCTTCGATAACGGTCACTTCCCGGACGCAGAGGCTTTTGAACATTGCGGGATCTCGGCGGATCCCTGTCAGCATGCGTCTGATAAGCTCCGGATCATGAGCACTGACAAACATATTGGCCCAATCGGTAAAGAGAATACTGTTGAGTTCTGACACGAGTTTGCCCCCATTGAGACGGGAAAATGAGTAGGAGATGCTTTTGCCGTGCATATCGTTTTCTCCGAGCCATTTTTGAAGAGTGCCGACGAGCAAATGTTGGTGAGAAAAAGAGACTAAAGAATCGTCTGCCTGGATAGTTAGTTCTATTCGCATGGGTTATAGGTTATAATACATTTAATGGCCTAAAGTTACTCTAAAAGCTGTAATCGACACATATTTTTTTATGCTTATTTGCGAGGAAATCGGATATATAGCATCCATAGCTCCGAGCAATTTTGAGAAAACCGCACTGAAAAGAGAGAGGGGGCGAGGGCAGGGGTATAGAATACGAGCCGAAAATGCTCTGATTGTGGCGCGTGTTTTCCGGAAAAGCGGCGCGAGATTTTTTTCGCTGTGGCGCGGGAAGTGAAAAAATCTCGCGCCACAGCGAAAATTTTCTCGAACCACATTTTTTGGGGCGTAAACACGAAAAAAATGAGTTCGTGAATGAACCGGATATAACGAGGTGTGTCCTATCGTTTTGTACGAACCTTTAGCGGGAGATCAAGACAGCCTTTGCAAGTCTGTCTTTCAGGTATTTCATCTTGAGAATAGAGAGGGGATAATATCCTCTTTCGGAGTGTTCGATAAGAGGGCGATTCGAGCCGGTTTGATCACAAGCTGCTATGATTGGAGTTGCTTCGGTCTTGAGATCATGTCAGCAGAGGCCCGAATAGAGCCGATCATGTATAAGAGGCTTATCCCAAGCCGGATACCCTGAGGTGAAACTCGTATCTGATTACGATGGAAAGGGATGGTTATTAACGCGATAGCATATCCTTCATCACCGATTGCAGCATCACTTTGGCCGCTATGGTGCGTTGCTCGGCAATAGGGGCTTCGTATCCATAGACAATCTTGTCGCCGGCAAAATCGTAGATAGTAGTTCCTTGGGAAGTGGCCAAGCCGACTAAACCGGGGAAAGAGAAATAAGCGAAATGGGGACTACTGCTCCGAAAAACATCTTTGGAGAATACGAATTCATCATGAGCAAGCCCTAATTGGGCCAGCAGCGTAGCAGGCAGATCGGACTGCGATACTACCGCTTCGAAGCGTATCGGTCGCAAGATGGCTCCTCCTGTCCACAACATCACGATCCCATATCGGCCGGGCTGGTCGGGCATAGCTTGGTCGGCAGGATAGGGGTAGCCATGATCGGAAACGGCTATGATGAGTGTATTTTTCCATTCAGGAGACTGCTGCATGCTGCGGACATAGTCGCCAAAACAGCTGTCCGTATAGAAGACGCTATTGAGATACGGATCCGGATGATGCAGAGAAGGGACATCGAACGGCTCATGGCTGGAAAGTGTGAGGAAGCTGTAGAAGTAAGGTTTTTTTTCTTTCTCCAATCGCCGACAATCATCCAATAGGCGTGGAAAGCTGATATGATCCGGCGTACCCCATTTGCTCAACCTCGTTTTGATCGGGAAGCTGCTGACGTCGGTTACCTCGTCATATCCTGTGGCATATAGGTAGCTACGGACATTTGTAAAGTCAGCATCTCCTCCGTACAGATGGTGGGTGCTATAGCCGGCGGCACGCAATGAAGCAGCTATGCCCGGCAGATTGCGCACCTTATTGGGGTATTTGATGATGGACGAATTCGGCTGCGAAGGGTAGCCGCTGAGTGTGGCCACTGTGCCTCTGTCCGTTCGAAAGCTGCTTGCGAAGGTTCGGCTAAAGAGGATCCCATTCTGTGCCAGCGAATCGATGCAGGGTGTATGCCCCGGGCTACCACCGAGGCATCCCACGGCATTAGCCGAGAAGCTTTCCAGCAGGATCAGTACGATGTTCGGCCTGTCTGTACTCAGTATCCTCTCTGTGCTGTCAGAGGCCGATTCTCTTACTTCGCTTCCGTCCGAACAGCCGTATAGACGAAGTTGCTCGAGGGCTTTGTTACAGTCTTCTTCTGACAAGAATTGATAGTTCGAATAGTCTTCTTCGCTATGCATGCAGGCATATAGAAAACTGAAAACAGGATTGACGGCAGCCTGATTGTGTAGCTGCTTGGGACTGTGGAAGACGGATCCGACATTGAGCGTAGCCACTCCCACTCCTCCTCTGATCAGGAGGAATAGGAAACCTCCACCCAGAATCGGTTTCCATATGCCGGCGATATGCAGTTGTGCAGGTACTTTTGTCGGAAAGTACCTGCGATGAAATCGATGTAGAACGAAAGCCGGTATGCAAACGAATACAACCGTGACCAAGAGACCGATCAAGAGTTGTGGTGCTGTGGCACTGGCCATGGCTTCCTGTGGCTGGCGGAGGTAGAAAAGGGGAGTGGCATCGAGTCGGAAACCCCAATACCCGAAAAGTACCAGATCCACGGTATAGATCAGTCCGACAAAAAAGCTTATGAGTGTGTAATAATGCTTAAGGATTTGTCTCAGTATTCGCCCGATTTTCTTTTCTCCCCGGCCGGCAATGGTATTAATGCCGGCGAACAATAGGGGGAGTACTGTCAGGTAAGCTGCTACGGCTGTATCATGCCTAAGCCCGTGTAGGAAAATGGCCGCAATATCTCCGCCGGAAGTGCCTATTCCGGCAAGCTGACCGGAGTAGACGAGCAGAAATACGACTTTCTGAAAGAGGAAATAGAGCAGAAATAGGACAAATACTCCTATTACGTAGCAGAAACCACTTCTTTTCGGAAATAAAAGCTCTCCTCGATCGAGCAACGTCTTCATATGTCAGGCTGTCGGACGCTTTCCGCGCAAGAAGAAGGGGCGTGCCATCGCACACACAATCCCCAGCAGGAGCAGTGCCAAGGCTGTCTTGGCTATAGCTTCTGTGATGTGCAGGCTCTTCGGGTCGAAACGAAATTCTATTTTATGACGACCGGCAGGCACCTCCAGAGCACGTAGTACGTAGTTGGCACGAATGATCGGAGCAGCTTGGCCATCGATAGTCGCTGTCCAGCCATGAGGATAGTATATTTCGGAAAATACGCCCAGCATGGGTTGTGTACTCACAGCTTTGTACACCTGTCTGTTCGGGGCGTACTCTTTCAGACTTATAGAGGCAGTGCTGTCGGTCAGAGTCGGTAGCCTTTTGAGTGATTCGGAAGAGAATCGCTCGTCCACCACAGCGACGTCACGCGTCAGTCGATTGCTGTCCAAAGCCATCATCTCCTCATTGGCATTTCCTACCCAGCGGATACTGCCGGCCGGCCATGCCGGACCGTAAGCGTCCGGATTCAACATGGGAGTAGGCCGGTTGTTTTCTCCGGAGACGATGATATACTTGGTGTTGAGCATATTGATTACTTCTGGATTGCCTTTGCTCAGCTGGTGTTCGATCAAGTCCTGATAACGCTGGAGTTTGGCAGCATGGTACCCACCTATGCTCCGGTGCCAGCGACTCGTGGTGGCATCACTGTAGGTGTCCACGGTAAGATTCAGAACGCGGTGCCCGAGCGACTTGTCTGCAAGGATTTGCTTGTCTGCCTCTGTCAGAGGTGCAGCACGTTGGCTGACGAGTTCGCGATCGATAAAATGCTCGTCGTTCAGGTAACGTTTGTCCACCGTCCATAGATCGACAAGCGTGATCACGGCCAAAGATACCAGTAGAGCAGTTGCCTTGAGTTTCTTTTGGAAAAAGAGCCACAGCAGGATACCGCATACAGCCAATATGCCGAAGCTACGCCATGCATCGGCCGATAATATGCCGGAGCGAATATCCACGAGGGCAGTCTTGATAGCTGCTGCTTCAGGATGACCTGCAGCCTCTCGGAACATAGCTTCCTCCTGTCCGCTCAGCAAACCGAGCAGGGAGGGCACAAGGGCAAAAAGAAGAGATGTCCCAAGGGTCAGAAGTGTAGCTGCAATCCAAGCAGTACGCTCGCGCTTAAGGAGAGGCTTTCCCTCTTTGATTATCTCCACCAAAGCCATAACGGCCAAAGCCGGAATCGTAAATTCGGCAATGACAAGGATGGACGATACCGTGCGAAACTTATCGTACAGAGGAAAATGGTCGATGAAGAAGCTCGTCAGCCACATCATATTGTGCCCCCAAGAGAGTAGAATAGACAGGATGGTGGCAGCCAGCAAAGCCCACTTGACAGGCCCTTTGACGATAAAACAACCCAGGACAAAGAGAAAGAGAACGAAAGCTCCTACGTATACAGGCCCTGCCGTGAAAGGCTGGTCACCCCAATAGCGATTCATCCGTCCTATCGACTGAGCATAGGCCGGATTCACTGTGTTCATGGCTTTCTCGTCATAACCCAAATAGCCTGAGGCTCCCCCCTTGACATCAGGAATGAGAAGCGACCATGTCTCGCCTATACCGTAGCTCCACTGCGTGATATAGGCCTTGTCCAGCCCGCTTTTATTCTCATGCGTCGCTTGATCCGTAGGTGCTCCACTCTGCTTGAGTGTCAGTTCGCTACCTCCACGCATGGTCTCTTTGCCGTATTGGTAGGTGTGGAAAAGGTTGGTGCTATTCACAGCTACACCCACCAAGCCTGCAATGACGACCACTGCCGAGGAAAGGAGGAAGTGTCGGATTCGTTTTGTTCGAATGGCTTCTGCCAGAAATGCCAACACCAAGAAAAACATGACGAACAGGAAGTAATAGCTCATCTGCACATGATTGGCCAGGACTTGCAGGGCTGTGAAAAAAGCCATCACGCTACCCCCTGCCAACCACTTCCTATTGTAAATCCAGATCATACCGGCAAGTGTGGGAGGGATGAAACACAGGGCTGTCAGCTTCCATATATGTCCGGCCATAATCAGAATCAGGAAGTAGGAAGAAAAGGCCCATGCGATGGAGCCTATGAGTGCCGGCAATATCCTGATACGGAGCGATCTAAGAAAAAGGAAGAATCCTCCCATCATGGCAAAAAGCATCCAGGCATAGGTGCCCAATAGATAGAAAGGTTTGCGCAGGGTCAGAACATCCTGTATGGTTTGGAGCGTATGGGTAGAGGGATAGCTTGGTGAAATCTGATACATGGGCATCCCTCCGAAGAGACTGTTGGTCCAATAGGAGCGTTCTCCTGTCTGCGTCTCCCAATCGCGCACATCCTGAGCCGTACCACTGGCTCCGGCCACGTCGCCCTGGAACAGTACACGCCCGTCGAATGTGGCCGGATAGAAATAGGCCAAAGCGAGGGCTATGAAAAGGAGTATGACCGCAGCATAAGGCAGGATTTTGCGCCAATCAGGCTTTGTCTTATCGGTGGTGGTTACGGTTCCGGCAGCAGCTGTCGGCTTTTCGTTTTCTTTCATGATGTCGTTTATTTTTCGGTTACAAAGTTAAAAAACCATGTGATTGGCTTGGCCTACGACCAACTGCTTCCCTGAACGTTGAGCAGAGATATCCTCCGCACATTGTTATTGTATGCAAGAGGTCAGAAAATGAGCAGTTCAAACCTTGGGACAAGCTCTCTCCTATTCTATATACATATCTGAGGACAAAGCGAAACCATTGAGGAAAGAGGCGGCATCCATTTGTTTCTTGCCGGGCATTTGGAGCGAGAGTATACGTATGACCCCTTTGCGTGTCATCACGTCGAGGTTTTTCTTGTCCCATATGATGGAGCCGAATCGGCCTCTGTGTCGCGGTTCTCGTTCTATCACTTGGGTACGGTATATTTTCAGCACGATGGACTCCATCCCTGGACGATGGAGCTTGGTCCAAGCTGTAGGGGCAGGCGATATGCTGCGGATGAAATTGTGTACCTCTTCAGCCGGTTTGTCCCAATCGATACGGCAGTCGTCTTTGAAAATCTTCGGAGCCGGTCGAGCATCGGCATAGCCCGGAAGCTGTTCTTGCGGCGTAGAGATGGGTTCCCCATCAAGGAACAAACTCACTGTGCGTACCAATACGGAGGCTCCGAGAGTAGCCATGCGCTCGTATAATTCGCCGAAAGTTTCTTCATCTCCAATCGAGAGTTTCTCTTGTAGAAGCACTTCACCCGTATCAATTTCGTGCCGGAGCCGAAAAGTGGTCACCCCCGTTTCGGTCTCTCCGTGGCGTATAGCATAATTAATGGGAGCCGCTCCGCGATATTGGGGAAGGAGGGAGCCGTGCAGATTGATTGTTCCCATGGATGGCATTTGCCATACGGAGCGAGGAAGCATACGGAAAGCCACTACGATTTGCAAGTGCGGCTGATAAGTCCGTAGTTCATCGAGAAAAGTCTCTTCGTTCAGATTGACCGGCTGGAGAATAGGCAAACCTAATTCCTGTGCACAGATTTTGACCGCACTGGGACTCACCTTGTGCCCTCGGCCCATAGGCTTGTCCGGCATAGTAACCACAGCTTTGACTTGGTATCCATTCTCGACCAATGCTCGCAGCGGCGGAACAGCAAAATCGGCCGTTCCCATAAAAATCAATCGTAATTCTTCTTTCTTCATCTGATCGGCCGGGCTACTTTAATGTACCGCCCTTCTTGCAATAGTACTAATTTAATCCCTATGCCCCAAGCAAATCGTACAAAGCCAAACTCTTCATCCTCTCTCATTTTGAAAAAGTCTCATAATACGGGTAATCAAATAGACATAACAACCTTTCTTATTTCCTGAGAAATTACGGTTCGAAGATCAGCCGCGAAAATCAATTAGGCAGAAAGGTTCGCACAATCTCCGTCATATCGCGATGAAACCGAATGAGAGCATCACGAAACGGGATTAGTATGCTACAGTAGCATAAAAGGCAAAAAGGCTACCCGAAATATGATTTTCGAGACAGCCTCTTTGTTTTAGCTGTTGGGAAAAGCGTTTGCTTTATCTCACTTGTATTTTGGATAGGTGGGGTTTATTACCCACATCGAAGCGTACGGCATAGAAGCCTGTTTGGGCGGTATATTCCAATCGGTCGGACGCCACTGCTACAGTACGCCCGCTGATATCATACAGCGTAATCACACCATTGGTCTCAGCTATGATCTTCTTGCCTTCTACTCGCAACGTGTAAGGCACTTGACCTTCTACATTGTTCAACGAGCTATTGGTCACGGTCACGGTTACAGCTACCTTCGGAGATACGCCATCGGGATACTTTACTTCTACTTCGTAAATGTATGTGCCGTTAGCCACGCCGGTCTCTACATAATGAGTCTCGACTGTATTGCCGATCAAAGTTCCATTCTTATAGACATTGTAGCTGACTGCTTTTTCTTTCGCCGGCTCTTCTGCTTTTTCTTCCACACCGTCCCAATCCAAAGAAACTTCGTCATTGGAAGCGGTTCCGGTCAGATTGGTAACCGGTTTGAAGTCCTTCACTTCTACGTCCACGCATACTTTGTCTGATACGCCTTCCTGATACTGTACCTCTACGCAGTAAGTATGTTCGCCGGCAGGAACATCTTCGTCAATAAATGTAGGCTCAGTAAGTCCGGAAGCGATCTTCACACCATCGCGATAGACCGTGTAGGTATAAGAACGGACAGCCTGATCTACAATCTCTTCAGCACTGGCGGCTTCCAACGGAGCCTCTACCTCTGACTCTCCAATTTCAACATCCTCAGCCGGCACAACGAAAGCCAATGACTCCGCT
Source organism: Porphyromonas gulae (assembly GCF_000765945.1). Taxonomy (NCBI): domain Bacteria; kingdom Pseudomonadati; phylum Bacteroidota; class Bacteroidia; order Bacteroidales; family Porphyromonadaceae; genus Porphyromonas; species Porphyromonas gulae. Next base: position 426,858 of record NZ_JRAT01000012.1, read on the forward strand.
TCTTCGCTTGGAATAGCATCTTGAGCTGCCGACTGTAATGGAAGGATGAGCATCGGCACAACCAAACAAAGCAGTGAGCAGACTCTCTTGAAGTAGTTCTGTTTCATAGTAATTCTCTTTTGTGTGTAAGTTTATTTTCTTGCTAACCTCCCACTCTTAACAGGGTGACATACAAAGATAAAAATATATTTCTTCTAAAAAGAATTCTTCAGCCCAAGACTTTGAGTGGACATGCAGAAATGAATGTCCACTCAAAGGATCTCTGTTTTACTTGCCTTTGTAATACTTCATTGCCTCGGGCATATATTGACGAATGGCGGCAATACGATTGGCATCGCTCGGGTGCGTGCTCAGAAACTCTACCTGTCCGCTCCCCTGGGCTGCCATCTTCTGCCAAAAAGTAATGGCAGCATTCGGGTTATAACCGGCCATCGCCATGAAGACAAGCCCCATTTTGTCGGCTTCATATTCTTGCTTCCGATTATACGGTAGAGCAACCAGCACCTGCGACCCAACGCCATAAGCCTGACCGATAATTGTCTGCAAAGCGGCCGACTTATTGGAGACAGCAGCACCCAACAGATTGCCCCCCATCTGACGCAAGTATTCCTGGCTGATACGTTCGTTGGAATGCCTTGCCACAGCATGGCTGACTTCATGGCTAATCACTGTGGCCAACTCGGCATCCGAGCCAACCAACTTGAGCAGTCCGGTATAGACCACAATCTTTCCACCCGGCATACAGAAAGCATTCACAGCCTTGTCTTCCACGACATTGAATTCCCATTTCATCTGTGAGGCCATGTCTCCCAATCCGTTTTGCTTCAGATAGTGCATCGTGGCAGCTGCCACCTTTTGTCCCACTCGTCGCACCTGTGCCGTGGATGTCGCATTCTTGGAGATTTTCACCTTGCTGAGAAACTGCTTGTACTGCAAGGCACTGGAGGACAGGATCTCCGAGTCCTGTACCAGCATGATCTGAGTGCGTCCCGTGATCGGCACGGTGCTGCATCCGGCCAATAGGAGGCCTAAGACACAGGCTAAAATCACATTCATTATTTTCATAAGATCTTCTTTTTTGTTCGTTACTATTACTATTTCATTAGTTACGAGCCAAAGATACAAGGAGTTGTGAACAAACAGCAATACTCCGGCAAACAGGTCAAATGAGTGAAAGCTCCATGATCTTCCATTTCTTCTTCCAATCGGCTCTTTCGGTTGTAGCATATTCAAGTATTTTACAATGAGTCTGCTGTGGTGCCAAAAATCCATTTGCCTACAAGAAATACGTATATTTGCGTGGTATGAAACAGTATTTGGATCTGCTTCGCCGCATCCTCGACGAGGGAGTACGGAAAGAAGACCGCACGGGTACGGGTACGATCAGCGTATTCGGCCATCAGATGTGCTTTGACCTTGAAGAGGGATTTCCCCTGCTTACGACCAAGCGATTGCACTTGAAGTCCATTATATACGAACTGCTTTGGTTCCTCCGAGGTGACACGAATGTGCACTACTTGCAGGAGCATGGCGTACGTATTTGGAATGAATGGGCTGACGAGAACGGCGATTTGGGGCCTATATATGGCTACCAGTGGCGCAGTTGGCCGGACTATCGGGGAGGGCATATAGACCAAATGCAGGAGGTACTGCGCCAGCTGCGCGAGGAACCGGACAGCCGACGCATTATCGTATGCTCGTGGAATGTAGGCCAGCTTGCCGATATGCATCTGCCTCCATGCCACTGTTTCATGCAGTTCTATGTCGCTGATGGCCGGCTGAGCCTGCAACTCTATCAGCGCAGTGCCGATTCTTTTCTGGGCATACCGTTCAACATAGCTTCGTATGCCCTGCTGCTACAGATGATCGCTCATGTCACAGGGCTGAAACCCGGACGATTCGTACATACATTGGGCGATGCCCATATCTATCTCAACCACCTCGAACAGGTACAGCTACAACTGAGTCGTGAGCCGAGAGCATTGCCTCGAATGATTCTCAATCCGGATGTATCCGATCTCTTCGACTTCCGGTACGAAGACTTCCGACTCGAAGGGTATGATCCGCATCCGCACATTGCGGGCGTTGTAGCAGTCTGACGGAATGTTTTCCACCGATATTCAGTTTTTCCTCACCTATCCAATATGATTTCAATCGTCGTTGCCATAGCCGAGAATGGGGCTATCGGATACAAAAATGACCTCCTCTGGCATCTGCCGGCCGATCTGAAGCGATTCAAGGAAACGACCACAGGACACAGCATTATCATGGGCAGCCACACATTCCGCTCCCTGCCCAAAGGAGCTTTGCCCAACAGACGCAATATCGTCCTAAGCAGGACGCAGCAGGATTTTCCCGGAGCCGAATGGGCAGCCTCGCCCGAAGCGGCACTGGAGCTGGTGGGCAATGAGGAAGAGGCCTTTGTCATCGGCGGAGCACAAGTATATGAGCAGATGCTACCCTACACGGACAAAATCTATCTGACACGCGTGCATGCCGACTTTCCCGAAGCTGACACTTTTTTCCCGGAATTAGACATGAGCGAATGGGTGGAGCTGAGCCGCACGGAATATCCGGCCGACGAGAAAAACCGATATGCCACCACCCTGCTGGAGCTTATCCGCGATTATTGATATGGAGACTCCCCTCCCTCTGTTTTTGTAACCGATCATTCACCAACTAATACATACGTAATGCAAAAGCCTTCTATACCCAAAGGGATGCGCGATTTCAGTCCGGTCGAAATGAGCCGGCGCAACTACATATTCGACACCATACGCGAAGTGTACGAACTCTTCGGATTCTGCCAAATAGAAACCCCTACGATGGAGATGCTCTCCACGCTGATGGGCAAGTACGGAGAGGAGGGAGACCGCCTGCTCTTCAAGGTACTCAACTCCGGCGATGTCTTGGCAGACTTCTGTGCGGAGGAACTGGCGGAGAAAAATTCTCTCCGATTTGCAGCCAAAGCCTGCGAGAAAGGGCTTCGCTACGACCTGACCGTACCCTTTGCTCGCTACGTGGTGATGCACCGCAATGAGATCAATTTCCCTTTCAAACGGTATCAGATTCAACCCGTATGGCGTGCCGACAGGCCGCAGAAGGGTCGTTATCGTGAGTTTTACCAGTGCGATGGAGACGTCATCGGCTCGGATTCGCTCATGAATGAGGTAGAACTGATCCAGATCATCAGCGAAGTCTTCCGCAGATTGGGCATCAGGACTCGTATCCTGCTGAACAACCGCAAGATCCTCTCCGGCATCGCCGAAGTGGTAGGCGAAGCCGACAGACTGACGGACATCACCGTGGCGATAGACAAACTCGACAAGATCGGCCTCGACAAGGTGAACGACGAGCTGCGCTCCAAAGGCTTCGGCGAAGAGGCTATCGAACGCCTGCGCCCCTTTATCGAGATGAAAGGGGACAATCGGGAGAAGCTCGACCGGCTCAAATCGGCTCTTGCCTCCTCCGAAACGGGGCTGAAGGGAATAGAGGAGCTGACCTATATCTTGGACAAAGTGGAGCGCGTGCAGCTCCATTCCGAGCTGATGTTGGATATTTCTCTGGCTCGTGGCCTTTCCTACTATACCGGAGCCATTCTCGAAGTGAAAGCACTCGACGCCGAGATGGGCAGCATTACCGGCGGTGGTCGCTACGACAACCTCACCGGCATATTCGGTCTGGAAGGCATGTCCGGTGTGGGCATTTCTTTCGGTGCAGACCGCATATACGACGTGATGATGCAGCTGGATCTCTTCCCTGCCGAGAAGCTGACCGGTACGCAGCTGCTCTTTGTCAATTTCAGCGAAGAGGATGCCGACAGCCTGCTTCCACTGATCCAAAAGCTCAGGGAGCAAGGCCTCCGCACAGAGCTGTATCCTGAGCCTGCCAAGATCAAGAAACAGATGAGCTATGCCAATGCAGCCAACATTCCATACGTGGCACTCGTAGGAGAAAACGAACGCGCGGCCGGCCAAGTGAATCTGAAAAACATGCTGACGGGAGAGCAGCAAATGCTATCGGCCGATGCAGCAGCCATTGTAGCGGCTATCGTCTGATACTTCACCGGCGCGCACAGATCCGGAGAGCAAGACTACTATCGAATACTATCATAAGGGTGAGAGGGGCTGAGATCCGCAGAGAATTTCAGCCCCTCTCTTATCGGCTCTGTGCAGAGTGTCCGATCTTTCGCCCCCCCTGCTCACAGGAGGTTTTTCGGCGCACTGCACCTTTCTCGTCGTTCGGGAATTTACAGCCCAAAATTTTCTCATTCCACACTCGTAAAAACGTGGTGCGAGAATTTTTTCGTTTTGGTTCGGGAAGTAAAAAATTGACGCGCCACAGCGAAAAAAATCTCGCGCCACTTTTTCAGAAAAAACGCGCCACAATCGGAGCGATTTTGGTTCGTGTTTCTGTTTTTACGCTCTCTCTCGTTTCCTTTTCTTACGTCCCTGCTATCCGGAGATCAAGCTCGGGAAACACCGATACCCACTCCTTGCATGCGTACGTATCTCCTTTCATAGTGGCAATTCCATTGAGAGAGAAATGGGAGGGCTTACCACGGGATATATTACTTTTGTATAGAGAGGAGTACATCCGCGGATCGGTCTGATCGTCGCCGAATCCCCGACGGATGAGAAAGAAGAAGATGAAGCTCCTTCTTGTGGTTACATTATAATATAGAGTGGTGAAGTGAAGCAACAGACAGAGATCGGAAAGAGAGCTGTGCTTTTGGGCATGACGCTCGAAGAGCTGACCGCAGTGGCTCTCCGGATGGGTATGCCGCGGTTTGCAGGCAAGCAGTTGGCCGAATGGATCTATGTGCGGCGTGCTACCGATTTTGCCGAGATGACGAATATATCGCAGGCCAATCGGCAGAAGTTGGCAGAGGCCTACGACATCGGACGCTACCCGTGGTCGGATGTCCAATGTTCGGTGGACGGGACCAAGAAGTATCTCTTCCCCGTAGGAGAAGGGCGTTTCGTGGAATCTGTGTTTATCCCCGATGGCGACAGATCCACGCTTTGTATCTCCTCGCAGGTCGGCTGTAAGATGGACTGCCTCTTCTGTATGACCGGCAAACAGGGATGGAACGGTAATCTCTCCGCAGCCGAGATCCTGAACCAAATCTTCTCCGTGGAAGAGGCGGCCGAGCTGACCAATCTCGTCTATATGGGCATGGGCGAACCCCTCGATAATACGGACGAAGTGCTTCGCAGTCTCAATGCCCTGACCGAGCCGTGGGGTATGGGCTGGAGTCCGAAGCGCATCACGGTGTCTACGATCGGAGCCAAAGGCTTGGAGCGCTTCCTCGCAGAGAGCCGGTGCCATCTGGCAGTCAGCCTGCACAGCCCTTTCCCCGAAGAGAGGAGGACGCTGATGCCCGGAGAAAAGGCTTTCCCCATTTTGCAGACGCTCGACCGGATCAAGGCTTACGACTTCAGCGGACAAAGACGCGTGTCGTTCGAATACATCGTCTTCGATGGTCTGAACGACGATATGCGCCATGCCGACGAACTGGCCGCCATCCTCCGCGGCATCCCCTGCAGGATCAATCTGATCCGCTTCCACAAAATCCCTGCCGTATCGCTCCGCTCGTCGGACAGCACTCGCATGGAGGCTTTTCGCAAGCGAATGGAATCGCATGGCTATACCTGCACCATCCGTGCATCGCGAGGGGAAGATATATTCGCGGCCTGCGGTATGCTATCCACGAGCAAAGCGGAGTCCTCCCGGCCCAAAAGCCCATAAAGGCGAAGGGCAAGCTCCATAGCGACAACTATTATTACTACCTTTGGACTTGTATTCAGGATGAAAAACTCAAAAAAGCGAATAGGCTCAATGAAACCCAATATCCGTTTATTGTTCGGTCTGCCGACTTTCTTCGCCGCATTTGCTATGTTCTTTGCCTGCAATGGAGGCGGAACGGCCGGCAAGTCGTTCACCAATTCCACGGGCTCTCCGGGAGAAATGATGCTGGTGATGGACGACCAACATCTGAGTTCGCCCGTCGGCGAAGCCATCTACGAGGTCATGACCGAGGTAGCTCCGGCACTCAACCAGAACGAGCCGATCATGGCCGTTTCCCGTGTGTCGGAAAAGGATTTTACGGGATTCCTTCGCTACATCCGCAATGTACTGCAGATCGACATCAACCCTGATATATTCACCAAGACTTCGCTCAAATACGGCTATGACCAGTGGGCTAACGGGCAGTTGGTCGTACTGATCAACAGTCCTGCGGCAGACTCTCTGGCAGCCTACATCGAATCCAACAAATCGGCCATACAGAATCTCTTTATCCGTCACGAACTATTCCTCTTCGGTCAGCTATGGCAGAAGGACTGCAGTGCGGATGCCGACCAACGCGTGCAGCGTATGTTCGGACACCATATCAATGTGCCCGCCGACATCCTCAGTCACAAGGAGGGCAAGGACTTCCTGTGGATGTCCAACAATCAGATGCGCCGCCGGAAAGACCTCTTGGTCTACACCTATCCCTATCGCGGAGCATCGGATCTGGGGCTGGACCGTATGGTAGAGGTGCGCGACTCCGTGCTCAAAGCCAATATAGAAGGTTCGGATGCAGGGTCCTATCCCGTCACGGAGCGGATGCTGCTGAAGCATCGCTACGTCTACCCGGGCGATCAAAAGCGAGGCGAAGTGCACGGCATCTGGCGTATGGAGGGAGGGCAGATGATGTCCGGTCCTTTCGTGGCACAAGCCTTTGTGGATGGAGACAGGGTAGTAGTGGTAGAGGGTTTCGTATATCACCCCAACGAGAAAAAACGCGATCTGATGCGGCAGATGGAGGCAGCTCTGTATAGTATGCGCCCCAAAGCCCAGAAAGAGTTCGATCCGGCTATCATCAGAAAGGCACGCTGGACTGCACTCAAATAAATATCCGAAACGACTGCCGAACTTACACGAAGACTCAACGTAATGGAGAATAAGAAGCTGAAAGTGGCCATTTCTCATGGCGACATCAATGGCATTGGATATGAAATCCTACTAAAGACCTTTACAGAAGCCTCGATACTGGACCTCTTCACACCTGTCATATACGGATCAGCTAAGGTCGCAGCCTATTACAGGAAGACCTTGGAACTCGAACTGGAGAGCTGGCACCAGGTATCCTCTGCTGCCGAAGCCGTAGAGGGACGGGTGAATCTGGTGAACTGCTTGCCGGAAGATGCCAAAGTGGAAATGGGCGTCTGCTCGCCACAGGCCGGAGCCTATGCGGCAATGGCACTCAGCATGGCAGTCCAAGCCGTGAAGCAGGGCGATGCGGACGTGCTCGTGACTATGCCGATCAACAAAGCTGCCATGCCACAGGACATCTTCCCCTACAAAGGCCATACGGAATATCTGCAAGCCGAAGCCGGCATAGAGGGCGAAGATGCGCTGATGATCCTGGCACAGGACAAGCTCCGCACGGCTTTGGTGACGATGCACGAGCCGATAGCACGCGTGCCATCGCTTATCACTCGGGAGCAAATACTGGACAAGCTGAAGGCTTTCGATCGCAGTCTGCGCATGGATTTCGGTATAGTACGTCCGCGGATAGCCGTCATGGCTCTGAATCCGCATGCCGGCGACAGCGGACTGATCGGCACCGAGGAAAGCGATACGATCCGGCCGGCAGTACAGGAGGCCGAAGAGCAGGGATTGTTAGTGTTCGGCCCTTATGCCGCGGACGGCTTTTGGGGATCGGATATGGCTATGCATTTCGATGGCATTCTGTCCATGTATCATGATCAGGGGCTGATCCCATTCAAGACTCTCTGCATGGATAGAGGGGTCAATGTGACGGCAGGGCTTTCCATCGTACGCACTTCGCCGGATCATGGTACAGGCTTCGACATCGTGGGCAAAGGCGAGGCTTCGCCCGATTCTTTCCGCGCAGCCGTCTATCAGGCGATCGACATCTATCGCGCCCGTGCATCGTGGCGTTTGGCTACGCGCAATCCGCTCCGGAAGAGTTATTTCGAGCGAGGCAATGACAATGAAAAGTTGCCGCAAACAGATGATGAGCATTAATTTTAATACCCTATAGACTCTATGTTTAAGGATAAGACTATTGTTTACACTTCCGGGACATTCGACATGTTCCACTACAATCACTTGCGCATGATCAACTATGCGCGTAGTTTGGCAGACATCCTTATCGTTGGCGTCAGCACGGACGAACTGGTCGCTTCATACAAGGCACCGCCCATTATTCCTTTCATCGAGCGTTTGCAAATCCTGGAAGCCCTGAAGACACCGGACATCGTGATTCCGCAGCATACGTTGGATCACACGGAGATCGTCAAAAAGCTGAATATAGACGCTTTCGTAGTGGGGGATGACTGGAATGGCAAATACGACTATCTGAAAGATCTCGGCGTTCAGGTCTTTTATTTCCCCTACGGGACGGGCGTTTCTTCTACCAAAATCAAGGAGACCATACACGATAGCTATGCCAAGACGCTGAACGAAGAGCGTCAGCATAAGCCCAAGTCTGTCCAAAACATGTAGGAACTATGGCGGTCGGATACGCATTGATTACGGGAGGAACCAAGGGGATCGGTCTGGCAGTAGCCCGCCTCTTGGCAAGCAAAGGGTACTCCCTCATCCTCACATACGGACACGATCAGGACAGGGCGCGTACAGTGGCGGCCGAATTGGCAGAGACAGCTCCCTCGGTTGAGCTGCTGCAAGCCGATGCTACCGATGCGAAAGGTATCGACCTGATAGCGGAAGCCCTTGAGCAGAGCGATATTACCCTGCAAGCTCTTATCATGAATGCCGGTATCACATGCCGCACGCCTTTCGAGGAGATGACCCTCGACGAATGGCAGGGCGTATTCTTCGCCAATGTCCATTTCCCCACATTCCTGATCCAACGCCTCCTGCCGCGTATCGAGCGCAACAAGGGATGTATCATCTTTACCGGATCGCTTATGGGAATCCAGCCACACGGCATGGCTCTGCCGTATGGGGTGAGCAAGTCTGCTGTACACGCTCTGACTCGCAATCTGGTGAAGCACTTAGAACCCTATGGCATCCGTGTGAATGCCGTGGCACCGGGATTCGTCGATACGGAGTGGCAGAAGAACAAACCGGCCGAAATACGCCGAAATATCGAGAATAAGGTTGCTTTGCATCGCTTTGCGACACCGGACGAAGTAGCCGAAGCATTTCTATTTTTGCTCACCAACGCATATTGCAATGGTGAGGTACTGACTCTTGATGGAGGCTACAGCTTCCGCTGAACAGCTCAGATATGAACGAAAACGATAAGGAGTACCAAGCCTCTCTCAAATCACTGGAGACGGAAAATATAATTGACCGGAAATTCTACCGTCCGATAGGTTTTTACTTTGCCAAGCTTCTCAGTCGGACAAGGGTAACGCCCAATATGGTTACGATCCTGTCCATCTTTGTCGGATTGGGCGGTGGGCTGTGCTTCGTGCATACTCCTTACGATCTCCGTTGGACTGTGGCCGGTATTCTATGTATGATAGTGGCCAATATCATGGACTGCATCGACGGACAGCTGGCTCGTCTGACCGGAATCAAGAGTGAGATCGGGCGCATTCTCGATGGCATTGCCGGAGACATTTGGTTCGCGTGCATCTATATCTGCTTCATCATTCGCTTGACGGCAGAGTATCCCGATGCCTTAGGTCCGATGACCACCGGTATCCTGATTGCCGTGGGTCTACTCTCGGGAATCAGCCATTTGGTTCAAGCAGCCGTTACGGACTACTACAAAACGCTCCATCTCTTTTTCATCAGTCCTGAGAAGGGAAAAGAGTTCGAACGATCCTCATCCATACGCCGCCGTGTAAAGGTGATGCCACGAGGAGCGAATCGTTTTTTCAGCTCACTGTACTATTATTATACATTGATACAGGAGCGTGCGACACCCCGACTGCAAAGACTTCTCGACCAATTGGAAGCGGATTATCCGCAGAATACCATCCCCGAAACGCTCCGTCAGGACTTGCGCAGGGATAGTCGCCGAATCATGAATATCGTGGACTTCCTTACGTTCAACGGGCGCACCATTCCTCTTTTTCTTATCGTCTTGAGCGGTCACGTTTGGCTCTATTTCGTATTCGAGATACTGATCCTGAATATTGTACTCATCCTCGGTATCAGACGCCACGAAGCCATGTGCAGACAGCATCTGAAGGAGAGGCGGTAATCATACGTTCAGGCAACTCGAATATCCTTAATTCCCGATCGCTCATGTCAGACTCACGTCCGGAAGTCCTTACCGAAGAAGATGTACTTCGTCTTTTTCCCGTACTGGGAGGGGAGCGACGACTGACACGCAGGTTGCTGAAAGCCCTCAAGATAACGGACATCAATGCCGTTCATGCCCGTCATATCAATCTGCGTGGAGCAGAGTTTGCCCATGCTGCACTGACTGACCCTGCCATCAATGTCAGCTACAGGCTGCACGGGGCGGAGCATTTGGAAGAGATGCGCAAGGGTGGTGCTTTCACAACGGTATCCAATCACCCGTTCGGCTCTCTGGATGGCATTATGTTGATCGATATTATCGGATCGGTGCGTCCCGATTATAGCGTATTGGTCAATGGTTTTCTGTCCATGATCAGCTGCCTGCGCGACAGCTTCATACCGGTGGCTCCACTCAAAGGAATGGCCGGAGGACTTGACAGCAAGCACAATGTATCCGGAGTGAAGGAAGTCCTGAGCCGTCTTCAAAAAGGTCAGCCCGTCGGCTTCTTCCCGGCCGGAGGAATATCCGTCTATAAAGGCAATCGCAATCGAGTGATGGACAGCGAATGGCAAGCCAGTTGTGCCAAGATGATCCTCGTCAGTCAGGTGCCCGTTTATCCGATTTTCTTCAGCGGCCGCAATTCCTGGTATTTTCACTTCCTCGGATGGCTGAGCTGGGCTATTCGGACTCCACGCATCCCGGCCGAACTGTTCAACAAGCGAGGGCATATTTTCGATGTCTATATCGGCGATCCGATCCCGCCGGAGACCATCGCTCGCTTCGAGAAGAATCCGCGCGAGCTGGCTCTCTTCCTCTACGACCGAACCTATCGTCTTGCTCCCGGACACAAGAAAAACAAATGAAACGCTCCAAGCAGCTTCGTATTTATACAGCTTCGGCAGGTTCCGGCAAGACTCATACACTTACCGGCGAATACCTTCGTTTAGCCCTGCGTACGCGCGGGGCTTTCCGTTATATACAGGCTGTCACATTCACGAACAAAGCCACCGCCGAAATGAAGGAGCGTATTCTCGAGGAGCTATACGGTCTGGCAGTGGATGGATCATCCCCTTTCGCCGAGGAGCTGATGCAGGAGTTGGCTCTGACTACCGAGCAGCTACAAGTCAGAGCACAGGAAGTCCTGACCGAAATACTAAACGACTACTCTTCTTTGCGAGTCAAGACCATCGACTCCTTCTTTCAGGAAGTGATGCGTGCTTTCTCGCATGAATTGGGACTGCCGGGAGGTTTCCGCATCGAGATGGAGCAGAAGGCCGTACTCGAACAGGCTGTCGTCCGCCTGCTGCACAGCTTGGGAGAAAAAGACACCTCCGACGTCGAGAATTGGATCAGGCGTCTGGCTGAAGACCTGATCGAAGAGGGGCGTGGACATAACATCCGCAGGGAGATCGTCAGCTTGGGCGACGAGCTTTTCAAAGAACAGCTACTCCTGCTATCCGAGGAGGGCAAACTACCGACTAAAGCTGCCATTCATCGCTACCAAACCGAGATGAACAAGCTGATGGAAGGCTTCGAATGGCGACGTCTGTCTATTGCACGCCGAGCAGAAGAAATCGTCACTGGAGCCGGAATCAGCTTCTACGATTTCAAAGGAGGTACCAAAGGAGGTATCTTGGAGTTTGCCAAGGTGCTCAAAGGCGGAGAAGTCAAGCCGCCCACAAAGACCTTTATGTCGATGGCAGAAGGTGATCCGGAAACTACCCTCTACGCCAAATCCACTCCTGCCACTACCCAAGCAGCCATTCTCTCGGCCTACCAATCCGGCCTCAAAGAGTCTCTGAACGAAATGGCAGGACTCTATCTCGGCAGGGAATGGCAAGAGTATTCCACGGCCAAGCAGTCACTTCCCTTTCTCAACCGGCTTGGTATCATCTCCGATCTCTGGCGACAAATCGAAGGGATCAGACAAGAAGAGAACAAAATGCTGATTTCCGATGCTCCGTCTCTTTTGCACAGGATCATCGACGGGAGCGAGACCCCCTTTGTCTATGACAAGATCGGGGTACGAATCGAGCACGAAATGATCGATGAATTTCAAGATACCAGCCGCTTACAGTACGAAAACTTCAAGCCTCTGCTGGCTGAGAGTTTGGCTCACGGCAAGTACAACCTCCTCGTCGGCGATGCCAAACAGAGCATATACCGCTTCCGCAATGCCGATCGGCGACTGCTCACAGAGGTCGTCAGTCGGGATTTTGCCGAAACATCGGAGAGGGTCAATCTACCATATAATTGGCGAAGCACTCCCGAAATAATCGAGTTCAACAACTCCCTCTACAAGCACCTGCCACAAATCCTCTGTGAGGCTATGACTCGCGAAACCGAGGCGATGGCAATGCCCGATCCGAAGTTGCCGGAGGAGATCAACCGCACATTCATGCAGACCTACGCCGATGTGGAGCAGCTTGTACCACCGGCCAAAGCTGACCGGCATGGAAACGTCTGCATTTATCTTCCACCGCCGGCATCATCAGATGAAGCGGAAGCCGAGCTTTCGTGGGAGGAGCGCATCTTGCAGGATCTTCCCCGTTTTATCATCGGTCTGCAAAAAAGAGGATATGCTCCCTCAGACATTGCGATTCTGGTACGCAAAACCTATCAGGCACGAGAGATAGCTCGTACCATGCTCTCTTATCAGCCCGAACCGGATGAAGTGGATTATCCCCTTATCCCGATGTCGGACGAATCCTTGTCGCTGAGTGGAGCAGCATCAATTCGCTTCCTATCCAACCTGCTCAAGTTTATATCCCACCCCCAATCCGACGCTTTGCGGCAGATTGCCTACTTGTCGTATGAAGAACTTCGCAAAGAGAAAGGCTTAACCCTTACTGAGGGGGGCAACTTCAGTGCCACAGAGCTTGCAGAGTTTGCCGACCTTCGGCGTCGCTCCCTGTACGAATTGGCAGAAGGATTAGTCTCTCTTTTCCATTCATACCTGCCCGAAAGTGAGATGCCCTATCTAATTGCTTGGCTGGATTTGATCAACGATTTCGGTCATGAACGATCTGCCGATCTGCACTCTTTCCTGCAATGGTGGGACGAAACGGGCTATGCCAAAAGCCGTATTTCCTCTGCTCCCAACAGTCAGGCTGTCACACTAATGACCATTCACAAGGCCAAAGGCCTGGGCTTCCGCGTTGTTCTTATTCCTTTCTTGGACTGGAATCTGGACGACCAAGCTGCACATCGGCACATCCTCTGGTGCAAGATCGATCCAGCCCGCAGTCCTTTCAATATCCTGTCCGTAGTGCCGATCAGATATAAGAAGGAGATGGCACAAACAATATTTGCCACAGATTACTTCCGCGAAAGGGCTGATATTCTACTCGACAACCTCAATCTTCTTTATGTGGCTACGACACGAGCCAAGGACGAGATGCATCTGTGGTTACCTCCTTCCCCAAAGCCCGAATCGCTCTCTACCGTGGGAGATCTTATGCATTTGGCTCTCGCCTCCTTGGACGAGAATAAGACGGAGTCCGGTATGTACTGCTGGGGAAGTCCGGGCATATCCACGAGACAAAAAACGACAGATCACCCCTCTTCGGGCTTACCTTTTACCCTGCCCAAAGGAAGCTTCTCGGCTGTAGCCGACCGGTTGGCTATCCGCCCCGAAGGCAGTGAATTTTATCGCAGACACAAACCGCTTTACCACGGACATGTGATGCACAGAATCCTTGCCGACATCGTTCTCGCCAAGGACATCGAGCCTGCTCTTGAGCGTTATGTGTCGGGAGGAATCGTCACGAGAGATGAGGCGATCGAATTGGCCGATCGTCTATCTGTTATCTCTTCGGACAGTCGGTTGTCTCGTTGGTTCGATGGGAGCGGACGAGTTCTCAATGAACAGGATATTCTCCTTCCACAAGGAGGGCAGCGTCGTCCCGATCGGATCATTCTCTACGACGATCACACAGACATCGTAGACTATAAGTTCGGAGCAGTTCGCAAAGTTCATCATGCACAGATGGAGAGTTATATCCGCCTGCTTGTCTCAATGGATTATCCCTCGGTGCGCGGTTACCTGTGGTACCTGCCGAACAACGAGGTGCTTTCGGTGGATGGAGCATAGCGGACCGGAACCTCATAGCTCCATATTCCTCCGTCTCTTCCTTCTTACTCATTATTCCTTCCGGTATCGTCGCATTGCACTTTTGAAAAATAAGCCTAAAAGATCGGCGAAACGACCTCAGCTAAGAAAAACACCCCTCTGGACTGTGAATCAATTTAGGAGCCACAAGTACGATTTTCTTGGGACATGGCGTTATTATTTTGAGTAGCTTTGTGTAAGAACTTAAAAACAGAATAATGACTATGGCTGTGAAAGACAATTATTGCGTCATTATGGGAGGGGGAATAGGAAGTCGGTTTTGGCCCTTTAGCCGCGAATCCCATCCCAAACAGTTCCTCGATTTCTTCGGTACAGGACGTTCGCTCCTGCAGATGACATACGATCGTTTCACACGATTCATCCCCCGGGAAAATATTCTGGTCGTCACCAATGAACTTTATGCCGGCAAGGTACGCGAACAGCTCCCCGAGATCGGAGCAGATCAGATCCTATGCGAGCCTACCCGCCGCAATACAGCTCCCTGCATCGCATACGCCAGCTATCATATCTATGCGCGCAATCCCAAAGCCAATATAATCGTAGCACCTTCCGACCACCTGATCCTGCGCGAGGACGAATTCGTGCGCGCAGCATCGGAAGCATTGGAGTTCGTAGCCGATCATCCCAATCTCATCACACTCGGCATCCGCCCTTCCCGTCCGGAGACAGGCTATGGATATATCCAAATGGCAGAGGAAAAGAAAGGAAACTTCATCCGGGTAAAAACCTTTACGGAGAAGCCTAATGCCGAGATGGCAAGCATCTTCCTCGCCAGCGGTGAGTTCCTCTGGAACAGCGGAATGTTCGTCTGGAATGTGGAGAGCATCCTCGCCGCTTTCCGCAAGCATCTGCCGGAAGTAACCTCTGCCCTCGAAAACGGATTGGCACACTTCAATACACCCGACGAACGGCGCTTCATCGATCAGGCTTTCCCCTATTGTCCCAGCATCTCTATCGACTTCGGCGTGATGGAGAAAGCGGATAATGTGCTGGTCATGCCCGTGGATTTCGGTTGGGCAGATCTCGGCACGTGGGGCTCTCTGTACGAGCTGGCAGAGAAAGACGATGCGGGAAATGCATCGCTCAAGACGCGGACCATTTTCTACGAAGCCGAACGCAACATTGTCACCACGGACAACCCGCAGAAGCTTGTCGTCGTACAGGGTATTAGCGACTGTATCGTGGCCGAAAGCGGGAATGTCTTGCTCATTTGTCGGGCCGAGGAGGAACAGCGCATCAAGCACTTCGTGGCCGATGCCGCTCTGAAATACGACAAAGAGTACAACTGATATAACTGTATAGAGGGGCTTCGACAAGGTTGTGGAGCATTTCTTACAATACGTATGGCTGCACCGCCTCTATAGCTCGTTGAGCTATGGGGCGGACGCTTTCTTTTTGGAGCCTGAGGTCATCGATCCGGGGATGCTCAATCGGGATAGCGGCCCCGATTTCTTCAATGCCAAAGTGAAAGTGGGCGATCTCCTCTGGGCCGGCAATGTAGAGATTCATCGCAAGGCCTCGGACTGGATTCGCCACGGGCATCATCTCGATCCCGCTTATGACAATGTAGTACTCCATGTGGTGGAGACGGATGACCTCCTGATACGGCACCGAATCAGTGGTGAACCTGTCCCCGTCTGCGTTATGTATGTAGACGAAGGGCTTAGGGCAAACGCCGACTTTATGCTCCGAACATCCCTTTTGCCGGGCTGTAAGGACAGACTCCATGAACTCGATAGCCTCGAAGTCCACGACTGGCTGGATACGCTCGTCGTAGAACGATTGGAGCGCAAGGCTGCCGAGGTGGATCGGCTCTACCTGTCCACCTCCATGGATTGGAATGCAACGGCCTACATACTGCTGTCCCGTCACTTCGGATTCGGGCTGAACAACGATGCCCTCGAACGGCTTGCTCGCAGCCTGCCCTTTGCCGCCATTGCCAAGCACCGCAGCAGTCTCTTGCAAGTGGAGGCTCTCCTGCTGGGACAAGCCGGCCTTCTGGCCGATCCTACGGACGAGTACGCAGAGAAGCTGGCTGCTGAATACGCATTTTTGCAACATAAATTCGCTTTGCAGCCTGTCGACTCCTCGGTCTTTCGTCTGCTTCGCACCCGTCCGTCCTCTTTTGTCCATCGCCGACTGGGACAGTTGGCCGCCATCCTGCACCGTTGCGAGTTTCTGTTTTCTTCATTTGTGGAGACTGCGTCGGCCAAGGAACTGGTGCACAAACTTAGTGTGGAGGTATCGCCTTATTGGGCTTCGCACTATCGCTTCGGCAAGCCTGCCTCTACTGCCTCCGCCAATTCACTCGCTGCAATGTCTGCGGACTCGCTGCTCATCAATGTAGCAGCTCCACTCCGTTACGCTTGGTTGAGACGGCAGAACGTAGCGGACTACCGCGAGCTGACAATAGACTTCTTGCGAGGCATCAAACCCGAAAACAACAGGTTGGTTCGCGCTTTCTCTCAAGCCTGCCGACCCGCCGATGCTGCCGAAAGCCAAGGCCTCATCCAGCTCTATCGCGAATACTGTGAGCGACGCAAATGCTTCTTTTGCCGCTGGGGCTATCGTTTCCTGAGCCACTGCAAAGGCTAAAAGGAAGTTGGTACCGCGAAGCAGGCCAAGACGCAGCTGTTCATCATTCACAGGCGATCCGGGAAGGGAGATTCGCTCACGGGAAAATGCGAATCATCTTACTGTCTCATGAGAGGTCTCTTGTGAGTTTTATCGCTTTGCCATAGCGCGTTGCATCCTGCTGCATATACGTTTTCATAGACACTGTCTATCGGTGCATAGATGAAAAAGTGGATTGTTTTTGTAATTTTGAAACGTTTTCAAAGCATAGTAACAAACGACGATTTATTACAACAGAAGAATTATGTCACAGCAAGATGAAATTATCTGCCACTGCAACGAAATTACACGTGGGGAGATTGAAAATGCAATTAGAGAAAAAGGATTGAAGACCGTGGACGAAGTAGGCGAAGCTACAGAAGCAGGAACTGTATGTGGCTCATGCCAGGACGATATCCAAGCTATCTTGGACGAGATCAACGGTTAATGCAGGGGGGGCGAAGCCCTGTCCTTTCTGATCCGATCTACGCCCGTCTGCTATAGGCTTTTCAGCCTAAGCCGACGGGCGTTCCGTATTCATAGAACAGTCGTGTACAGATTGCCGGCACATATATTTTCGGCAAGGGAACGATGATTAGCGTTCTCGCCCACCTCCCCTCTACCTGCTTCTTTTTACACTTCTCGGAACATGATCTTTTTTTTCGTGCGTGTTTCGATAGATCTATGGTTCGTGTTTCTGTGAGAAATGGAGCGAGATTTTTTTCGTTTTGGCGCGTAAAAATTTTAATTCCCGCGCCAAAAGAAAAACTTTCCCGCACCACGTTTTTCGAGACGTGAAACAAAGAAAAAAACGAGCATAAACCGGCTACGAAAGAAAGACCCGTCTATGCTCGTTTTTTCTATGACTATGGTATATGCTTCTTCTCGGGGAAAAGCGTCAGTGTGCCTCCAGCCAGTTGGTACCTTCGCCGATCTCGGCTATCAGAGGAACGCGCAAAGAGGGCATCACGCCCTCCATACACGAGCGAACCAGCTCGCGGACTTCTGCAGCTTCGGGACGGAGCACGTTGAAGTTCAGTTCGTCATGCACTTGCAGGATCATCCGGCTCTGTAGCCTACGGGCAATGATTTCCTCGTGTATCCTGATCATCGCCAGCTTGATCAGGTCGGCAGCAGAGCCTTGTATGGGAGCATTGATCGCATTTCGCTCTGCATAGCCGCGGACTACGGCATTGGCACTGTTTATGTCCCGAAGGAATCGCTTGCGACCGAACAGTGTGGTGACGTAGCCCTGTCGCTTGGCTTCGGCAATACTCCGATCCATATACGCTTTAACCCCCGGGTAAGAGGCAAAGTAACCTTCGATCAAAGCCTTGGCTTCGGTTCGGGAGATATTGAGCCGCTCGCTAAGCCCGAAAGCAGAGATACCGTAGATGATCCCGAAGTTGGCCGTCTTGGCATGGCGACGCATGTCGTCCGTAACTTCTGCAAGTGGCAGGCCGTATATTTTGGCTGCCGTGGCTCGGTGAATGTCTTCCCCATGGAGGAAAGCCTGTATCAAGCTCTCATCTTCACTTAGATGCGCCATCAGTCGCAGCTCGATCTGAGAGTAGTCCGCACTCATGAAAATACATTCGTCATTGTCCGGCACGAAAGCAGCCCTCAGCCCCCTCCCGACTTCGGTACGGATCGGAATGTTTTGCAGATTGGGATTGCTGCTGGAGAGACGTCCCGTGGTGGCGACGGTCTGATTGAACGAGGTATGCAGCTTGCCATCGGGGTAGCGCATCTCCGGCAGGGCTTCCACATAGGTACTGAGCAATTTCTTGATTCCTCTATAGTCGAGGATAAGTCGCACGATGGGATGCTTTTCCTGTAGCTTGACCAGAATTTCTTCGTTGGTAGAGTAGCTGCCGGACTTCGTTTTCTTAGGTTTTTCTGTGATTTGCAGTTCCTCGAAGAGCACGGTTCCGACTTGTGAAGGGCTGTTGATGTTGAATGAGTGTCCGGCCAAACGGTAGATTTCGTCTTCTATCCGCTGCATCTCCTCGCCAAGACCCGATGCCGTGCGCCGGAGGACTTCCGTGTCCAGCTTTACTCCGGAGCATTCCATATCGGCAAGTACCGGTACGAGCGGCATCTCTATGCTTTCAAACAAGGAGGTCATCCCTTCCTCGGAGAGCATCGTATCGAGGCGTTCGTATAGCTGCCATGTGACGTCGGCATCCTCCATGGCATAGTCCGCCAGATTCTGCAATGGCACCTGACGGATGTGCATCTCTTGCTTGTCGCTGCCGACCAGATCCGAATAGCGAATGGTGCGATAGCCCAAAAGCGTCTCTGCCATCTCGTCCATATTGTGCCGGAGATCGGGCAAGAGGAGATAGTGGGCTATCATCGTATCGAACAGCTGTCCGCGCACTTCGACACCGTATCGGGAGAGCACTTGGATGTCGTACTTCATATTCTGGCCGACTTTGCCGATAGCAGCATCGGCAAAAAGCGGACGCAAGAGGTCTAACCTGCGCCTTCCGGCTTCTTCGCCTTCCGGTAGGGGTATGAAGAAAGCCCGTCCCGATTCGGCACATAGCGTGACGGCAACGATATTGGCCCGAAGTGCATCTTTCGAGTCGGTCTCTGTGTCGAATGAGAAACGAGGCGTGGCAGAGAATATTCGGATGCAATCCGCTATCTCTTCCTCGGTTTCGAGAATCGTATATTCGTGTGGTACATCAAGCAACGTTTTCAGTGGATGCCCGGTATCGTCAGCACCATCTCCGAACAAATCCGTGGGCGGCTCTTGATCCTGTACTACGCCGGCAAACAGATCTGTAGCAGGAGCATCGGCCCGTGCTCCTTCCAACCGTTTTAGCAAGGTGCGAAATTCCAGTGCGGCGAAGCACTCGCGAACGGCTGCCATATCCGGCGAAGTACGTCGATAGGCTTCGGCATCGAAGGCGATGGGAGCATCCGTGCGGATGGTGGCCAAGTATCGCGAGAAGCGCGTTTGCTCTTCTCCCTCCTGAATTTTCTTGGCCACAGCTCCTTTCAATTCATCTTGGTGGGCGTATATGCCGTCTATGCTTCCATACTCGGCCAGTAGCTTCTCGGCCGTTTTCGTTCCGATACCTTTACATCCGGGTATATTGTCCGAGCTGTCCCCTACGAGGCCGAGGTAATCTATCATTTGCTCGGGGGCGGAGAGTCCGAACTTTTCGCAGACTTCTGCCGGCCCCCACGTTTCATAGCCTCCTCCCGTCTTAGGCCGATAGATCTTGATGCGCTCGGACACCAGCTGGCCGAAGTCTTTATCGGGTGTTACCATCCTGACGGCAAGCCCTTGCTCTTCGGCTTGTTTGGCCAAAGTACCTATCGTATCGTCCGCTTCGAAGTCCGGCACTTCAACAACAGGAATACGGAAAGCTGCCAACATCTCTTTAATTAAAGGGATGGCGATACGAATACCTTCCGGCGTTTCCTCTCGTTGAGCCTTGTACTCTGCATACTCGCGATGACGGAAACTGCCTCCCGGAGGATCGAATACCACGGCGATATGCTCCGGCGACTCCTTCTCCAGTATATCCAATAAGGTCAGGGCAAAGCCGAACACGGCTCCGGTGTCACGACCTGTAGAATCGATCCGCGGACTACGGATGAAAGCATAATAGGCACGAAAGATGAGGGCATAAGCATCAAGAAGAAAAAGTCGCTCGGTCATATCGAATCTTAGTTAGAGGGAGGGATTTGAAAAAAGGAGAGGGCAAGCTGTCAGTCGGCAAGCTTCAGGACGAGAGCAGAGCGAGCCGGCAGATAGAGGTTCAGATGCTGTCCATGAGTAAGCCGATCTTTACTCCCATCCGGAAGGGTAAAGTGCTCCACCCATTCGTCCACACGGCCGAAACCTTCGTACTTCCGTGCATCGGTGCTCATCGCTACCGAATACTTACCGGCCGGAAGAGGGATGGGATAATCCGAATAAGAACGTTCGGGGTGAAAATTGAAAACGAAGAAGAAATCGCCTCGACCGAAGCAGATCACCTGCTCTTCACTCTTGAGCCAGTATTCGCGCAAAGGGAGCTTGTGAAAGCTCTCTACCGATTGTATCATGGCTATCATATCCTGATCAAACAAGTGCAGACCTGCATAGCGCAAGAAAGGGCTATCGGCCAGACTCCACTGCCTGCGGGCGTACTTATAAGACCAGCCATTCCCTTCGCGAGGGAAGTCGATCCATTCGGGATGCCCGAATTCGTTGCCCATGAAATTGAGATAACCACCATTCATCGTCGTGGCGGTGAAGAGACGGATCATCTTCAGCAGTGCGATGCCTCTGTCCACGCTATGTACACAACTCTGCTTGTTCATATACCAATACATATCGGCATCGATCAGGCGAAATATGATTGTCTTGTCCCCGACCAAAGCCTGGTCGTGACTCTCGGCATAGCTGATCGTCTTTTCCTCCTGACGGCGATTGGTCAATTGATACCAGATGTCGCCGGGATTCCAGTCTTCGTCACGATACTCTTTGATGAGTTTGATCCAGAAATCAGGGATATTCATGGCCAAACGGTAGTCAAAGCCATATCCGCCATCTGCCAAGGGAAGAGCTAATCCGGGCATGCCGCTTACCTCTTCGGCTATCGTGATTGCATCGGGGCGAAGTTCGTGAATAAGTTTATTGGCCAGGATCAGATAAGCAATGGCATCGTCGTCCTGATGGCCGTTGTAATAGCTGTCGTAATTGTCGAACGTATCGCCGAGTCCATGGCTATAGTAGAGCATCGAGGTCACACCATCGAAACGGAAGCCATCGAATCCAAATTCTGTCAGCCAGTATTTGCAGTTGGAGAGGAGGAAGTGCAGTACGTTGTCCTTACCGTAGTCGAAACAATACGAATCCCATGCCGGATGAAGTCCGCGATTGCCTTCATGGAAGAAAAGGGTATGCGTGCCGTCATACAAACCCAAGCCTTCGACCTCGTTCTTGACCGCATGCGAATGTATCAGATCCATGATCACGTACAAACCGAGGCCATGGGCGTCATCGATCAGACGCTTGAGATCTTCGGGCGTCCCGAAACGACTGCTCGGAGCGAAAAAGCTCGACACATGATAGCCGAACGATGCGTAATAAGGATGTTCCTGTACTGCCATGAGCTGTATGGCGTTGTAGCCGTCCTTGCAGATACGGGGGAGGACATCGCGCCGAAACTCTTCGTATGTGCTGACCTTCTCCTCCTCGGACGACATCCCGATATGGCATTCATAAATCAGCAGCGGCTCGTCTTTACGGTTGGGACGAGGGTGTTTCATTTCGTAGGGAAGACCCGGCATCCACACTTGGGCGTAGAAGAGATAAGTTTCAGGATCCTGTACTACACGGTTGCACCAAGCCGGTATCCTCTCTCCTTCACCGCCGGGCCATTCGAAGAAGAGCCTGTAACGAGAGCCGTGAGGAAGCAGTCGGTTTGGAATCCGTAATTCCCATGAACCCACTTCGTCCACAGGAGCAAACCGAAACTGCGGCAATCTACGCCAGCGCGAAAGTTCGCCGATCAGATATACGGCGGTGGCTTCGGGAGCGAACTCACGAATCACCCACGAATCCCCCTCCTGATGAAGTCCGTAATAAAGATGTCCATTGGCGAAGTCGCTCAATCCACCGGATCTTCCTCCGGTCAAATCCGTCTCTCGTTTGCGAGCGTATTTCAGTCTGCTTTCTATTACTGATTCGTACGGGCGCAGCCAAGGATCTTGTTCGATTATTCTCATGCCATTGCAGCTTTCAATGTCGAAGAGGGGTTATTTCGATGATGGATAATAATAGTGGAGGGCAAGTGCTCGATCACGCTCGGACACTCATCGGCAAAGCGCAACCAATAGCGGTAGCTGACGAGCATAAAGTGGTAGCTACTGATATTGATTGTCGATGGCAATCCGGCTTTCAGTCTGTTTTCTCCCGTGGATAGAGCCGGCAGCAAACCGTCGGTCTCGGGCAGCACATCGAGCACACTGCCATTGTTGCGAGCCAGTGAACGGGCATAGACGAGGAGTTCCTCGTCACTTTCGTTCTCCATCAGGAGCAAGATCTTACCCGCATGCTTGAATCCACGATGAATAAAAATACCCACACTGCATTGCGTCTGCTCGATGAAGTAATGCATTTTATCCCTCAGCATCTCATGCGCATTCAACAGGGCTTCGGGAGGAGCAATGGAGATAGGGCCTATTTTCTTCTGCAACTTTCTGCGGAAATACAACAACTCCTTGTCGCTCTTTCGGTCGGACAAATTGATACCCGCACCGACCAGCAGGAAGCTGTAGCCACCGTCATTGACCGTACGAACCACTTCTGCTTCAGGATGCTCGAAAATATGGTGGTGCAGAGTTCTGATCGGGAGCTTCCTCCGATCGCTTTCTTCAAGAATAGGGGCAAAAGCTCTTTCCTCATACACTTCCGAAGAGGTCAGATTCGTGTCGCTTCCGACCGTGATATGAAGAGCCGTAACAGAGGGTTTCTCATCATTCCGATGCATCAAAAGATCTGTAGCATGGAGCAGATGGGCACCGCTCGAAGCTCGTCCGAACGAAAGCAATACCGCTCCGCTGTTTTCTTTCTGGAGTGCTGCATTCTCAAGCTGGGTCTCACGCTTGAAGAAAAGATCTATAAGTCGGAGCAAAGGAGTGGTCATGAAAGTGGTGATCAGTGTCATCATCACCAGAATAGTGAAGATAACCGGAGGGAGGATACCCAACTCGCGTCCGATAGCCAGCACGACAAGCTCCATCAAGCCACGCGTATTCATAAACGCTCCTAAGTAAAGCGATGCTTTCTTCCTCTCTCCACAGATCCTCGCTGCCACATAGGTACCGCCGAACTTACCGATGATCGCCACCAAGGTGAACGCGCCGGTGAGCAGCCAGAGGGAAGCACTATCGAGCAATCCCAATTTCGTCTGCAAACCGGAACTAACGAAAAATAAGGGGAGGAACAGGGTAAGGGAGACATCTTCAACCTTCTCTGTCAGAATCTTCCGGAATTTGAGGTTTTCCGGCATCACCAAGCCGAGCATAAAAGCACCGAACAGGGCATGCATACTCAATAGTTCGGTGGCATAGGCACTAGCCAACAGCAAAACGAAAATAAAGCCGATCATCGTTTTGCTCACGACCTCCTGATTGTCATAGAGCCGTCCGATTACTTTGAAGAAAGGCCGTATGAGTCCGAATATAACCAAGAGGTAGAGTATGAGGAAGAGGAAGTTGTATATGGCACTGAGAAAGCTACCGCTTTGGGTAATAGCCATTACTCCGGCGAGCATCAACCAAGCCGAAATGTCTCCTGCCGCAGCTGTGCTGATAGAAAGCATCCCGAGGTGACTCTTCCCCAATTGGCGCTCCTGTATGATTCTGGCCAATACGGGAAAAGCCGTGATACTCATCGAGATACCGATAAAGAGGCCGTAAGGGAGGAAGGTTGTGGTGTCGGCAGCATAATCCTTGTATGTCATGTAGCTGATCAGCAAACCTAAGAGAAAGGGGATAAAGATACCCGCATGGCTGATGATCATCGACTGGCTGAAGCGAGGCTTGATATCATTTATATTGAGCTCCATACCGATGACAAACATAAACAAGATGAGGCCGAACTGACTGAGCAGTTCCAGATTGGCCAAACTGGACAAAGGGAAAAGAGCTTCATAAGCTTGAGGCCAAACGGCTCCCAAAAGAGATGGGCCAAGCAATATACCGGCCACGATTTCTCCGATTACAGTAGGCTGGCCGACTTTTCCGAAGAACCAAGCTACGAGCCTCGCCACCGTAAGAATAACGATGATCTGCAATAACAGGATACCGATAGTACCGGTGAAATGATGGTGTACGGACTCGCTGAAAGAATCGAATGCACCCGACAATCCGCCTCGCCCATGGACAGACACAACCTGATCAGCCATATTGGGTTCAAGCTCTTTCCCGATAGTGGCGAAAAGCCAAAGTCCGATCAAAAAGAAAAGAAGCATACCGACATAGAATATCGTTAGCTTGCGTGCAGTCGTCCCCGATTGTTTCATGTAGCAGATCTGAATATTATCACAGCCTAAAGGTACTAAAAAGCTAAGATTCTCGGACGTAATTTTTATTTTGGCATCTACTCTCCTAACGAAGTCAATCCAAGCAAAAACATCAAAGGCTGCGACCATCCTTTGCAGGCAGTCGCAGCCTTCGCTGTCAGAAATTGAGATTCTTTATTTAGAAAGTGTACGCAACACCCACGCCTACAACTTCCTTGAACTGGATTTTCGGACCATCGTTGATCTTCACGTCATCGTCGTAGATAAGGTTGGTGGCTACCGTAGCTGTGAGGAACTTGTTGATCTTCATTGCCAGCATAGCCTCCCAGTTGATGTCGATGTTGCCGAAGTCATGTGTATAAGCCGTGAAGAACGAAGCCTTGGTTATCAGGCTGACATTCTCCATTAGATTGATGTTGGCCGAACCAACTACCAAGGCACCAAGCTCGAACAGGGTCTTTTCACCGGCTTTCACACCGAAAGCACCCAAGCCGGACAGGTAGTCGTCAGCCACTACCGTCAGCTTACCTGTTGCAGGAGAGAGGTAGAGAGAAAACTTCTCATTGGGTTTGTAGTCCGCACCGGCACCAAGAGTGAAATAAGCTGGAGCAAAGAAATTAGAGATATGCTTTACTCCTGTCAGGTGATCAGAGGGCTTCTCATATCCTTTAGCATACTGTGAAAGGAAAGTGAAAAGAGCACTACCGTACCAATTGCGGCCGATCTCATAGCCACCCTTCGTGAAGAGTTCGATCTTGTCTACACTCTTGTTCCATTTATTGGCCGTCGTATAGGTCAGACCGAAATCTGTGCGAAGACCGTTGTCCCAACTCCATTTGCCTTTCAGGTAGTTGGCATCTATATTCAAATAGAGGTTCCCCGCCACCGTGTTTCCTCCACCGGCAGCCCAATTCGTCAAAGAGGTTTGGGAGGCATTGAGTCCGGTCACACCTTTTATAGTCCAGTCCTTTTGGGGAGCGTCTGATGCAGTGTTTGCTACTTGTGCTTTCGCAAGGGTGAACAGCGAGCCACCCATTGCCAGAAAAATAATCAGTCGTTTCATCTGTTTTTTTCTTCTTTTTTAGTTAAAACAAAAAAGCCGCACAAGAATCATCGATGCTTGCACGGCTTGAAAAAAAGGTGGGCCCAATAGGATTCGAACCTATGACCCTCTGCTTGTAAGGCAGATGCTCTAAACCAGCTGAGCTATAGGCCCCTTTATCATCTTTCTCGGTCATCGTTGCTTTGTTTGCCATCGAGTGGGCCCAATAGGATTCGAACCTATGACCCTCTGCTTGTAAGGCAGATGCTCTAAACCAGCTGAGCTATAGGCCCTCTTGGCAATGTCTCTGCAAAGAAAAATCCATTGACTTCCTGAAAGACAGCGCAAAGATAAAGGATATTTTTAACTGTACAACAAATTCTCCGTTTTTACCTCATCTTTTTCGTCTCAAGCCCCCGCTTACCCGATTAAAGCAGGACTATATTAGGAATAGATGCAGGCGTACCCTGATACCGAACGGACGCCGGACGAAGCTCGATGGGGATCCCCGACTTTCCGGCTTTCACCAATGGAAACCCTTCAATGGGCAATATATAGCGAGTGTATGACTTAGGCCAGCTGATGCCTCGTATCAATTCTTCTCCGAATCTGTTCATAAACTTCACGGCCAACCGATTTTTCCCTTTTTGCAATGGCAGGCAGACAGTTAGCTCATGAGGCACACCGGTCTCCCGAATCAGTTCGGCAGTGATTTGCTTGCCATTGAGCGTCACATATACGCCATTGCCGAAAGTGAGGTGGCAGGGCACAGTCTGCTCCTTGTCGGACACAATATCCTGCACCAGCAGGCAGGAGCTGATCTCTCCCCAAGGCTTTTTCTCCACTTGTCCTATAGGCATTTCTTCCCACCCTTTGGGTAAGGGTAGAGGGATGGAATCGCCTCGGAGGATATTGTCAGGAATCATTCCGAATACCCCACCCACTCGCCGAACATAGGGCTTGCCCCATGACAGGCTGTCGTGCGAAGCCGTTACAACCTCGGACTTTCCACCAGCCAACGTGATCTCTCGGTCTTGAGATCCTACCGAGAGGCGTAGTGTCTTGCCGGCTTCCTTGTCCGTATATATAATCATATGGGGAGCAGAAACCGCCTGCCACTTCATACCCGTTACACTCTTGAATCCCGTATAGTAGTCCCAGCAGCTATGCCCGTATATTCGAGAGCTATTGGCCGTATGCAAGGGATAGCTCTGCGGGCGGTCTGCCAGTACAAAATCGTTTCTATTGAATGCCAGAGCCAGCACAAGGAAAGACTTTGGCATGCTTGCAGGCATCCGGATACGAACACCGGTCTTGCGAATGTTCATATCGAGCGGTGAAGCGTTGGTCAAATTGCTCACCTCTTCCAGATACTCTCCATTTACCGGAATGAATATCTCCTTGCTGGCCATGTCCGGACGGACAAACAGATAGAGCATGGAATCGCGAACCGAAACCTCGCCAAAGGGCAAAAGTTCGGGAAAAGGAGAGCGTTCCGTGCCGTAAATACCTTCTCCGTACATATCGAGATATTCGCCCATGGCCAGCAACACCTCCGATTCGTATGGCAAGACGGATCCGTCACCTTCAGGGCCTATATTCAGCAGATAATTGCCCCCACGGCACACCACTCGCACCAGATCTTCGAACTTCTCACGCGCTTTGTCCCGAATAGTGCCTCTCTCCTGCCATGAACGATAGCCCCATGTCTCGGGGAACATGGATGCCGCCGTCTGCCAAGGGATGGCAATCGGCTCGGTAGGAAGTTCATTGTCTCCCATGACGGCAAAGTCCGCTCGGTCATTGCCTAAGCGTCCGCTGACCATACAGTCGGGCTGCAGCTCATGCACCAGACGATACAGCTCTTCACTCTGCTCGGGCGTAAGCGATCCCATATCGAACCACAATTCGCTGACGGGGCCGTAACCTGTGAGGATCTCTCTCACCTGACGCATATTGTATTGGTGATGTGCCGGGGTAATCCGGTCTGCGTTGTGATCGCTGATCGGATTGGCTTCCGGAAAATGCCAATCGATAAGAGAAAAGTAAACGCCGAACTTCATACCCGAACGCTGACAAGCATCGCTCAATTCTTTCATTACATCGCGACGCGAAGGTGTGGCTTCCACGATATTGAATGGAGTCTCAGCCGAGCCATACATGCAGAAGCCATCGTGATGCTTGGAAGTAAACACGATACTCCTCATACCTGCTTTCCGAGCCAAAGCCACTATGGCATCGGCATCCCATCTGCCGGGGCGGAACCGCTTGGCCACCGGCTCGTATTGCTTCATATCGCGTATTCCGAAAGAGTAGATCTGTTCGCTATATCCGTTCTTCACAGGTTTGCCTTGCCAAACTCCTCCAAGCTCACTGTAGAGGCCGTAATGGATGAAAAGGCTGAATTTGTCGCGATGCCAACGCTCGAAGGCTTCCGAATGTCGTTGAGCCACGAGGGATAGAGACGAGAAACAAACGGCTGCCAATGACAGCAGGATGCGGAGGAAATGGGTCTTATTCATCATTTATTTTGCAGCAGGAGTAGCTTCCTCTTTGTCTTTGAGATAGCGGTAGATGGCAGCTTGTGCGCGAACCGGCTTTTCATCACTATTGTGTTTGTAAATGTTGTTGAGAGAAGAATCGATCCGGCAAGCCTTGATATTGTCGCGAAGCTGAATCTCCAATATGTCGATAATCTCTCTCCGTAGAGCAGGATCCAGCACAGGGCAGGCAGTCTCGATGCGGTTGTAAAGATTGCGCTTCATCCAGTCGGCCGAAGAGATGAATACCTCTTCTTTCCCTCCGTTGTGGAAGCACCAGATACGGCTGTGCTCCAAATACATATCCACCAATCGGGTGACACGTATATTGCGACTCTGTGGCATATCAGGCACCAAACAGCAGATGCCTCGCACGATCAGATCGATCTCCACACCGGCCTCGGAAGCCCGATAAAGCTGTGTGATGACGTTTTTGTCCTGTAGGCCGTTCATCTTCAGAAGCATATAGCCACGCTTGCCACGTTTCACGTTTTCTATCTCGCGTTCGATCAGATTGGTAATGGCCTCGCTCATGTTGTAGCGAGCCACAAGCAGGCGACTGAATCGTGCCGGCTCGGGATCCCCATCCAAAATACGGAAGAGACGGTACACATCGTGCACGATGTCCGTATTGGCAGTCATCAGCGTAGTGTCGGAGTAAATACGAGCAGTGGTCTCATTAAAATTCCCCGTAGAGAGTAAAGCGATGCCTTGCGGACGTTCGCCCGCAGGCGTATGATAAAGGATGAGAGCCGTCTTGGCATGAACTTTCAGCCCGGGCATACTATAAACGATCCGAATCCCGGAACGGCGCATACGCTCTGACAAACGCAGATTGTTTTCCTCATCGAATCGGGCTTTCAGCTCCACGAAGACAGATACCTTCTTTCCACTCTGTGCAGCCGCTTCCAACGCACTGATAATGGACGAATTTTCCGCTACGCGATACTGCGTAAGGCGTATTTCCGACACATCCGGTGAGATGGCCGCTTCCATCAGCAGACGCACGACATAGTCGTACGTATAGTAAGGAACATGAATCAGGTAGTCCTTCCTACGAATGCCTTCCATCAGAGAAGGGGCCTGCTCCAAATGTTTCGAGAGGAGAGGCTCCGGCGTGAGTGTCTCCAGTCTGGGGGCAAACGGATTGGGCAGCATAGCCAGATCTTGCAGATTGACGTAGTTTCCACTCCGAATCGCCTCCTCCGGATCGATGTCGCACGAACTGCAGATGTATCGCAGCACCTCGTCGGGCATGCGCCCGTCATACATAAATCGCGTAGGAGCACCGAGCTTGCGGGTCTTCACCTTCTTGCGAATCTCTCCGGGCAAATCTTCAGGACGCTGTGCATCCAACAGCAAATCGGCATCGCGGGATACTTTGATCGAATAGCTGTCCATCACCTCATACCCGGGGAAGACTACATCCAGATGCTCTTTGATAATATCTTCCAGAAAAGAGTAGTAATAAAACGTGTCGGTCTGGAGCCGCGGCAACTCTACGAAGCGAGGAAGGCCATCGGTAGGCACATTGAGCAGTGCATAGCTGTAGGCCTCGTCCGTCTCTTTTTCTTTGAGCCGAACAGCCAGATACACCCTACCCGAACGGATAAACGTACGTACCTTGCTCGGCAGCAACAGCATCGGATAGAGCAGAGGGAAAATCTCCTCGTGGAAGAAACGACGCAGGTAGGCTTTATGATCCGGATGAGTGGGGGCATGCGTACGCAATCGGATACCGTGTTCCTCCAAGGTGGGCAGGATCTGATCGTAGAAAACACGATAATACAGCTCGTCCTGTCTGATTACAGTCTCTCGAATAGCTTGCAGGATATGAGCATCCGCATCGGAATCCTCTTCGGCCTCACTCCTGTCGCGCCGTTTCTGTAGTACGGCCTGATGATAGGCCACCCGTACGGTATAGAACTCCTCCAGATTTGAAGAGAAGATGGATAGGAACTTTATCCTGTCATAAACAGGCAGTGTCCGGTCGGCCGCCTCCATCAACACGCGTTCGTTGAAGGAGAGCCAACTCATATCGCGACGAAAAAAAGGATATGCAGATACGTCCACAGTGCAACTGATCGTTTATTGTTATTAATGATCGAAAAGGTTGATACGCAGAGCCGCAAAATTTTCACGGTCTTAAAACCAACAATTTATCAAAGGTAGAGAATTTTGCAAGCCGATGGAGAGGTATCGGCTTATTCCATCTCCTCGGAATAGTCCTGAAACAGGAAGTCATTGTAGGGGAAGCGCGTAATGTGGATCGCCTTGGCTCTTTCATAGAGCAGTGCTTTCAGAGCATCCATCCCGGTGCCTTTCTTCGCTGAGACGAACAGGCAGTCATTCCCAAGCTTGGCCATCCAGGTCTGCTGCAGCTCCTCGGCACTTATGTTCTCTTTCGTTCGGGGAGTAAGATCGTCTTCGTCTTTGGGAGTGAAAGAGAATGCATCGATCTTGTTGAAGAGAAGAAGCATCGGCTTTTCCTCTCCGGCCGTTATCTCCGCCAGAGTTTGGTTCACCACTTCTATTTGTTCCTCGAATGCCGGATGGGACATATCCACTACGTGCACCAACAAGTCTGCCTCGCGCACCTCATCAAGCGTACTTTTGAAGGATTCGACCAGCTGTGTGGGCAGTTTGCGGATAAACCCGACTGTATCGCTCAGCAGGAAGGGCAAATTGTCTATGATCACCTTGCGCACCGTCGTATCCAACGTGGCAAACAGCTTGTTTTCGGCGAAGACCTCACTTTTGGAGAGGACATTCATCAGCGTACTCTTCCCGACGTTCGTATAGCCTACCAAAGCAACGCGTACCATCTTGCCACGGTTCTTGCGCTGCATGGATTTCTGCTTGTCGATGTCCCTGAGTTCTTCTTTGAGCCGAGCTATTTTGTCCAAGACGATACGGCGGTCGGTTTCCAACTGCTTTTCACCCGGGCCCCTCATACCGACACCGCCACGCTGTCTTTCGAGGTGAGTCCACAGCCCCGTCAGTCGAGGCAGCATGTACTGGTACTGAGCCAGCTCTACCTGCGTTTTGGCATGAGCCGTCTGTGCCCGACGGACGAATATATCGAGGATAAGACCTGTACGATCGAGGATCTTGGTCTGAAGCTCTTTTTCGATGTTGCGCAGTTGCTTGGGCGACAGTTCGTCGTCGAACACCACCATACCGATCTCGTTCTCCTGCACATAGGCACGTATCTCATCCAATTTGCCCTTGCCTACAAAGGTTACGGAATTGGGCTGATCCAGTTTCTGGGTGAAGCGGGCTATCGGCTGCGCTCCGGCTGTTTCGCACAAGAAAGCCAACTCATCGAGATACTCTCGCACTTGAGTTTCCGATTGCTGAGGAGTAATCAGTCCGACAAGGACGGTAGGCTCGGTTCGTGCCTCGGATATGATAAATTCTTTCATGGACACAAACTTACGGAAAAGGCAGCAAAGGATAATCTGTATATTTGTTCCTCATAACTAAGGAAATGACATTTTTCCGATGCTGATTGACACCGATTTTTTCTTATCCAACCGCTCCGACTCTCTCGTTTTGGACGTCCGCTCTCCGGAAGAATACCGCCGCGGACATATTCCGGGTGCAGAGAGTTTCCCCCTGTTTGCGGATGCGGAACGAGCCGAGGTAGGTACGCTCTATGTCAGACATAGTCGCCAGGCGGCCATAGAGCGAGGATTGGAGTTCGTTGGGCCGCGTATGGCCGAGATGGTGCGTGAAGCTCGCTCCCTTGCTGCCGGCAGAGACATCATCCTCTACTGCTGGAGAGGAGGTATGCGAAGCGAGAGTGTCGCTTGGCTGCTATCCGTAGCCGGACTTCGCATCCGTCGTCTCCGTGGCGGATACAAAGCATACCGCCGGCATTTCCCCGACATTCTGAATCTTTGCCCTTGGCGTTTCATCGTCTTAGGCGGTTATACGGGATCAGGAAAAACGCCCATCCTGAACGAACTCTCCCAAATGGGGGAGCAGGTGATCGATCTGGAAGGATTGGCCCACCACAAAGGGTCTGCCTTCGGAGCCTTGGGGCAAGAGCAGCAGCCGACCACCGAACATTTCATGAATCTCTTGCACGATGCTCTCTCCGCTTGTGATCCGAATCGTCCGATATGGATGGAAAGCGAGAGCAAGACTATCGGACGCGTATTTCTTCCGGACGATTTCTACAAAATCATGCGTCAGGCCCCTTTGATCGAGCTGTCTGTTCCTCGTCCCGTACGCATCGCCCATATTGCCAAAGAGTACGGCGTGTACGATGCAGAGGCTCTGACAAGCTCTTTCGAGCATATCGCTCGCCGGATGGGAGGAGCCGCTACGACACAGGCCATAACAGCCCTCAAGGAAGGACGACTGGAAGAGGCCGTATCCTTGGCTCTCGATTACTATGACAAAGCCTATGCACACTCGCTGGCCGAATTCAGGGAAAGCCCCGCTGCCCAACTGGTGGCAGAAACGGATACACCTCACGAAACAGCCATCAAACTACTGGAACTATCTCATATAAAAGGTTTACAATCATGAAAGTGGTAGATACTCGGGGGAAACTCTGCCCCCTCCCCCTTATTTTACTCAAGAAAGCCATTGACGGCACCCCCGTTGGAGAGGAAATCTCCGTAATGACTGACAATGAAACGGCAAAATGCAACCTCCGAGATTATATCGGCGAATTGGGAGCCATCGCCATCGAATCCGAAGAGAGCGACTATACAACGCTCACCTTTCGGGTATCGACCCATATCGAAGAACCGGCCCCGACTTCCTGCCCGACCGAGCATCCGCATGCGGTGGCACAGGGCGACTATCTCATCGTGGCCAAAAGCAATCGGATGGGCTCCGGGGGCGATGAGTTAGGCTCCATCCTGATGCGCGCTTTCGTCAATGCCATCGGCGAGCTGGATCGGCTTCCTTCGCATATCATTCTCTACAATACGGGTGTGCTGCTGGCCGTCGAGGGCACGGACACGGCCGAAACACTGGCCGAACTGAACAAGAAGTACGGTATCCCCATCATCGTATGCGGCACCTGCGCCGACTACTATGAGGTGAAAGACAAACTACGCATCGGTACCATCTCCAATATGTACCGCATCATGCAGCTTCAAGTAGCCACACGCCACATTATCTATCCTTGAGGAACCGCTCATCGAACAATTGGTATATCTTTGTTCGCGGACATTCTCCGTCCATACAAACCCAATACCCTATCGATCGGAAGGAGAATGTCACATGAAGAAAAGGACAAGAATACTCACAAAAAAACGAATAACAGCTTATGTTACGAATCGGAAAAACGATCTTCGGACTCATAGCACTGACCATTCTCTTGGGATCATGCTGGTCTAAGAAGAACGACTTGGGTCATGACATCCCGTCTCAATTGGTTTGTCGCTTCACGGAAGGAGTACTTACCGAACCGGCAGATAACAGTATAAACGTAAGTCCAACAGCATTCTTCTCCAAAGATACCGTAAGTATTTACCACATGGTCTCCAATGCTTTTGGCTCTTTTGCAGCCCTACCCGGTAGCCAGAAACCAAAGCTTAAGAAGGGAATATGGTATAAAATGGAGATTTATCTTTTCGACAAGGAGAACAACCGACTAAACCAACAATTCTTTCAGCCTGATCAGATCGAGATACATCAGTTTTTCTTCAACCTGATGAGCAACGAAACAGAAGTTCCAAAAGGGATCTCCTATTACTACTCAGATGTCATTAATGGCCAATTGCTTGAAACCCCCGTTGGATTTACCGGCTATATTCGGGTAAACAAAGAATTGGAGGCCCCTGAGCTACGCCTAATGCTTGTACATTTGAAAACAGGTAACAAATACGAAGCTGATGGGAAGCCGAACCCCTTCGACAAGCCGAGTCCACGTGTACTTGAATTTGGAGATTTTGCCGCCTTCATAGGCATTGAAATAAAAAAATAAACAATTTTTTGTTTAACAAATAAGGCGTAACCCTCTTTCGCTCCTATCCTATACGACACCCGCCAGGTTCTGTCACGAACCTGACGGGTGTCTTTCTTTATTATCAAGCCCCGAAAAGGCCTTTTGGGGCATGCGTTTTATATATAAACCGTTTACGATCTATATATTTATTGAAAACGATTTATATATAAATTGGAAACGATCTATATATAAATCGAAAATGGTTTATATACAGATCGTCAGACAGAATCCTGGAAAGCAAATATCGATCTGCAAAAGTCCGTTTTCTCGTCTCTTTCTCCCGCCGGCCTCACTCTTTCAAACCCTTATTTAGAATGATTCCAAGCTCACCTTCATTGTTGAAAACTTTTTTGGGCTGTCTTTCACCCTAAAAACTCATTCATTCCACACCCATCACAGGCCGACATTCAGGCTGTTATCACAGAGCGACATAAAAAGTCAAGAAGAAAAGGATCCCAAAACACACAAAATCAAGACGATCTCGCTTGTAATAATGAAAAATATATTTCCTTTGCAGCAAAATATCATTAATAATTGGCTATGAAACATTTATTGCTCACGCTTTTTCTTTCTC
Organism: Porphyromonas gulae; assembly: GCF_000765945.1. Lineage (NCBI taxonomy): Bacteria > Pseudomonadati > Bacteroidota > Bacteroidia > Bacteroidales > Porphyromonadaceae > Porphyromonas > Porphyromonas gulae. Next base: position 462,003 of record NZ_JRAT01000012.1, read on the forward strand.
TTCTGGGGTGCTTGGGAGCGAAAGCTCAGCAGACACTCTCTTTTGTTTATGATGCATCCGGCAATCGGGTTGCAAGAGTTATCATTATAAATTCCATAATTGCGACAGGTGAAGAGCCGAGCGAAGAAGAAAGAGACGAACCTAAAGAGTTCAATGAGATTTTGGGAGACACACAGATAAGACTGTATCCGAACCCGGTAGAATCTGTTTTGACCATATCCATCAGCTCTCTCGAGGATAAAGGGAAGTACGCTATCTTCAATATGCATGGCTCCTTAGTCCTACAGGGATCGTTCAATCATCGAGATACGAAAGTTGATATGAGTCGACTTCCTGCCGGCAACTACGCGATGCGCCTTTTTATCGGTAAAGAGCAGTCCACATGGAAAATCATTAAGAAATAAAACTTTTTTTACTTTAAAACATTTAGGATAGACGTATGAAAAAACTTTACGCCTCGCTTCTCTCCCTTTCTTCATTTTTTCTCTGCTCTCCGCTTACATCCAAAGCCGACATCCTCTCGCTGGAAGTTCTTGACTCCTTATCGCAGAGACAAAAAGCGACCTCGATCCGTGAACTGCGAGAGGCTCAAGCAGCAGCGGATGCCGCAGCAGCAACCATATCTGGGTTAGACAACCTCCCCATCTATATGGATGTGGATCCGGGCGAGATTTCTTATCAATCCGGAGTGAGCCCTTCGGGAGCCAAGACTTATTCTGTACCGATCTTCACTGCTCCATCGGTCGGAGCGAAGCCAACAATAGCTCTTTCGTATAACAGCCAATCGATTGCAGGAGGGATTGCAGGTGTCGGATGGAATCTCGTGGGAGCATCTGCGATTACACTGGTGAATCGAACGCTTTATTTTGACGGGTATAGCTGTGCCGCTGATTTTTCCGCACCAAGTACATACGCTTTCTCATTAGATGGAGATAGAGTCATAACCGGAACAACTTTAAAAGGAAAAGTGCGAATAAAGCCTAAGTATAATGATGATATTTTGGTTTCTTTTGATGTCCTTATGCCGGACGGAGGGAGAGCGACATTTGGTCTGCCTGATGATAATGCAACGACTCGTGCCTCATATCCTATATCGTCTTATGTAGATGCTCGCGGCTACCGGATAGATTATTCTTATCGGTTGTCCGGAAACGTATATTTTCTGACCAGAGTCGCTTACGGAGGACGGACAGCCGATAGTCACTTCAACCGTATTGATTTGGAATATGAAGACAGACCAGACTTTGCAGTTCTTTATATCTCAGGACAATCGTATGAAAGCAATTTACGTCTCAAGCATATTCGCTCTTATGGGCAAGGAAGCTTGTTGCGTACTTACATCTTGGATTATAAAGAATCTCACAAGAAATCTCAATTACACAAAATTTCTTGCATAACAGACAATCGATCATTAAATCCTCTCTCTTTTGTATATGGATTCGACTCCTCTCAAGAGGATAAAATATATAAAACCACTGAGGTTTTCGACCTCATCAGTTTCAACAATAGCAGTACTGAACGCATAAGAGGCCGCTTTTTTAAAGGTAGCAACAAGGAAGGTTTTGTGGCTTTCCCCAAAAAAATTTATACCACTTGGCAGACTTATCATGATGTCCAAATGGCAGTTGTTCCAAGTGAGGAATTTGCCAATTCTCCTATAATGTTGAGTGTCGATCCGTATACAAAAAGCATACAAGTAGCAGATGTTAATGGAGACGGAGTAGATGAGATTATTTGCATGAGTCACCCTCAGAATTCAATACCCTTCCTTTGCGACAAAAAAACCTCAAATGCAATATATATTATTTTCGAAATGGTGTATTCGAAAAAGAAGAAAAGCAATATCGGATATCTCATGAATCTTACGAGGGAAGTATAACCGTTATGTATGGAGATGCAGATGGAGATGGAGCCGTTGAGGCTCTCATATGCATACCGGAAGAGTCGACAATCGATGATTTGGTGCAGTTTAAGATTTCTTTTTTAGATATAAAAAACGGGAAATGTTATATTTCTAAACATATTTATGGGTGTCACAAGTTTCGCGGTTGTTTTTTTATGGATATTTCTGGAGAAGGGAAAGCTGTTTTGTTATCTTCCACCCTATCCTCATCTTCTCTGTACAATACATTCAAATGGTCGGATAATATCAAAGATTTTGTTGTAGACAAAACTAATCTCAACTTTTTCGATCCAGTCAGTAGCAGACATGTCGCAGATATAAATGGAGATGGCAAGCTTGACCAACTTATTGAGCCTTACAGATCTTACCATACTACTGTCATCGTTCCCGAACCATATCCCAATGACGTCAGTGCTGCGGACACAGCTGAAATAAATAAGCCAACTCGAGCCTCCGAATACACCTTTATAGACAATGGAAAAAAATGGAAGATTAAATCTTTCGATGGAGAAAAGGTTGTAGTTAGAGAGATTGATTTAGTCCACCAAATGGAACATAGCAACTTTTATTTGATGGATATCAATCGAGACGGTCTTCCGGATATTGTGGAGACTGCTCGACATAAAGATTTAGACCCGTATAATGAAGAGATCCAAAACCCAAGCTATGGAATAAGAATCTTTTTGAATCGTAATGGAGAGTTTCACCCAGATGACTATATCTTATCAGAAGATTTTTTACATGGCAATATTACCGAACCATTAGAGCTGGTTCAAATGAACAACTTGTGTCCGATTCGGAGTTGTTCGATCATCTCAATTGATAAAAATAACACTGGTTCTTTTTTTGAAGTTTCCTGTGACGAACAGACTCGCCACCTTATTACCGGGGTACAAAGCAGTACCGGATTGATCGAGACCAATGAATATGCTAGTCCTAAATCCGGCTATACTTTCCCGCCTCTTCCGGATGGATATAATTACCTTTCTTTTCCGCTAAAGACTGTATCCAAGGTTTCCAAGGGTATAAAGGGGGAGCCGCATCAGGAATTGACAGAATACACCTTCTCGGATGGTGTGATCAATCGTCACGGTCTGGGATTTTGCGGTTTCAAGGAGACGAAAACCTATGCCTCATGGGATTATGCTTTTGGAGATGGAGTGGAAACCGTTACACTATATGATCCATTGCAGCAAGGAGTCCCTCTTAGTTCCACAACAAGAATTGGCTTCAATAGCTCGGACAAAATCAAAGCATCGTCCTTCATCTATCAGAGCAATGGACAAACGGGGCCGTGGAAGAAGCCTCTACTCATCTCCTCCCAGGAATCAGATCTGCTCAATAACACTACGCTGTCCAGGACTTACACCTATGATTCTGAAGATTTCCCTGTGAAGACGACAGAGGATAATGGAGAAGGCGTACAGACTATTATTGAGCAAACCTACCGTCACATCAAGCAAAGCAATTCTTATCGCCTTGGACTGCCATTGACCAAAACTACGACTCATAAAAGAAATGGCAACCGGTGGATGCAGAAGGAAACGATTGCCTACAACGCTGCCCTTCTCCCCATCAGTATCATCTCATTTACCGGTGAAAACGGAACCCTTAAAACAGGGGAAATAAGGAGGGAATACGATGATGCAGGTAATATGACGGCAGAGAAGAGTGCTCCATACGATGCCACCGATTTCCGAGGCAAGACTTATACCTATGATGATAAGGGTAGACTTGCAAGCGAAACCGATATATTCGGACAGAAGACCGTTTACGAGGAGTATGATGCGTATGGGCACCCATGCCTTATTCGTGACGACCGAGGCAATGAGGTACGTACAGTCTATGACGTATGGGGCAATATCGCCTCCATAAGGAATGCCGACGGATCCAAGGAAGAATATAGCCGCCAATTACTGACAAACGGATATCCCCGTAATCTTCAGGTCATAGCATCAACAAACGATGGAGGAAAGACTCTGGCAGAATATGACGCGTACGGTCGTGAGGTGAAGACGGGGATGCTGCGTTTCGACGGTAGTTGGCTATACACGGCCAAAGAGTATACAGTGGCCGGCATGCTCAAGCGGGAGTCCTTGCCTTTCAAAGGAAATACGCCTTTACATTGGAATACCTGTGAGTATGACCGCTATAAACGACCTGTGAAGCAGACCATGGCATCAGGAGCAGTGCAGACATGGGCATATACACCAAGACGTGTGTCCGAAACCAAGGAGGCAATCACGACTACACGCGTATCGGATGCAAGTGGACTGTTGGAATCGGTATCCGATCCCGGTGGCGAAATCACATACCATTACAGACCTGACGGACAACCGTCGGAGATAAAAGCCCCCGGCAATGTCAAGACCCTATTCGAGTATGATCAATACGGACGTCAGAGAGCTATCATCGACCCCAGTGCGGGCAGAATAGAGACGACTGAAACATGGACCGGCCGCCGCCGTACAACCGTCCGCAAAGATGCCCGTAAAAAGGTTATTACATCTATGTACGATGAATTCGGGAGACTCCAAAAAACCGTGACCCCCGAATTCACCACCAATTATACCTATGACAAGGATTTGGTCAAATCAGCCATAACGACCAGCGGTTATTCGCGCACATATGATTATGACCATTTGGATCGTCTCATTCGCACAGAGGAGACAGTCGAAGGGAAAAATCTCATCGAACAACTCTCGTACAATACCCTCGGACAGCTTCAGGGCAAGACAGCGACTTTGCCGACGGGAGCTACCGTGACAGAAACTTATCAGTATACGCGTGGTACACTGACTCGCAAAACGCTGCAGGACGGCAACTTGATCTGGCAGCTTTTGAAGGAAAATGTGATGGGACTGCCTACTAAAGTAAGGACCGGCAGCCGCACTCGCGAATACAAGTATTCGACCGTGGGGTTCCCTACCGAGCGATTTACGGCCGGCGTGGGTGGGTTCAATTACGATTTCGATCCTCAAACGGGAAATCTCCTGATGCGAAGCGATAAGAATTCCGGTAGATATGAAAACTTTTCTTACGACGGACTTAATCGATTGACCGGAGCAGCGGAACATAGACCGAACAGCGACCTCGGCATAGCGACACTAACGTCTTTCTCCTATACCCCCAACGGAAATGTCACGGAAATTAGCAACATTGGGAAATTCATATATTCTACTCAAAGCCCATATCGAATAGTGAATATGGGGTTGAAAATGGGAGCGGAAGCATTTGCTGATACTACGGGACAAAACATCTCGTACGCCTCCTTCGACCGGCCGCTTACGATCTCAGGGAACGGCTATACAGCAACGCTGACCTATGCCGATGACTATAGTCGTACGACTATGACGGTAAGATCCCCCAAACTCAAACAACCTTTCTTCAAAAGAACTTACATCGGCAACTATGAAGCTGATTCATACGGTACGCAAAGGAAGAATATCGAGCGTTACTATATCGGCGGAGATGCCTATTCGGCTCCGGCGGTCTATGTGCGGGTCAATTCCGGACAGTGGAAATTACATCATATCTATCGCGATTATCAAGGCAGCGTGACGGATATTACCGATGCCTCCGGCACGGTGGTACACCGCATGCGATACAGCCCATGGGGAAAATTGCTGCATACGGATGGTACATCTTATACCCGAAGCGAAGAGTTATCCACCGACTATGACCGACTGCTCCTGCTCGGACGGGGCTATACAGGGCACGAGTATCTTCCTTGGTTCGGGCTAATCAATATGAATGCCCGATTGTACGACCCTGCTACCGGACGCTTCCTCTCGCCGGATCCCTATGTACAGATGCCGGACTTCTCTCAAAACTTCAACCGCTATGCGTACGCTTTCAACAACCCGATGAAATTCGTTGACCCCGATGGTGAAATAGCTTGGTTTATCCCTGTTATTATTGGTGCAGTTGTTGGCGCTTACACAGGCGCTTCTATACAATCGGGAACGGCTGCATTTTGGAATTGGAAACCTGATGCATGGAAAGGAGCTATCGCAGGAGCAATAGTTGGAGCTACTCTCGGTTATGGCATTTCGGGAGCAATAGGAGCCACTGGCATGACAACGGTGGCTACCAATGGTGTAACCGTTGCCACGAAATCGGCAGGCTTGGTAAGTTCAATGTTGAATAGCGGAACTATTAATATTGCAATGAATGCCTTTTCCGGTGGAGGTTGGGACGGTGCCTGGAAAGCTGGACTTGTCGGATTAGTCACAGGTGTTTGGAATGCTTCAGGTGGTTTTGGAATGGTAAAAGGATTTGGAGCCACCTCTGATATTGGCAAATTGGCGGGTAAATTAGGCTATCAAATGATAGGGACGACTGGAAATTCGATAGGTAATAATTGGGTTCGAGGTGAAAATCCGTTTTCAAAAGTAATGTTGGGAGTTGGACCTGTTAATCTAACTCTTGGAAAAGGACAAAAACTGTTGCAATGGCAGAATAATTTAGGAAACATTGCTACAAATGCTCTTGGTTTAGGCAACTTGGCTTTTGGAGGTAAAATCAATTTTGATTGGAAAAATTTATCTTTCAATTATACAGGTGGCATTATCGATAAGTTTTATGATCCTCAATATTGGTACTCTGGATTTGGTGCACATTCAGTAGTTGGTAATAGTGCACTTTTTAATGATCCAACTATGTATCCACACGAGCTACACCATTTATGGCAATCACGTGCTTTTGGCGATACGTTCCTGTTAAATTATGGGTTACAAGGAGTAGGAGCTATGCTAATGGGTGGTTCTTTTCTTAAAGAGTGTAATTATTTTGAAGACCAAGCTTATGGAAGCTATTGGTGGTAACAAAAACAGTTATAATTATGAAAACAAAAGCTTTGGCGGTGTTGTTTTTTTTACTTTTTTGTGTTTCTTGTGATGTATCGACACCTTTTGTAGTACAAGGAGAAAGGGAGTATATTTTATCCAGTGACTGTGGAACAATGGTAATAAGTGGCTCTTCATTCTCTACGGGAATGCTTATACGTTGTGAATTTAATGGTAATTATGTTGTTAATACGGAGTTATTGAAAATAGAACCAACTTCCGGCGAAGACACAATTACAAATATTCGTTTTCGACTAAACAGCGTAGAATTAACAGGGAAGGAAATCAAAGCCAAAAGAGGAGATATAATAACTCTTTCGTGCAATTTACAATCAACTATACCATATCAAAAAACAAGAGGGATGATATTAATTTTACCCTCAAATTTCATCACTTGTGAGGAAAAGTCTATCATAAGCGATACGATACGAATACAGTTAAAGAATTAGTAAATAGTCATTCCGTAAAGGGGCTTTTTAAGGGATGGCTATATAGAAATTCAGACTTTCTGCACACAATACAGGCAGAGATTCAGATCGATATAAAGCGGTATCACAGAGTAGCATAAAATGCCAACGAGCAAAATCCAAGAAGAAACGAATCTCCAAAACAAAAAAATCAAGATTATCAGCCTTACAAAAAGCAAAAAGCAAAGATTATTTTTGGAGTAGATGAAGATGGTTTCGTCTATGGTTCGAAAGACCGGCCGGATGTCTGCCCTGTTTGTGGGAACAGGATCAAAGATGTTTACGACACTATAGGCTGAACAGGAAGTCGACCTTTATGTACACGTATGACGGCTACAATATAGTATCGCAACCCTTCAAGGATTTTTGCGTCGCAAATGGCTATCAGGGACTGTCCTTTACCGAACTAACGCTTTATCCCGGCTATTACTTCTTTTCTGCAGAGAATGTATTTGAACTGGATCCCAATAAGATAACCTTCAGCGGCCATCATGACTGTTGTGGCTCTGCTGATTCTATTTCATCTCCGCTCGACTCTAAAAAAGATGGTTTTGAAATAGAATCCAATGATTTCATCTGCCGATCGGATGTCAGATTCGGAGATAAGGGTAAAAAGTTTTTTCTTATCATTGTCGGCCTCGAGACAGAAAAGAAGATGAAGCAGTACAGACTGAAGAAAATACACTACGTCAAAGTAGTAAAATGATTTTATAAGAGAGAACAATGAAAAGCATATTGATTTCACTTTTTGTGATTTTTTCAAGCACAAGTGCTGTGGCGCAAATATACCATATGACAAACAAGTATAGTGATATTCCACAGGCAGTGCTGAATAATATTGATAAAATGGGCATTGACGAATCTCCCTTATTGAGTCCACAAGAAGCTGAGTATATTCGTTCTCTTTTGAGCGAAGAAATAGATATGAGTGGAAAAAAGCTTGCATTTTTAACAGGCAACACGGGTAGCATAAGAGGCAATAAAAAAGATTTTTTTGATATAATAAGAAAAAATCTAAAAGGAGGGGATTGTTCGAGGTTGCGCTATTTTGGGACTTTATATGTTTTTACTCCGTCTCAAAAAAAAGAATTAGGTGGTTATGATGCTGCAGTCGTATACGGAAGCAAGAAGCTGAATACCATGCAGGAAGTAACGAGAAAAATTAAAAACAACACAAAAAAACAGAATCGGGAGTAACCAGTGCCCCCAATTCGGCAGTTTCTTGCCAAATTCATGCGAGTAGCTAATAGCTTTTCATAGCATTTTTTCGCTTTATCGATAGATGGAAATGAGATGGAGACCGTGGTAGCAAAGATTATTTATGGAGTAGATGAAGATGGCTTCGTCTATGGTTCGAAAGATCGGCCGGATGTCTGCCCTGTTTGTGGGAACAGGATCAAAGATGTCTACGACCTTGATTATAGACTGAAAAGGAAATCGACACTCATGGTCACCTATGATGGCTATACTATCGTATCGCAGCCCTTCAAGGATTTTTGCGATGCAAATGGCTATCCGGGGCTGTCCTTTACCGAATTAACGCATTATCCCGGCTATTACTTCTTTTTTGCAGAGAAAGCATTCGAACTGGACCCCAATAGAATAAAATTCAACGGGTACCATGACTGCTGTGGCTCTGCTGATTGCATTTCAACCCCATTCAAGACAAAAAAAGAAGGTTTTCAAATAGAATCCAATGATTTCATCTGCCGATCGGATGTCAGATTCGGGGATAAGGGCAAAAAGTTTTTTCTTATCATTGTCGGACTGGAGACAGAAAAAAAGATGAAGCAGTTCAGACTGAAGAAAATCTATTATGCCAAAGTGCTAAAATGATTTTATAAGAGAGGGGGGGATCCATCGTGGCAGTACTTTTTGCACAAATGGGAAATTACCGGCATATGTGATTGCATTCTATATTGACAAAAAAAAGAAAACGACATGAAGAAGTTATTTTTAATAGCATGCTTAGAAATGTTTATGTTCGGTTGTTCTCCTATTCTCAAAAGCAATTCTAATGATATAGAACAGAAAGCAGTTGGTGATAATTTTCTATTGAGTGAAACTGAGAGTACATATCTCAATAGCATTTTTGAAGCTACTCGCAAAGATTTTGATTTTACCAATAAGCAAGTGGGATTTATTAAAATTAGCGGAAAAACAGGTAAAAATCATTACTTTGATATGCAAGAAAAACATTCTGCTGATCCAAACTATCCCTGCGATAATGGCACATTGTATATTTTCAATGCTGCCCAAAAAACCGAGAGCGGTGGTTATGATGCTGCGATTGTATTTTGGTGTAAATTTTCACTCCGGACTGAAGATGTAGTCAAGAGGTTGAGAACGAAGAGTTAAGTCAGATTTTTCTGCTGCAAAGATTATTTTTGGAGTAGATGAAGATGGTTTCGTCTATGGTTCGAAAGACCGGCCGGATGTCTGCCCTGTTTGTGGGAACAGGATCAAAGATGTCTACGATCTACACTATAGACTGAATAGGAAGTCTACCTTTATGTACACGTATGATGGCTACAATATCGTGTCGCAGCCCTTCAAGGATTTTTGCGATGCAAATGGCTATCCGGGGCTGTCCTTTACCGAACTAACACATTATCCCGGCTATTACTTCTTTTCTGCGGAGAATGTATTCGAACTGGATCCCGATAAGATGGATTGCAGCGGCCATCATGATTGCTGTGACTCCGCTGATTCTCTTGCGCTACCATTGAAGAAAAAAAAGGAAGATTTTCAAATAGGGTCCAATGATTTCATCTGCCGATCGGATGTCAGATTCGGAGATAAGGGCAAAAAGTTTTTTCTTATCATTGTCGGACTGGAGACAGAAAAAAAGATGAAGCTGTTCGGACTGAAGAAAATACACTACGTCAAAGTAGTAAAATGATTTTATAAGCACTGCTTAAAATATTTTCTTCAAGTTAAATACTGATGTTGGGAAAGGATCTTGCAATGATAGATATGAGGTAAAAGAATAAGAGCATGGCAAAGCGAATAATCACAAGGATAGGGGACGTTTTTGAAGTCCAATTGGATAATTGCAAGAAATACTTTCAGTACATCGCAAATGACATGACACAGCTCAACAGTAGTGTAATACGTGCTTTTGTGGAAGAATATCCCTTAGACTATTCTCCGATTTTAGAAAATATTACCGCGGGTAAGGTTGATTTTTATGCACACACAGTCCTTCGATGGGGTATTCAGTCGGGTTTGTGGTATAAAGTTGGTCGGATCAGTTTCGAAGAAGACGTGAATGTCCTTTTTAGAACCTACGATGAAGATGCTTATGTCCCTTATCCAAACGTTGGTTGGTGTGGAAAATTAACCAGCCAATGAAGTTTGTCGGTGAGCTCAGAGGAGAAAATCGGAATGCAGAAATAGGCCTTGTGATAAACCCTGATGAAATCTTTGAGAGGATAAAGAGTGGAGTATACAAAACTCGCTTTCCATGTTTTTAATAAGTAGTATAAATATCATCTATTTTACTCATAAAACGATAATTCATTGACGAAAAAAACAACATGAAAAGGTTATATTTCATTTTAGCGTTGTCCGTTTTATCTCTTGCGAGTTGTTACGGACAGCATACAACAGCAGATTTAAAAAAGACCGAAGTACAAAGAGAGTTGCTCAAAGAGTATTTCCTTTGTGTATGTATTACAGAAGGCTTTAAGGACAAACAAATTGCCGAAGATGATACATCGCAAAGCGTGTACTTCGATATACTCCGATACAGTCCGGAGGCTTTTCAAGAGGTTAAGAACTGCACAAAAAAGTTTGTTGAAACCATAGCTCCCTCTCCGATTGTAGATTTAGGCAATAAACGAGCAGTTATTTTAAGTTGTATAGAAAAATACAAGAGTAAGGAGTTAGGCAACTTTATTAAGTCTATGGATAAGCACCCATCGGCAGACGGACAATCGCTCCAAACGACGATTATTGACGGTGATGTTTATATTTACGAATATGCCATGAAGAAGCCTAATCAGGCACATATCGGATTTATCATCATAAACAATGATTTGATTGTTCAAGATATTTATTTTACCGTAAACTTTTCAAAAGAGCAGGTAAAAAATATTTCCAGAAGGGACAATGCGATAACAAATACTACTCAATACTCAAAAAGAGAAGATGGCAATATGTTGATTGATAGAAATAAGTTTTTGTACTATGACAGTGAAAATTTTGCCCGCAGAAAAAAACGAATATCAGACAATATTTATAAAATGATTCACCCTTCTCTTTTGGAAATGACGAATAAGGAACGATTGAAAACATTAAATGACCTTTCAAAGTAAAATCCCTATCCGGTGCAAGGTTGCAATTTGCACCTAAAACATTAGCCGTTTTTAACGGCAACAAATTAAAATCAACAACCATCCAATGGAGTAATGGTATCAGGCCTTGGGCATTTTCTTATTTATTAAATCAATAAAAGAATGAAACAATTGTTTTTAATATTATGTATGTCTTTGATTTTTAGCAATTGCTTAATAGGGCAAGATAAGTTGAAGGAAAATATATCCAAAGACATTTTGGATTGTCTTACAGAAGTGGGAAAGGATGCTGCGTCTACACTGAATGCTTGCGAAAGTAAGTACTTGAATTGTCGTTTTCAAAAAGACAAAAATACATTTGATTTTTGTAGTAAAAAAGTGGCATTTTTCAAAGGCAATGCAGGTACAATAAAGAGTACAAAGAAAGATTTTTTTGATAAAGAAAAATCTTTCATAGAAATAAAAGGTTTTTTTCTACAGGCTCGGCTCAGTTGATAATTTTTAATGACGATGAAGTAAAGCAGGTTGGATATGATGCTGTTATTGTTTCTTCAAGTAAAAGATTACTCACTAAAGAAGAGGTTGTTAAAAGATTGAAGAAAAAACATTAAACGTTGCGGTTTCAACGAGCATTAGTATTGCATTATTTAATTTTACTACCGGCTCCTTTGATTATCTCGGCAAAAAAGGTAATAAGTGGTATGAAAACTTGGGGTATGGATTAGGGGTTCTGGCAAATTTATCTGATGGCGTTTCGCTTTTCAGAGGTGGTGGACAAAATATTAAAGTCAATTCCGCAAGTACAAAAGGCGACGATGAATGGTGGGGACACAGTTCTATAACCGATGAGAAAGGCAATTCATTGCTATCAGTTGGCCCGGATAGTCGAGTTCAAAAAGCCACAAGTTTATCAGAAACTTGGAAAAATTCTATAAAAGGGGCAGATTTAAGTTGGGATACATATTTAGGTAAAGAAGGCTCTTGGAGTGTGGAACTGAATAATGTTAGTGCAACAGCCATAAGCAAATATGCGTCAGGCGTAACTCGCCGGGATTTGCTTCTTAACAGTTGTGTAGGACACATTTCGAGGGCTTTATGGGGAGCAGGAGTTCCAAACATATATTTTTCACCCACATTTTTTAAATGCACAATTACTTATCAGACAATTAGGGATTTACTCAAGCCCGTACCTTTATCAAATTCCGTAAAAATTGGAACAATATGAAGAAGTTATTCACAATAGTGTGCTTAGAAATGTTTATGTTCGGTTGTTCCTCTACTCATAAATATAATTCTAATGATCATAATATGAGTTTGGGACAAATACACGAACTGCAAGTGCGTAATTTTTCGGAAATTCCAAAGGATTTGCTGGAAAATATAGATAAAATGGGCGTGGACAATTCGTCAATACTCAATGAATATGAGGGGAGATATTTGAATTTTATTTTCAATATAGACCCTCAGGATTTTAATCTTGTCGGGAAAAAAGTCGGCTTTTTGGGAAGCAAAATAGATTATTTCAACGACACACGATCCACTGACCGTAATTTTACAACCGTTGGCGGTAGTAGTCTGTATATTTTCGATGCTACTCAAAAAGTGGAAAGTGGCGGATATGATGCTGCCATTACTTATTGGAATAAATTTTCACTTCCGACAGAAGAAGTCGTTAAAAGACTGAGCAAGAAGCATTAAGTCAGTTTTTTGCTTAATAAATGACAGATGATTACATATTTATGAATGATACGGAAACCGTGGCAGCAAAAATTATTTAGTCATCCCTTACCCTCCCCTTTATGGGACTACTATATATTTACAATGAAGGGAAAAGAAGGGTCCATCAATTATAATCCCTGTAATAAATAAGACAAAAAGATGAAACGACTATTTTTCACTCTGCTTTTTGCAGTTTCTGCTCTTTCCTCTCTGTATGGGAAGTCCGGCATTTCCGTTGCGTGCTTCCATTCACAGATAGACACGAAGCAAACAACTGTTATGCAAGCGATTCCTGACACGATGATAACGGCAGACTATACAAAAGTCAAGTATTGCCTGCGAGTAAACTCCCAAACGAAACCTCCGGTTTGTGTCATAACTCAGACAAGCAAAGGGATTAACATTAAGGTAAGGACTGTTGATGCTGTTGATGCAGTCGATGATGAAAACCTAAACGGACGAATAATAGAGGATTTTTACCCCAATGATACACTTGGCTCCGAATCGGAAGAGAAACTAAAAAGGTTGGGAGTTTTACTCTCCAAAGCTTCCGAAGATTTCGATCTTCGCCAAACCAATTCAATGTTCATCATTTTATCTGTTTTCAAAGATTTGGCTGTTTCAATCACCGAAAAGTATTGTGATTTATACGGTGAGACAATCTCTGACAAGACCAACGATCGAGTCGTTTCGCTTTTCAAAGAGTCGGACGTATTCAAGGGAATAAGTAGGCTCCTTGAACAATACGCTCTCAAAGTGGATGAAGTATATATTGATGGTTTTGTGGATATGCTTTTTGACGGAGACTACAAGATGCTTCAGGATACCCACTATGTCTTCGGAGCCTTTATAATTGTTAGCGTCATCCCGACTCGTTCTATTGAAGGGTTTAGATATCCTTAGATACTTCCACATCAGGCAAGAACAGGAAATCATAGATATGTGAGATAAACGCCATCGTGTCGGACATTGTAGTCCTGAGATGGGGAAAGGTGGAGAGAGCCGATATTTTTCCGCTTATGGGGATTTCCTGCGCCAAAAGCTATATCTTTGTGGTGAACCAAACAGCGTGGAAGGATTTGTAATGCTTGCAACCACGAGAAAAAATGCTAAAACATTTCTTCTTAGAAAGCTCATCGACAGCTATTCTCCAATGGAGTGTGCAAGCCCTTCTGTGCGAAGGAAGTTTTACAAATTAAAAACAAAAAGATATGAGCTATCTATTCACATCCGAATCGGTTTCAGAGGGTCATCCTGACAAAGTATCCGACCAAATATCCGATGCCATCCTCGATCAATTTCTGGCTACCGACCCCGACTCCAAAGTGGCCTGCGAGACGCTTGTAACCACCGGACAGGTGGTCTTGGCCGGCGAAGTCAAAAGTCGCTCTTATGTAGACGTACAGGAAACAGCGCGTCGTGTCATCGAAAGAATCGGCTACACGAAAAGCGAATACGGCTTCGATGCTCGCAGCTGTGGGATCTTCTCCAGTATTCACGAGCAGAGTGCGGACATCAATCGCGGAGTCGATCGCTCGGATCGATCCGAGCAAGGAGCCGGAGACCAAGGTATGATGTTCGGTTATGCCACGAACGAGACGGAGAACTACATGCCCCTGACGCTGGATCTGGCGCACCACCTCCTCTATGAACTGGCAGCTATTCGCAAGGAGCCTTCTTCACCGATGCCTTATTTGCGCCCTGATGCCAAGAGTCAAGTGACGATCGAACATGACGATGAGGGCAGACCCATCCGGATAGACACGATCGTGATTTCCACCCAGCATGACGAATTCGTCCAAGCATCGGACAGCATTTCAGAAGCAGAAGCCGACCGGATGATGCAGGAGCGCATCCATCATGACATCGCTACCATACTGATCCCCCGAGTAAAAATGCTGTACAAGCCGGATATCGCCACCCTGTTCGAAGAAAAGGTACGCCTCTTCGTCAATCCTACGGGCAAGTTTGTGATCGGAGGGCCGCATGGAGACACGGGCCTGACGGGACGCAAGATCATAGTAGATACTTACGGAGGCAGGGCCTCTCATGGCGGTGGAGCATTTTCCGGCAAGGACCCCTCGAAGGTAGACCGCTCCGCGGCTTATGCAGCCCGACATATAGCCAAAAACATGGTGGCAGCGGGCGTAGCCGACGAAATGCTTGTACAAGTGGCCTATGCCATCGGTGTAGCAGAGCCGGTAAGCATATACGTTAATACGAAAGGCCGGAGCCACGTAGCACTATCGGATGGGCAAATAGCGGAGAAGATCAAGAAGCTCTTCGATATGCGTCCTTATGCTATCGAGCAACGACTGAAGCTCCGCAATCCGATATACGAAGAGACTGCAGCATACGGCCACTTCGGGCGCGAATCCTACGAAGCATACAAAACCTTCGTCGATGAGCAGGGAACGGAACAGATGCGAATCGTGGAGCTGTTCACCTGGGAAAAGTTGGATTACGTAGACAGGATCAAAGCCGAGTTCGGCCTGTCGTAATCGTCGCCGGCATCCTTTTATCGCAAGATAAACGCTCTGCCAGACACCCCGCAGCCCTGCTTGCATAAAGCTTGGCAGGCGGAAGCGGTTTGTTCCCTGTCTTAAGGGAATGCACAGAGAGGTAGTTTATCCTACCGATTTTTTACTTCATCAGCCACAAAAACGACCAACGGGGCAGCAGAGGATAGATAGACCGTATCGCTCACTGCCTCGTTGAGCGTTCCACACCACAATTCCGGCAGGGTGGTATTGCTAAGCGGCCACTTCAGCCCTTCGGCCGTGACGGCTGATCCGCTGAAGCTGAATATAGAGATTTGTCTCCCTCGCTCCACTTCTATGCGAGCCTCCCCGTTAAAAGCCAAAAAACATCCGTAATCCGTAGGCATCACGATCTTTTCGAAAAAGCGGGTATATCCGGGCAGAAGTGCCAGATTGCCGACAAAATGATCTTCACGACGCCCCGATGTCCCCAGCAGACAGACCTCACGTGGAGAATAGGTCTTGGCCGAGAACATAACAGCCTTCGTCAGATCATTGGTATCCTGCTCGTCTATGCGATGTAGTTTTTCTGCAGGCAAAATATGTCGTGAGCCTGTAAAAGAATCCAAGTCGCCCACTATTGCATCCGGCTCTGCACCATAGTCCAGCAAGTTCTGTATGGCACCATCACAACAGACAATAGTACCTTCAGGATGCTCCGATGCCCGCCGGAGGATAGCAAGGGGGAGGGTTTTACGAGGAAATTCACCCTTGGCCAGAATAACAAAAAGCGGAGCTGTCTCCGGAGTAAGCGAGGGGAAGAATATCATAGGTCGATACTGATTGCGGCCTGTCGTTGCATCTTGCGCCACCGGAAATATCCCAGAACGGACATAACGGTATTGACGGCAAAGACGACAGTGGTGATATGGTCGCCGGATTTATAGAAAAGGGATAAGCTGATGATATTGGCTACGAACCAGCACACCCAGTGCTGACGGATGCGACGCGCCAACCAAATCATCCCGACAAAGCTGATTACAGTGGCAAGCGTATCGGCCCACGGCACAAGACTATCCGTATAGTGGGACAATACATAGAACATCGGGAGAAAAGCCACCGTAGCCGCAGCAAGGCTGATCCACAGCACACGCGGGGAGATGGATACGATGGCACCCTCTTCTGTCCCTTCGCGGTGGCGAAGCCACATCACCCAGCCGATAATACTGGTGATCAGGTAGTAGACATTGATGAGCACATTGCCATAGAACTGTGCCTCGACCGAGAGATAAATGTAGAAGAGTGGCAGGACGATCCCCACAGGCCACAGCCAGACACTCGCCTTATATTCGAGATAGACCCAAATAAAATTGACGAGTGCTGCTGCCAGCTCGATGGGATGAGCCACGATGAATTGGGTCACCGCTGTCATCATCGGATTAGAAATCGATCGTCAGACTACCCAGTGCATTGAATCCGGCCTGAGGATAATAGCGCAGGTCGGCATATGCACTTTGTCCTCCGGCCGACTGTACGTAACCGGCATCGTAGACGTAGGCGTTGGATGCATACATGAGGTTGAAGAGGTTGTTGAGCTGTACGCCCAATGCCACTCTCTTAACGAAGTGAACCGGCAGCACATAGCCGAGACGGAGGTCGTTCACCCAATAGGAGGGGAGCATGCGATCGCTGCGCTGCGTATTGTCCAGATATTGCTTGCTGACGAAGCGGCTCGTCCAAGCCATTTCGAAACCGGCATGAGAGAGGGTAAGCATGCTACCGGCAATGACATTGGGCGAGTAGGCTATATCCGTATTCTCGAGGGTCTCCTCCTTGAGTTCGAGCCAGTTGTAGTCGGCATCATATACGGATGTATATTGCACGTAGCGATCGATTTTGTTGCGGCTCACGGTGAAAGAAGCATCCCAACGCAGCAAACGCGGAAGAATCTGCCAACCGAGAGTCAGCTCCAGTCCCATACGGTAGCTGTCGGGGACGTTGCTTGTGAGCATCTGTCCCACATCGCTCAAACGGCCATCCAGCACGAGCTGATCCTTGTATTGCATATAATAGAGACCTACTCCGGCCGACAAGAGAGGCGAAGCATAGCGGTAGCCCAGCTCATAATCGATCAGTCGTTCAGGTGTAGGATACTGTCCTATTCCGGCCTCGGTGTAATTGGTTCTGTTAGGCTCGCGGTGTGCCACCGCTACAGAAGCATAGGCAGTATGAGCATCGTCGAAACTATAGGTAAGACCTGCTTTCGGATTGAGGAAGCGGAAGGTCTTGTCCAAATCGATATGCTGCATACTTCCCTGTACCTCATCGTATTCGTCCGTGATGCCGTTTATCGTGTAACCGATGGTACGATATTGGAGGTCGGCATACATATTCAGATCCGGAGTGATCTGCCAGTTGGCTTTGGCAAAGGCCGCCCCCTCTCTTTTGTCTGCCCTGTTCCGATAATATTCGAAGTCGGGAGCTAAGGGCTGGTTGTACTTTTTGATGTAAGTGATACGGCCGAAGTGGTCTCCTTTATAGATATTGCCCGAGGCCCCGAACTGCAAATCCCATGCACCGGTACGCCAGTTAAGCGAACCGATGAGTCCTCCGAAGTCATTGTCCAGATACTTCTGACGGATGAGATCCGTTTTCTTCACGGTCACGCCGTTTTCCACGTAGGGTTGCAGTGCATATTCCTTTAGTTTACGTCCGGTACGATATTCGTCCGTATAGCCATATCCGGCCGTATAGTGTGCCGTGAGGTTGAAGATAACAGCACGAGAGAAGCTGTGCGTCATGATGGCATGGTAGTGACGCTGCTCGTAATTGTCTGTATTGTGGTAGTAGTGCGGTACTCCTTGCGCATCCACGTACATAAGACCGGCACTGTTGTATCGGCGGCCATATTTGGCTTCATCCTCCTTGGAAAGACCGTTCCATGCGATACCCGTAACTTCTTTTCCTCCGAAAGTGATGAACTTGAGAGCCGTGTTGCCGCCGAAATAGCCCACTTGTGCAAAATAGGATTTCAGGTCCACGCTTCCTCTATCCACGTAGCCGTCCGATCCGATCTTGGACAGGCGAGCATCCACTGCCCAGTGGCGGCCGATGCGTCCGCTACCGAGTTTGACCGAGCGACGGAATGTGCCGAACGAACCTCCGCTCAAATCGACACGACCATAAGGAGCCAGTCCCAGATTCTCCGTACGCATATTGACGCTTGCCCCGAAAGCTCCGGCACCATTGGTGGAAGTACCCACACCTCGCTGCACCTGAAGGTCTTCGATCGAAGAGGCGAAGTCGGGCATATTCACCCAAAAGACGGACTGAGATTCGGAGTCGTTGAGAGGTACTCCGTTGGTCGTTATGTTGATGCGATTGGCATCGGTGCCACGCACGCGAAAGCCGGAATATCCGATCCCCGTACCGGCATCGCTGGTGGCTACCACGGAGGGAGTCAGCATCAGCAGATAGGGGATGTCACGACCATAATTGGATTTGGCAAGTTCGGCCTTGCGCACGTTAGTGTAAGCGACAGGTGTTTTCGCCGTGGCGCGAGTAGTTACGACCTGTACGGTCTGGAGCTGTATATTGCTAAGACTATCTATCTCGCTGTCGGAGACGGGTGCTTGTGCCGTCAGGCAGAAAGGCAAGACGGCTAAGGCGGCAATCATGTGAAGTTTTTTCATAAATCTCTTATCATTGAAGTTGGACAAAGAAGAGAGAGGGGGAATGATTGCTTCGCCGTGAAGATAGTCGGACGGAGAGTTTCCTACGCCGGTATTGTCCGGTTCAGGTGATGAGGGTTTGTTCTCAGCCATCCACGCATTCCGATTGCTACAGGAAGCACCCCTTCTCCCAATTTTATGGGACAAAGATAAGAAAACGTTCGTCCGTCAGTATTCGGGACGATACCGCTCGGCATTTTCGTCTTCGAGAATGCTCAAGTAGCTGATATAGCGACTCTCGGCTATCTCTCCCCTCCGAAGAGCTTCCAGAACGGCACAGCCCGGCTCGTGCGTATGCGTGCAGTTGCCGAACCGACAGCCCTCGCTCGCAGCGAATATCTCCGGGAAATAATGAGAGACTTCATACTCGCCCATTTCCAACGTACCGAAGCCTTTGATCCCGGGTGTATCGATAAGAGCCGACCCGGGAGAGAGATCGGGGAAGTCGATCATTTGTGAGAAGGTGGTCGTATGCATGCCGGTATGATGGGCTTGGGATATGGCCCCTGTACGCAAATCGGCATGAGGGATCAGGGCATTGATCAAGGTGCTTTTGCCTACGCCTGAATGGCCGGCCAGGAGTGTCAGCTTGCCATCGAGCAGGGTCTTGAGTGCCGGGAGACCTTCGCCCGTAGTCGCCGACACGTGGCAGCAGGGGTAGCCTATGGCGGTGTAGACAGCCGACAGCCGGCCCAATTGCAAGCGATCTTCTTGCGTGTAGCAGTCTATTTTGTTGAATACAAGAATAACCGGTACGCGATAGGCTTCTGCCGTAGCGAGGAAACGATCGATAAAGACGGTGGTAGTCACCGGATCGTTGATGGTACAGACCAGCATGGCAGCATCCAAATTGGCTCCCAGTATATGGGACTCTTTCGAGAGATTGCTGGCTCGCCTGATGATATAATTGCGTCGGGGATGGATTCGTTTGATATAGGCCGGCTGCCCTTGCTGAGAGGTGGGGACGATCTCCACGCGATCGCCTACGGCTACGGGATTGGTGGAGCGGATGCCTTTGAGCCGCAGGTTGCCTTTGGCCATGCAGTATAGCTCCGTGCCATCCGTGCAACGCACCAGATACTGACTACCCGTATTCTTAACTACGACTCCATCCATAAACGGCTTTGCGGTGTAATAAAACAGCGATGAGGCAGAATCAAGAAACTCTGCTTCATCGCTGAGGGGATAGATTTTTCACGCTTACACGGTCATGATTTCCTTTTCCTTTTCGGCAAAGAGTTCGTCGATCTTCTTGATATAACGATCGTGAACCTTCTGCATCTCTGCCTCTGCATCTTTGGCTACATCCTCAGGAGTACCATCGGTCTTGACGCTTTTCTTGATCGCATCGATGGCATCGCGGCGGGCATTGCGTACACTCACCTTGGCGTCCTCGGCATCTCCTTTGGTCTGCTTCACCAACTGGCGGCGGCGTTCCTCTGTCAGAGGAGGAAGGCCCAGACGAATCAGCTCACCGTTGTTCTCGGGAGTAATCCCAAGCGGAGAGTCCATGATAGCCTTCTCGATGTCCTTGATCAGGGAACGCTCCCACGGGGTGACTACGATGGTCTTCGCATCGGGCGTATTGACGGATGCCACCTGTGTCAGAGGAGTGGCACTGCCGTAGTACATGACCATGATACCATCGAGGAGTTTGGGGCTGGCCTTTCCCGCACGCACATGAGACAGCTGCTCGTCCAGATACTCCACTGCCTTCTCCATATTAGCCGTTGCTTTGGCTATCAGTTCTTTTATTTCCATATCTCTATATGTATTTGTTTTGTCTTGCTATTCCTTCAGGCACTCGTATTTGAAACGTATGTGCCGATCTTCTCTCCTCTCAACACCTTGAGGAGGTTCCCCGGCGTATCCATATCGAAGACGACGATGGGCAGGTTATTCTCCATACACATGGCCGTGGCAGTCAGATCCATTACTTTCAGACCTCGGGCATAAATCTCATCGTAGGTGATCCTGTCGAACTTCGTAGCCGAAGGATCCTTCTCCGGATCTGCCGTGTAGATACCATCCACGCGCGTTCCCTTGAGCATGGCATCGGCTTCTATCTCGATGCCGCGAAGCGATGAGCCGGTATCCGTGGTGAAGAAAGGATTGCCTGTGCCGCAAGAGAAAATAGTCACATAACCCTGTTCGAGCAATTCTATGGCATGCCATTTGTTGTAGAACTCCCCTATCGGCTCCATGCGTACGGCCGTAAGCACCTTGGTCTTCACCCCTATCCCCTCAAGAGCAGAGCTGAGAGCCAAGCTGTTGATTACCGTGGCCAGCATGCCCATCTGATCTCCTTTGACACGGTCGAACCCCTTGGCGGCACCGCTCACTCCACGGAAGATATTACCTCCTCCGATGACGATACCGATCTGTACGCCCATGGCACAAGCTTCCTTGATGTCCGAGGCATAATCGGCCAACCGATTCGGGTCGATGCCGTATTGCTGAGCACCCATGAGCGACTCGCCGCTCAGTTTGAGCAGCACTCGTTTATATGCAGTCATTATTCTTTTCTATCAGTTTATTACAAAGAAAAGCATATTTTCCATACCCCCATTCGTCGAAAGACGCGGCCGAATGGCTGTTTTCACTCCAGACGAGAGAGCATCTCTTCGCCGAGAGCACGCTTTTTCCGGATGTGCTCCACCACCTCGACGATGAAGGGATTGCTTTCGAAATCGCCCCGTACCTCATCGAAATCGCGGTGCTTCATCTCCCCTACCAAGTCTATCCCGAAGCCTACCTGACTGTGCATTTGGAATTCCTTCTTGGCATCCTCATAGAGCATCTCGTCCAGGCGGATCACCGAACGCATCCATGTATGCACCAGTTCGGCTACTTTGGATCGGGTGAGATCCTCGGGGTTCAGCTCGTACCATTCGAGCAGAGCATTGTATGCCCAGCACCATTCATAGTCGTAGTATCGGCCATGAATATCCTTCATCCGCTCATTCACCTCCGCAAGGCTCTTGATCCGGCCTTCTTTGATCAAGGAAGTAAGGCGGTGGATCTGTTGTTGCGGAGCGATCATACCACAGATGTCCACCCAGCTGCCATCTCCCTCATTGTGGGTGGGTTTGAGAGCGGCCAACACCTCCTCATCCGTACGGCAAGGACAATCTTCAAGGCGTTTGATGATGGAGTTGCCGAAAAACTTGTTCAGCCCCATCTCATAGAACATCAACCCCTTGTCCAAGGCAGAGGAGCGTATGCGCATATCGTGATAGACATAGGTCTGTCCCTCGCTGCCCAGTATCTTGCGTAGCTTCTTCAGCTTCCGACTGCCTCGCATCATCTTACCGGCAGTGAAAGGACTCAAGAGGTTGAAGTTGATATTGTCCAGCAAATCCGGATCTTTACGCTTATCTCTCGCTGGCCACTTCTTGGCGTCACGAATGGTCCCGACACTGCGCAGATTGATACCCGGCACCAAATAGGATTCGTTTCGGTCCTCTATAATATACGAGAAGGGGAAGGCCGAGCTGTCGATATGGTGTACGTGTCGACCCATCACCAACGTGAAAGGCCCTATTCTGGATGGCCAAAGGATATAAGAGTCGCTCGTGGTCTTCGAGCCGCGCTCCACGATGCCCTGATGGATGGGGCCGAGCTTGTAGAGGTGATTGCTCTGGTTAGAGCCGCTGCCGGCATTGAGGAAAGAGTATAGACCGGCAATGAGCAGGCTCGACTTGTGCATCGACACGGTATATGGCCCGGCAAAGACGGCACAGGCCTCGCCGTTTTCGCCTTGGCAGTTGGCAAAGAAGAGCGAATCATGTGCAGAGAAAAGGTGCCCCAAATGGGTACCCTGCCCCACAAAACAGTGCGAAACGGTGACTCCATCCGTAACGCTGCTGCCCGAACAGAGGATGAAATCGCGGCAGACGACATTATAGCCCACCGACACGGGAGCTTCTTTCTTGCTGTTGATACTGCCGTTGCAGAGGTGCGAGGCACCGGTGATCTCGGTATAATCTCCGATACAAACATTCTCTATCGTATTGCATCCGTGGATAACCACATGAGAGCCTATTGCTCCCATATCCGACCGGCGCGACTCGGCATAAGCTTTGGCCATGGCAGCGAGCGATTCGGTCAGCACCTTGTCATGCCTGTACATGGCCATCAGATAGGCCGTCTGGGCAGTCAGGTTGTCAGTGATCGTAACCTCGCGTCCGCCGGTTTCGTTCAGCACGGTTACCTCCACGCCGTTGCCGAAGGTGGTGGATTCCGTTACGGCTATGGTATCAATGTTTTCGATTCGGGTATAATCGCCTATCCTGTAATTAGCCAAATAGCTATTGACATGGAAGATGACGACTTCATCTCCGATGATGCAGTTGTGCAGGCGTGCGATATTGATACCCGTAGGCACGTGGAGGCCTCCCGGCAACAGGTGACTTCCTCGCGTGGATCCGATCCGGATCTGTCCGCTGAACATGACGTGCAGACAACGATTCGCATCGAAGCCTTCTGCCACCTCCACCATCGTCCAATCGGCGCACTGGCAGTAGTTGCCTTCCAGCACGGATATTTCTTCTTCGGTCAAATGCCTGTATATTTTCCCATTTTCTTTCATAAATGCACTTTTTGCAGTCAGGTCTCTAATCTCCCTCTATCGGATACAGAAAGGTGTAGATCGGACAACTCTCCTTTCCGCGCCTTGTGTTTTCTATAGTCGAGGGGGGTATTCTTTTTTGTTGGTCTCAAAAATAAAAAAATCCTATCGTTTCCTCGCATAGAAGGCTGTATTGCAGAGGGAAAAGAGGTGGATTCCACATGAGAAACAATCACTTGGATTTGGAAGTAAGGTACGGGAGAGGCCGAATGTGTTTTGCCAAGATTACTTCCACTACGATGCGAGGGGAAGGATGCCAGCAAGCATACTCCTCACGAATTTGGTTCGAGAATTGGCCGGACTGTGGTTCGTGTTTTCTGAAATTTAGGAGCGACTTTTTTTCCGTTGTGGCGCGAGAATTTTTTACTTCCCGAACCAAAACGAAAAAATTCTCACGCCACGTTTTTCCAAACGTGGAACCGCCATTTTTACGAACCGGAATCATCCGGAAGCGAAAAAAGGCAGTCCGGGCGAAAGAATGCGCCAGATTGTCAGTTCCGGAGTCTGTGGCACCGGATTTGTCGTTCCTTTCGTCGGAATAGAAACAAACAAAACATTAACATAATAACACACTATGAGTAAGAAAGGAACTATCGGGGTAACGAGTGACAATATATTCCCCGTCATCAAAAAATTCCTGTACAGCGACCATGAGATATTCCTGCGTGAGATCGTATCCAATGCCGTGGACGCTACGCAGAAGCTGAAAACGCTTGCATCCGTCGGCGAATTCAAAGGCGAGACGGGTGACCTCCGCGTAACGGTCAGCGTGGACGAAGTGGCACGCACGATCACGGTCAGCGACCGCGGCGTGGGGATGACCGAAGAGGAGGTGGAGAAGTACATCAATCAGATTGCTTTCTCCAGCGCAGAAGAGTTTCTCGAAAAGTACAAAGATGACAAGGCTGCCATTATCGGCCACTTCGGACTCGGATTTTACTCGGCTTTCATGGTGTCCGAGCGAGTGGATGTGATCACGCGTTCTTTCCGGGAAGATGCTGCGGCGGTGAAGTGGAGCTGCGACGGATCGCCCGAATACACGCTCGAACCGGCGGACAAAGCTGACCGCGGTACCGACATCGTGATGCACATCGATGAGGAGAATAGCGAGTTCCTCAAAAAAGAAAAGATAGAGGGACTCCTCGGCAAATACTGTAAGTTCCTTACCGTGCCGATCATTTTCGGCAAGAAGCAGGAATGGAAAGACGGCAAGATGCAAGACACGGACGAGGATAATCAGATCAACGACACGCATCCGGCCTGGACCAAAAAGCCTGCCGACCTCAAGGACGAAGACTATAAGGAATTTTACCGTTCGCTCTATCCCACATCCGAGGAGCCTCTCTTCTGGATCCACCTCAACGTGGATTATCCGTTCAATCTGACGGGTATCCTCTATTTCCCGAAGATCAAGAACAACTTGGATCTGCAGCGCAACAAGATTCAGCTCTACTGCAATCAGGTTTACGTCACCGATGAGGTACAGGGTATCGTGCCGGACTTCCTCACCCTCCTGCATGGGGTCATCGATTCGCCGGATATTCCCCTCAACGTATCGCGCTCCTATCTGCAGAGCGATGCCAATGTGAAGAAGATCTCGTCTCATATCACCAAGAAGGTGGCAGACCGTCTGGAGGAAAT
This sequence comes from Porphyromonas gulae, assembly GCF_000765945.1. Taxonomy (NCBI): domain Bacteria; kingdom Pseudomonadati; phylum Bacteroidota; class Bacteroidia; order Bacteroidales; family Porphyromonadaceae; genus Porphyromonas; species Porphyromonas gulae. The sequence continues at coordinate 487,719 of NZ_JRAT01000012.1, forward strand.
TTTCAAAAACGACCGCCCCACATTCGAAGAGAAATGGGATAGTCTGAAGCTCTTCGTCGAATACGGTATGCTGACGGACGAGAAGTTCTATGAGCGTGCAGCCAAGTTCTTCCTCTTCACCGATATGGACGGACACAAGTACACGTTCGACGAATACCGTACGCTCGTCGAGGGTGTACAGACGGACAAGGACGGACAGGTGGTGTATCTCTACGCTACGGACAAGCACGGACAGTACAGCCACGTGAAGCGTGCAGCCGACAAGGGCTACAGCGTGATGCTGTTGGACGGTCAGTTGGATCCGCATATCGTGAGCCTGCTGGAGCAAAAGTTGGAGAAGACACACTTTGTCCGCGTCGATAGCGACACGATCAACAACCTGATCCGCAAGGAGGAAAGAGCCGAAGTGAAGCTGTCCGATACGGAGCGTGCCACCCTCGTGAAGCTGTTCGAAGCACGCCTGCCACGGGACGAGAAGAAGCACTTCAACGTAGCTTTCGAATCGCTCGGAGCCGAAGGCGAAGCCATCCTCATCACGCAAGCCGAATTCATGCGGCGTATGCGCGATATGGCACAGCTGCAGCCGGGTATGAGCTTCTACGGCGAACTCCCCGATTCGTACAATCTGGTACTCAATACCGACCATCCGCTCATCGACAGAGTGCTCTCCGGTGAGAAGGAATCGGTAGAGCCTTCGCTCACGGAGCTTAGAGCAAAAATCGCCGAACTGAAAGCGGAAGAGGCCAAACTGCTCGAAGAGGAAAAAGGGAAGAAACCGGAGGAAATCCCTGCTGCCACGAAGGAAGCCAAGGAGAATAATGCCATCGAACAGGCCAAAACCGAAGGCAGCATCAACGAACAACTGACCCAATATGCTCAGGACAACGAGCTGATAGGTCAGCTCATCGACTTGGCTCTGCTCGGAAGCGGTCTGCTGACTGGAGAGGCTTTGGCCGAATTCATTCGCCGCAGCCAGCGTCTGCTCTGAGAAGTGAATAGCGAGTTGTGCTGAGATCCCGATTTTTCCACTCTCCTTGCCATGTCATCGGCAGGGAGAGTGAGGATATAAAACAAGCACCCCCCGAAAGCCGTGGCTTTTGAAGTGCACCCAAAAAGTTAGACATAAAACTTTTTGGGTGTAATTTATTTATGAAGTATAGTTTTGCAGAGAAGTTCAATGTCATAAGTGAAATATGAAGTGCACCCAAAAAGTTAGACATAAAACTTTTTGGGTGTAATTTATTTATGAAGTATAGTTTTGCAGAGAAGTTCAATGTCATAAGTGAAATAATTGCGGGAAAAGGTCTCAATGCAGTGTGCCGGGAGCGTCGGTTAGACAGGCATTTGGTTCGTTGGTGGTTAACACGTTATAAAGCCTATGGAGAAAAAGGTCTTCACAATCCCAGCAAAGGATATGACTTCAGTCCTACAGAAAAAGAAGCAATTATTTTGGAACACATCAAGGATGGTGTAACTTTGCGAGAGTTATGTCTCCGATATGATGTGAGCAGAAGCTCTATTCAATCTTGGCTAAGAAAAGTTCGTTCAGGAGATTCTCTATATGATGTAAAACGGCGGGGCAGACCTGCCAAAGAAGAACCTATGTCAAGAACAAAGAAAAAGGATACTCAGACAGAAGTAGAGAAACTTCAGGCAGAAAACCTTCGCCTGAAGGCAGAACTTGCCCTGTTAAAAAAAGTAGAGACCTTAGTCGAAGAACAAAAAGCCCGAGCACATCTCAATGGGCAGCAGCCATCAACGAACTAAGGTCAGCATATCCTCTAAGTTTACTATTGGAGTTAAAGAAGATGGCTCGTTCGGTATTCTACTATCACTTGACAGAGTCGAAAAATGCGGATAAGTACGCTTCTGAAAAAGAAGTGATAAAGTCTATTTTTCATGAGCATAAAGGACGTTATGGATATCGTCGTGTAACGGCAGAGATGCATAATAGAGCCTTTACGATCAATCATAAGACAGTAAAACGTTTAATGGATGAGATGGGTCTTAAAAGCAACATTCGTAAGGTCCGCTACCATTCATATAAAGGAGATGTTGGCAAGGTTGCCCCAAATATCATAAATCGCGATTTTACTGCTGAAACCCCGAATCAAAAATGGTCTACCGATGTGACACAGATAACATTAGGTTCGACCAAGCTATATCTGTCTCCTATACTGGACATGTTCAATGGTGAGATTATATCTTACAACATCTCCAGAAGTCCAAACCTTGAACAGGTATACGATATGCTTGATAAAGCTTTTGCCAAGTTTGAGAGGCTTAACGGACTGATACTACACTCTGATCAGGGATGGCAATATCAGCACCATGGATACAGGAAACGTCTGGAAGAACATAATGTCATACAAAGTATGTCGCGAAAGGGGAACTGTCTTGATAATGCAATGATGGAAAACTTTTTTGGCATAATGAAGTCTGAACTTTTATACGCTCAGAAATTCGAATCCGAAGAAGCCTTTATAACGGCTTTGGAGGAATATATAAACTACTATAATAATAAAAGAATAAAATCACGGTTAAAAGGAAAGAGTCCGGTGCAATACCGAACTCTTTCTATAACCGGATAATGTTTAACCTGTCCAACTTTTTGGGTGCACTTCANAATAAAATCACGGTTAAAAGGAAAGAGTCCGGTGCAATACCGAACTCTTTCTATAACCGGATAATGTTTAACCTGTCCAACTTTTTGGGTGCACTTCAATTTTTGAGTGTATTCTTTATCTTTGAGTATAACCTCCAAAATGCAATTATCCGAAAATTAGCAACTTGTATTTTCTCGAAATTTTTGCGGTTGCCCTGTCCCCAATGCGAGTTTCGATTCCCTCGGTTCGCAGTTTTTGCTACATTTGCCCACTGACATGGCAACGATGGAGAGCGTGAAGTTCTCCTCCGGAACTGCTTATCGGATTGACATAGAAAGATATTGACAAACTACTTGACGACTGAACGACAATGAATATGCACACTCCCTCATACATACATCGCCTAATATATCGGGCCTGATCTACCCCGTACATGTCCCGGTGTTATCCACTCCAAAAAAGGATGTTCCCATGACGAATAAAGAGGAATAGCGCTCTCTATAACCCTCTCCAAACATACATGGCACTCGCCGAGTTCTACAAGGAACTCGGCGGGTGTCTTCGTTTTATCCCTCTCCGAAAAGGCCTTTTTGAGCCTACGATCTATATATAAATGACTTGCGATCTATATATTTATTGAAAACGATTTATATATAAATCGAAAACCATCTGTATATAAATCGAAAATGATTGATATACAAATCATTATCCGACTTCTCTAAAAGCAGTTTCTGACCGTAAAAAGTTGGCTTTCTCATCTTTTTCACATCAAAACCCACTTCCTTACCACTGCTTATTTGGAATCATTCCAAACACTTCTTCGTTGTTGAAAAGTTTTTTGGCACGTAATTTCTAATGAACCTAGCACACGAAAAAAGACAAACAACCGAACTTGAGAAGGCTCTTTGAGGTTTTCATTCTAAATATCACACCCCTGCAATCGACACCGTAATATGCAATGTGCAAATGGCTCTTTTTATGTTTGGGAGAAAGTCGGAAAATAGTTACTTTTGTTTTTATGCGTAACGATTGCTTTTGCCCATTTGACGGGCGAAAAAAAATATGATCACAGAAAGACAATGAACGAATTCAAAAAATACGCAACCCGACATATCGGGTTGAACGCACAGGCTTTGGACGACTATACCAGAATCCAAAGCAGCTACATCTCTCCGACCATTATCGAAGAACGCCAGTTGAACGTTGCACAAATGGATGTGTTCTCACGTCTCATGATGGATCGGATCATCTTCCTTGGCACTCAAATCGATGATTATACGGCCAATGTTATTCAAGCACAGCTTCTTTATCTCGATAGTGCCGACCCAGGTAAGGATATTTCCATCTATCTGAATTCACCCGGTGGATCTGTTTATGCCGGCTATGGCATATACGATACGATGCAATATATAGGGTGCGATGTGGCTACTATCTGTACAGGTATGGCTGCTTCTATGGCATCAGTGCTGCTCGTAGCAGGAACGAAAGGCAAACGCTTTGCTTTGCCCCATTCCCGCGTGATGATACACCAGCCGCTTGGCGGTATGCAGGGTCAGGCCAGCGATTTGGAGATCGCAGCTCGCGAGATTCTGCGCGTCAAGAAAGAGCTTTACACCATTATCTCTTCTCACAGTGGAAAGCCCGTCGAACAGGTCGAGAAAGACAGTGACCGGGACTATTGGATGACAGCCCCCGAAGCATTGGAGTACGGGATGATAGATAAAATCCTCGAAAAGAATCGGAAGTAGCCCTCTTATCGCAAGGAGACTATATATCTCATGGCAAAGAAAAAGGACGAAGAATACTGTAGTTTTTGTGGCATGCCGAGGACGCAGGTGAATCTGATGCTGGAAGGCGTCAATGGTCACATCTGCGATGAATGCGCCCTCCGTGCCGGAGAGGTAGTTCGGGAAGCACTACAAAAATTCAATTCGGAAAAGGCGAGCGATCTGAAGAGAGAGGATTTGCCTCGACCTATAGAAATCAAAGAATTTCTCGATTCGTATGTTATCGGGCAGGATGATGCCAAACGTTTTCTCTCTGTCGCTGTATACAATCATTACAAACGATTGCTCCAGCAAGAAGACAGCGATGGAGTAGAGATTGAGAAAAGCAATATTATTATGGTCGGCCCCACGGGAACCGGCAAGACGCTCTTGGCTCGCACGATAGCCAAAATGCTCCATGTCCCTTTTGCTGTAGTCGACGCTACAGTACTGACCGAAGCCGGCTATGTGGGAGAAGACATTGAGAGTATTCTCACCAGACTTTTGCAGGCTGCGGACTACGATGTCAAACAAGCTGAGAAGGGGATTGTCTTTATCGATGAGATAGACAAGATAGCCCGTAAGAGCGACAATCCTTCTATCACGCGCGATGTCAGTGGGGAAGGTGTACAACAGGGGCTACTGAAGCTACTGGAAGGTTCGATCGTGAATGTTCCGCCTCAAGGCGGTCGCAAACATCCGGAGCAAAAGATGATTCCCGTGGACACGAGACATATTCTCTTTGTTTGTGCAGGAGCTTTCGATGGGATAGAGAAGAAAATTGCTCAGCGACTCAATACTCGCGTGGTAGGATATACTGCCGGACTGCAGAACAGGCATATCGATCGTGAGAATATGCTTCGCTATATTCGTCCGCAAGATTTGAAGTCCTTTGGGCTGATCCCTGAAATCATCGGTCGTCTACCTATTCTGACCCATTTGGAGCCGTTGGATCGGGATGCTCTTAGAAACATCATGACGGAGCCGAAGAATGCTATCACCAAGCAATACGAAAAACTATTTGCCATGGATGGTATCAAGGTGTCTTTTACGTCTGATATGCTTGACTTTGTCGTTGACAAAGCTATCGAATTCAAATTGGGTGCACGTGGACTACGCTCTATCGTAGAGACGATCATGATGGATGCGATGTTCACGATGCCATCAGGTAAAAAGAAGACTTTGGTCGTGGACAAAGCCTATGCCGAGGCTCATTTGAATATCGACGATTTGCTACAGGATCAATAAGTGAACCCAAGAGAATCCAACCCCAAGGAGTTGCTACCCGGAGTGTAGTGTGACACACCTATCAAGTGTTGTATTATGGACATTGTTCTGGCCGAAAAATTACAGCAGTATTTTGGATTTGACCGATTCAAGGGCAATCAGGAGGCTATCATCAGAAATGTATTAGCCGAACGGAACACTTTTGTGCTGATGCCCACAGGAGGCGGAAAATCCCTATGCTACCAGTTGCCGGCCATGCTCATGACCGGCACGGCCATCGTAGTCTCCCCCCTTATCGCTCTGATGAAGAATCAGGTGGATGCCATGCGTAGTTTCAGTGCTAAGGACGGTGTGGCTCACTTCATGAATTCGTCTTTGAATAAGACACAGCTCGAGCGTGTCAAGAACGATGTACGCGATGGACTTACCAAGCTGTTGTACGTTGCTCCCGAATCTTTGACAAAAGAAGAAAACATTGCTTTTCTGCGCGAAATAGACATTTCGTTTTACGCTATAGACGAAGCTCACTGTATATCCGAATGGGGGCATGACTTCAGACCCGAATACAGACGGATTCGCCCTATCATCAATGAAATAGGACCCCGATCGATCATAGCTTTGACAGCTACGGCTACCCCGAAAGTGCAGCATGATATTCAAAAGAGTCTCGGAATGATGGATGCCGATGTATTCAAATCGTCTTTCAATCGTCCCAATCTTTTTTATCATATACGTCCTAAAACACAGGATGTAGATCGTGACGTAGTCAAATACATCTTATCCCAGCCGGGAAAGAGCGGTATTGTCTATTGCATGAGTCGAAATAAAGTAACTACTTTTGCCCAGGTTTTGCAGGCCAATGGGATCAAAGCTCTTCCATATCATGCCGGACTTGACGCGACAGAGCGAGCGACCAATCAGGACGCTTTTCTGAACGAAGAGATAAGTGTGATCGTCGCTACCATTGCTTTTGGAATGGGCATCGACAAGCCGGATGTTCGGTACGTCATCCACTATGATATGCCCAAGAGTTTGGAAGGGTATTATCAGGAGACGGGACGTGCCGGCCGAGACGGAGGAGAAGGCGAATGTATCGCGTTCTATCGTCCCAAAGACCTGCAACGATTAGAGAAATTCATGCAGGGCAAGCCCATTTCCGAGCAGGAGATCGGGCGCCAGCTACTGGCCGAGACCGCAGCATTTGCTGAGAGTAGAGTCTGTAGGCGCAAGCTGCTTCTCCATTATTTCGGAGAGGACTATACCCAGGAAAACTGTGGTGCATGTGATAATTGTACGAGTACGTATAAGCAAGTGGAAGCAAAGGAACTATTGTTAAACGTTTTGGAAACGGTTTCTGCTCTGAAGGAACAGTTCAAAACGGAGTATGTAATTAATGTATTGATGGGCGAATTGACTCCCGATATAGAGTCTTTCGGGCATCAAGATTTAGAAGTTTTCGGTATTGGAAGCGACGAAACGGAGACAACATGGACTGCAGTTATCAGACAGGCACTCCTTTCAGGCTATTTGAATCGAGACATCGAAAACTACGGATTGCTGAAAGTGACAGCCAAAGGCAAGAAATTTGCCAACAAGCCCGTTTCTTTCAAGATAGTCGATGAGAACGAAGAGGACGAGGATGAAGATTCTCCCAAGGCGGGAGGACGTGGTTCCGGTGGAGCCATGGATCCGGTTCTGTTCGCTATGATGAAAGACCTGAGGAAGAAGTTGGGTGCATCTCTCAAACTGCCTCCCTACGTTATCTTTCAAGATCCCTCGTTGGAGGCTATGGCTACGTTCTATCCCGTTACGATCGAAGAGCTGCAGAATATCCCCGGTGTAGGTGCCGGTAAGGCTACTCGTTATGGGAAAGAATTCCTCGAGCTGATCCGTCGTCACGTAGAGGAAAACGAGATTGAACGTCCGGAGGACATGCGTGTACGTACACTCGCCAACAAATCGAAGATGAAGGTCTCCATCGTTCAGCAAATCGATCGCAAGGTCGCACTAGATGATATAGCTGTGAGCCATGGACTGGATTTTTCCGAATTGCTGTCAGAGGTCGAGACCATAGTCTACTCCGGCACTCGAATCAATATCGACTACTTCATCAATGAGGTCATGGATGAGGATCATTTGGAAGATATATTCGAGTACTTCAAAGAATCCACCACAGACTCTTTGGAGGAGGCTATGCAAGAACTCGGCAAGGACTATTCTGAAGAAGAGATTCGTTTGGTGCGGATCAAGTTCTTATCCGAAATGGCAAACTAATGCATCCGTTAATGATGCTATAATACGATACGAAAGATGAAAAAGAATGGAATGCGTATCTGCATAATCATGTTGTCGCTGCTCTATTGGGCACTCCCCTCCTCCATAGCACAGAAGAACGTGATCGACGAAGTCGTATGGATGGTCGGAGACGAGCCGATTCTGCGCTCAGACATAGAGGCAACCAAGCGTTTCTTGCTTAGTTCGGGACGTCCTCTTGAGGGGGATGCGGACTGCTATATCCCTGAGCAGATTGCCGTCCAAAAGCTTTTTCTCAATCAAGCCAAGATAGACAGTATCGAAGTCAATGAGGCGGATGTAAACCGCTATGTGGATATGTATTTGGCCGATTATATCCAGCAGTTCGGGTCCAAAGAAAAGATGGAAGAATACTTCAATCGGAAGTACACGCAGATACGCGAAGAACAGCGTGTAGAAGTCCGGAACGGGGAGATCGTTCGCATGATGCGAAGAAAAATCGATGAAAACGTCAAGGTGACCCCTTCTGAAATTCGTCAGTACTTTGCTTCACTTCCGCAGGATAGTTTGCCTTATATTCCTACTACGGTGGAGGTACAGCTACTGACCATCAAGCCCGTGATTTCACTGCACGAAACGGACGCTATCAAAAAGAGGCTACGGGAATTTTCGGATGAGATCAATGAAGGACGACGCGATTTCACCACGCTGGCTCGTTTGTACTCCGAAGATTCCAAGACTTCTTTACAAGGCGGTGAATACGGCTTTGTCAGCAAGGCTTCGCTCGACGCAGAGTTTGCACGTGTGGTTTTTTCACTCACCGATACGAAGCGTGTTTCCCCGATCATCAAAACCGACGATGGCTATCATATCGTTCAGCTCATAGAGAAACGAGGCGATGTGATCAACTTCCGACAAATCGTACTCAAACCCAAAGTATCTGATGCAGCCTTGACGGAAACTACAAACAAGCTGGATAGCTTATACTCCCTGATAAAAGAAAATAAGCTGACCTTTGAGAAGGCCGTAGCCCAATACTCCGAAGATAACGACACGCGCAACAATCAGGGACTTATGGTCAATAAGATCCAGCAGAGCGATTTCTATAGCTCCTCCCGCTTCAAGTACGAAGAGCTACCACAGGATATCAGCCGAGTTGTCTACAACATGAAGCCCGGTGAAGTCTCCAAGCCCTTTATCCTCAAAACAGACAAAGGCAATGAAGAGGTTGTCATCGTGAAGGTCAAAAACCTGATCGAGGGACACCGTGCCAATATGAACTCGGATTTTCAAACGATCAAGGCCTTAGCCCTGAACAAAAAGAAAGAAAGCGTCATCGATGCATGGATAAGAAAGAAACAGAAAGAGACTTATATCCACATCGAACCGGCCTACCGCAACTGTCAGTTCCGCTATCCGGGCTGGCTTGAAGACAGACAATAATTCGGTCGGGAAGAAAACCTCTTTGGGAAGAGAGATCTTCTTTCCGCATCGAAGACAAATAAATGAGAAAGGGAGAAAAACGCGCGTCTCGGCTCAGCAGCCGACAATTAGGGGCGATAATTCTGATCGTCACTCTTTCTTTTTCTGCCCTTGCATCCCTCCAAGGTCCCCCTCCCAAAGGGAGTAAGGGGAAAGCGCATGTCATCCTCGAACATGCCGATGAACTCCGTTACGACAGACTTTACAACCCCGATGTACAGCGGCTCCTTGGCAATGTCGTGATCAAGCATGAAGGAGCTGTGATGCGTTGCGACAGTGCTCATCTTAATCAGAAAGAGAACACTTTCGAAGCATTCGGCCAGGTCTCTATGCAGCAGGGCGATACCGTATCCATGTTCGCTCGCTACCTCCATTACGATGGGAATATCAAATACGCTCGTCTTCGTCATGAAGTACGACTGGAAAATCGTTCGGCTACTCTCTTTACGGATAGTTTGGATTATGATCGGGTCATGAACCTGGGCTACTATTTCGAAAGTGGTAGCATAGTCGACTCCCTCAATACGCTGACCTCCAGCTACGGAGAATACTCTCCCGCCACATCCGATGCCATCTTCCGAGATAATGTCCATTTAGAAAATAAGGATTATACCATGGACACGGAAGAACTTCATTATAATACAGATACCAAAATCAGTCACATTCTGGGGCCTACGAAAATGAGGTCGGATTCCGGCTATATCGTTTCCACGCGAGGAGTATACGATTCGAATACTGATGTAGGCATTTTGCTGGATCGCTCCATTGTTTATTCTTCTAACGGTGCCAAGCAATTGACTGGGGACTCGATCTTTTATGACCGTCGTACCGGCTTTGGCGAAGCCTTCGGCAATATGATCCTGACCGATACGGTGAACCGTTCTTCTCTTTACGGCGAATACGGCTATTACGATGAGAAGAAAGACTATGCCTTCGCGACCGAACGATCTTATATGATCGACTTTTCCAAACCCGACACTTTATGGGCTGCGGCCGACACGCTTGAAATGATCACCCAGCGCCGCGTGCCCGAAGATAGGCGGATAGCACGCGGATACAGACATGTACGGGTCTATCGAACCGATGTCCAAGCTATTGCCGACTCTATGCAGTACGACTCTCGCGATTCGCTGCTCTACCTCTATGACAACCCCATTATGTGGAATGAAGGCTCCCAGTTAAGTGGCGATACGATTCGGTTCAAATTCCGCAATGACAGTCTGGACTATGTCGATGTCCTTACCAAGGCTCTTGCCGTACGGAGGATAGATTCCATCATGTACGACCAGCTGGCCGGTAGACGTATCAGAGCCTATATGCAGGACAGCCTTGTACGCCAGATACAGGTACATGGCAATGCCGAAGTCATCCAATACGAACAGCACAAACGATCGAAACGCTGGTATCTGATGAATCGGATCGAATCCCCCTCTATAATTGCTGATTTCGAAGAAGGCCAACTCAAGAAAGTGCTCTTGCAAGGCGTAGCATCGGGCAAAGGCTACCCGATCAAAATGCTTACACCCGACCTTCAACGCTTGGCATCCTTCCGTTGGGAAGAGACTATCAGACCGAAATCCGAGAAGGATCTTTTCCGCAGGCAGCCTGATTCTGTCTTGCAGGTACATCGATCGCTGTCCGATCTGCGACGCTTTAGCGGTGCTTTGGCAGCTCTTCGTGCTTATAGAGCTTTGGCAGAAGAGGAGAGAAAAGACTCATTGACTGTTGCTGCTCTACAGACTGACTCTATTCCTCCGACTTCTTCGGACAACAAAGAAGTCGCCAATCCTACAAACATGCTCTCTCCCTATATTGCCCGACCTACTACGGACAGCAAAGAGGAAGACTTCTTCGACCTTTTCTTCACTCCACTCATCTTTAATAGAGAACAACTATGGGATTAGGATCATTCTACAAACAGCGCAAGCCGCGGTCTTTTGACCACAAACCCATCTATTACGATCAGCGACGCGATGAGTTGGAGAAACGTATCGAACGCATCAGACGCGAAGTCGAACAAGAGCAAGCAGAGCAAGACGGACAGTCTTCATCACGCGACTACTCCGGCTATCGCCCTCGTATACGCGGAACCTTTGTAGAAGGCACCCAACATCTGAAAGAGCGACAGCTACAAGGCGAGACACAATCCACTCGCTCGGGACGAACACTCCGCACGTTGGCTTTGCTCGTAGCCGTTTGCTTGCTATCGTGGCTGGTTTTTAAGGTTATCCTATGAGCGACGTCATACGCCTCCTGCCGGACAGTATCGCCAATCAAATTGCTGCCGGCGAAGTAATCCAACGTCCGGCCTCCGTCGTCAAGGAGCTATTGGAAAATGCTTTGGATGCCGGTGCTTCCATCATCAGGCTGGATGTCAGGGAGGCCGGTCGCGAGCTGATACGCGTCACCGACAACGGCAAGGGTATGAGCCAAAGCGATGCCCGAATGGCTTTCGAACGACATGCCACTTCCAAGATAGCTTCTTTTCAGGATCTGTTCAGCCTTCGGACGATGGGCTTTCGAGGTGAAGCCCTGGCTTCGATTGCAGCTGTTGCACAAGTGGAACTCCTAACCCGAAGGGCTGAGGATGAGCTGGGTACACGCCTTACCATCAATGGCTCCGAAGTAGACGAAGTGGCTACTGTCACCTCACCGCAGGGCTGTATTCTTTGCGTAAAAAATCTCTTCTACAACGTACCCGCACGTCGAAAGTTTCTCAAATCGAATGAAACGGAATTTCGGCACATCCTGACCGAATACGAACGGGTGGCTTTGGTCAATCCGCAAGTTGCTTTCTCTATCTACCATTCGGGGGAGCTGGTGCAGGATCTCCCCCCCTCTCCTCTGAAGAAAAGAATCCTCGATGTATTCGGAAAGAGAATAGAGAAAGATCTGATACCCATCGGGATGAAAAGCCCCATCACCAATATATCCGGCTTCGTGGGACGGCCCGATGGCGCTCGCAAACGAGGTGCCCTGCAGTACTTCTTCGTGAATGGACGCTACATGCGTCATCCCTACTTCCACAAAGCCGTGATGGCTGCCTATGAGGCGATTATCCCTCAGGGAACAATGCCCAATTACTTCCTATATTTCGATCTTGAACCCTCCCAGATCGATGTCAATATCCACCCGACCAAGACCGAAATCAAGTTCTCCGACGAACAGGCTATCTTCAAACTCATCGGTGTGGTCATTCGTGAAGCACTCAGCTCCAGTAATGCAGTACCGGCCATTGACTTCGACCGCAAAGAACTGATCGACATCCCGGCCTATCAAGGTCCCGGGAAAAACATCGCCCGTCCGCCCGTAGATCTGGATCCATCGTATAATCCCTTCAAAGAAACCGGACTGACGGAGCCTATCCGCAGTTCGCGGCGTCAATCGCCGGATATGGGCTGGAACGAACTCTTCAAGCAGTTCGAAGCCAAGCGAGATGCCGAGAAGATGGCAGAACCACCGATCCGCTCGGAAGAACTGTTCGCCTCGACCGATTTTACTCCCTCTGCCGTATCTGCGACTCCCTCTGCCGATACGCTCTGCTATGTCCATCGCGGCCGTTATCTGGTGACTACTCTGAGTCGGGGTTTGGCTCTGGTCGATTATCATCGCGCCCACAAGCGTATTCTTTACGATCGCTTCCTCGCTGACGAATCGACACGCCATATCGAACAGCAGCAACTCCTCTTCCCCGAACTCCTCGAATTCAATCCGTCGGATGCTGCTGCCGTGAAGGCAGCTGTGGACGAACTCCAATCTGTCGGGTTCGATTTGTCGCCCCTCGGTGCCTCTTCCTATTCGCTACTGGCAGCACCCGTACAAATCATAGACTGCGCGGCAGATGTCGTGCGGGATGTCATCCACATCACGCTCGAAGATGGCAGATCGTCACATGAACAAATGCTCGAACTTATTGCCACCAAAATAGCCGAGTATCAAGCCATCCCTCGTGGCAAGACACCGACAGCAGAAGAGGCCAGCGATCTCTTGGCCGAGCTTTTTGCTTCCAATGATTCCACCTATACGCCGGACGGCAAGCTCATCGTCAGTATCATCGATGAGGCAGATATATCGCGCCGCTTCGAGTAAGCATCATCTCTCTTACTATTTCTTACCCTTCAGTCGCTCGCCCATTCCTAAGGAACGGTCGTAGTGAAATGCCCAAATTGAACAACCGAAATATCTGTCCGGCATAAGTGCATTTTGAAGAAGGGGGGAAGAGATTGCCAAACAAGCAAACATCTCCTCCCCCAATCGACAAAAAATTCTCTTTCTGTATCTCCCGGTACTTTTCTCAGAAACTACCGCTTTGGGTGTGCTGAAAAATAAGTCTTACCCAAGGAAGCTCACGGCCTCTTTATTTCTACCTTTTCGGTTGTTGTTTTATTTCCACCGACTACTTTAATCAAGTAGACTCCGTCATTGAGACGTGAAACATCGATTTCCGTTTTCTCCGAATGGGTCTCTTCCCTTAATACGCAAATTCCCAGCGCATTATACAACTCGATTGTTGACTTGTTACGACTCAATCCCTCTATCCTTAAAACATGCGATGCCGGATTAGGATATATTTTCAAGCTTGTATCAGATTGAATATTATCCAAGGATGTGACAGTATAGTTCAGCTTATCGCAAACCGATTGGGACTCGATATTGTCATTATAAACGGCAGTGACACAATACTCCACTTCCACCTGATCGTCTCGTGAAGAATAAGTCTCATCGATATACTCCAAAACAGTCGGGTCTTGTATGTGAACATGGAGCGAGCCGTTTGCATAGATATTGTAACCGGCAAGCTGCAACCGGTCTTTATCATCAGTCTTATCGGGTTCGTAGCCGTTAGGATAATTCCATTTCAAGCGTCCCTTGTTATTCTCAATAAGCGANCAACCGGTCTTTATCATCAGTCTTATCGGGTTCGTAGCCGTTAGGATAATTCCATTTCAAGCGTCCCTTGTTATTCTCAATAAGCGAGACAACGAAATCAGTAACAGGCTCGGGAACAGGCTCAGTAGAACGATAAACCGTAATGTCATCCAATTTCAAGAAAAACATATCCGTGCAATTGTAATGCCGCCATGCGATATATTTAGTCCCTGCAGGCAGGTTGATCGTTCTCTGATACCATGCACCGGCCACTTTCGCGGTCATCGTTTCTTCAAACAACATAACGAAATCTTCGACAGCAGTCCCCGTTGTCGAAACCATCACCGCATAATGTTCCGCTGCCCAATCCGCATCTTGAGCACAGACCCAATACTTAACTCTTTCGGCCTCGCCTTCAAGTTTAGGAGTAATGAGATAATTATCCGGAGTTAAAACACCAATCATCGGTAAGTACGAAGGGGATGCAATACACTTCTCACTGTCATGTCCATACATAGTCCAAGGATAATAGTCCCAATTAACATTGTCACCATCAGCATCAATCAACAACCAGCCTTCAGGAATACTTCCGGCCTCAAAGCCTTCATATAAGATAATGTCCGATTGAGAATCATAAATCAGCTTATCGCAAACAACCGGTCTTTATCATCAGTCTTATCGGGTTCGTAGCCGTTAGGATAATTCCATTTCAAGCGTCCCTTGTTATTCTCAATAAGCGAGACAACGAAATCGGTAACAGGTTCGGGCTCTGATGCAGGAGTCCCGAATACAGTGATATCGTCCAACTTCAAGAAATATATATCGGTACAGTTGTAATGCCGCCATGCGATGTACTTAGTCCCTTCAGGTAAGTTGATGGTTCTTTCATACCATGCGCCGGTCGGCTTCGCTGTCATGGTTTCTTCGAACAATATGACGAAGTCTTCAACAGCAGTCCCCGTTGTCGAAGCCATCACCGCGTAATGTTCCGCTGCCCAATTGGCATCCTGCGTACTTACCCAATACTTGACACGTTTGGCTCCTTCGACCTTGGGAGTAATCAGATAGTTGTCGGGAGTCACAGGGCCTATACCCGAAACATAAGAAGCCGACAAAGAGCAATGTCCTCCATTATGGCCGGAAAAAACGTCGTATGCATTCAAATAGTGTCCCCAGCTAAATCCATCTCCATCAGCGTCTATCACAAGCCAACCATTGGGAACAGGCCCATTCTCAAAATTTTCATAAAGGATGGCATCCGTGGCGTAATGCAGCGTGCCACATACGGTCGAAGATTCTATGCTTTCATCGTAAACGGCTGTAACGCAGTACTCCACTTGCAAGGGATTGTCTCGCAAAGAGTAAGTGCTGTCCACATACTCCAGTATGGAGACATCTTTTATTTGTGCCAGTAGTGTACCGTTCGCATAGATGTTGTAGCCGCTAAGCTGCAACTCTTCATTCCCCTTTCCTTCCGGCTGATAATCCTCCGGATAGTTCCAAGTCAATCGTCCCACATTCTGTCCGATATTGATTACTGTGAAGTCGGTAGCAGGTTCGGGCCCTTCGATCGACCTATACACAGTGACATCATCCAATTTCAAGAATTCTGTGTGTGAGTCGGTGACTTTGTAATGTCGCCATGCAATATATTTGGTCCCTTCTGGTAAGTCCACGATTCGTCTACGCCATACGAGAGGAGTCAGTTTCCCGGTTATGGAATCATCAAACAACAAAACAAAGTCTTCAATGGCAGTCCCCGTTGTCGATACCATTACTGCGTAATGTTCCGGATTGGTACTATATTGATTGCATACCCAGTACTTGACGCGTTTGGCTCCTTCTATATTGGGTGTAATCAGATAGTTGCCCGCTGTTGAGATACCGGAACGTATTTGGGAGTAGGTGCAAAGGCCATTGTGTCCGTAAGGTACAGAGAAAGAGCCTGATGGGCTTCCCCAAGTGGCACCATCAGCATCAGCATCTATCTCAAGCCAGCCATTGGGAACAGGCCCATTCTCAAAACTTTCATATAAGATAGTATCCGGTTGAGCCGGAGCAGCCAGACAGGATGCATTCATGCCTGAGATCTCTTGAGCAGTCGGATTCGTGATCGCTGCCCACGAGAGCAAAATCGTTAGAAATGCTCTAAAAACAATACTTTTCATCATGATAGCCATTATTTGATTCGTAATTTTTCCGTATCTATAATTTTCTGATCAACATTTAGCGTTACCAGGTAGAAACCGGGATCAAAGTTGGATGTATTGAACTGTATGCTGTAATAACCTTCGGATAGATGTTTGGGCAACCCGGTTATATCAGCCGAGGCTCCATTTATTCCATATATTTTTATTACAGAACAGGAAGGGTTATCGGTATAGTAGATTATTGTTACAACAGCTTTCGCCGGATTGGGCGAAATAGAGATTATCTTGGATTTATCAAGGCTTGATTTGTTGCATTCTAATGGAGGCAGGAGAGTACCTGTTGATTCGGGAAGAGTTGACAACAAATAATTTTTTACATTTTGATGGCTTTCGAGCGATTTCCTTTGTTCACAGGAAAGTATGTTCAAATCTATACCAGTCCCTCTGAGTGAGTCTAACTGCATATTCCAATAAATGTCACCAAGGTCAATGACTGCAAAAACACTGTCCTGATAGGAGATTTCACTATTCAAGCGATTTTCGTACCAATCGATGGCAGACTGATAGTTTTCACACACAATATCGCATCGCGCAGACAGGAAATCAGCTGTCGGGAACAAGTTCTGGGAAGAGATGATGGTTGGATTGGATCTGAAATAATCTTTCAAGCCTTCGTAATCGTTGCCTGACATTTTCTCTATCCTGAACAATTCCTTCAAAGCAGCTATTGCAAAGTCGGATTCCGGGTAGGTTTCAACCATCATCTTGAGAGCCACTTTTGCCGAAAGATAATCGCTATTGCCAATACAGTCCAATGCTGTTTGGAATTCTACTGCTTCAGCAGAGCTATTGCCCGATCTCCCATTTGGCAATCCATCCCAAAAAGGTATCCAAATGAACAAGTCTGGCGTATTGAAAACCTGATTCGGATCAAACAAATCATTGTTGCCCCAGTGATTATTTGAAACGTCAATATAGCGATTCGTATACGTGTCGTTGTAAATCCATGTATCTGTATCTCCCCCCTGCAAGCTGTTGTAATGGAAGTTGAGAGGGAATGTACCGTTTGATGAATAGAGCTGCCAAGTCCTATTGGAAATAAACGTCTGCTTATCTTCTTCATTGATTACAGGAGCATTATCGAAATAAAAACAACTGTTGTTGAGGAGACGTACTCCTATATGATTGTTACTGATCTTATTTCGGTTGTAAATACCATAGGAATTATAAAGCGTGCTCCCAATCCTACAGTTTTTTATCACATTCCGTGTGATATTGTGGAGTCTGTTCGTTCTGTTGCCACTATTATTTAGTACAAGAGCCTCATCGCAATTGACTATTTTATTACCGGAAATGTAATACTCAGGAATATTGTCTAACTTGATGGCAGCATTGGAGGTTGCTGTTAAGCCTGGCGTGTTTGTGATATGGTAGGCGAAGTTTCCTGTCGCAAAAAAAGTATTGTCGGTAATCTTTGCTTTTGTAGATAATCCGGTGATGGAGCTTGTAGCCATAGGCTTGAATACCGTTATCCCCGAACTGCTAAACATACTGTTTTCAACGCTTAGGTCACAATTCTTTGAAATAATGTCACTTCGATTGGTAAATTCGCAATTGCTTATCTCCACAATACAGTTCGTTGTATACAGCGGGGCACTGTTGAATTTCACACTGTCAAAATGAAATTTGGGCATGACCGAATGCGTAGAAAACAAGTTAAGTCGGTCTATATTGTCTATCTCTACCTGCTTGTTAATCGCAAGACCATCGCCGTAAACGGTAATAAAGGTGGGGTTAGCACCGGTCTCTCCGGATATTTTAGCCTGATTGCCTATTTCCAGAGTTCCTCCGGACATGACTTGTATGGAGCCATTATTAGTAAAATGCAAAACTCCTTTTTCCGGTATTTTTAGGCAGCCACCATTTTTTATTGTTATCGGACTGCTTATAATGGTGTTGTTTGGTAGTGTAATACAATTACTAACCTCCATGCCATGAGCCATAATGTTTAGTGCAGGGTCGCCAAGCAAATTGAAGTTGAATTTCGAATACGTATCAACAGAATTAGTATTGATAATGGATGATAGCAACATTTCGCCAACAACAGTCGAGAGATTGTGATATAAAGAATAAGGTAAATATTCATAAAATTCTGACGGAGGACAGGGGCCTTCTAAATAAACGGCATATTGGGTGGCTCTGCTTCCTCCTAAGAAAGCCGAGAATCCCTTGTTAGGTGCGTATGTGGTCAGGACTTCTCCAAGCGATCTAATAGTTGAATCTGCTACAGCCGAACTACATGATAGACTCGTACATAATCCCTGCGAAGATGTATTGTTCAATCGGGCTGTTAGAGTATTGACGTCGAGTCCCTGCCCTATCCCCCAAACAGTCGGCATTCCATGAGTGTTAAAATAAAAATGATGGGAACCATTATTCAAGCAGTCAAATATCGAGTCTATTGCAGAGACCTGATTAGATTTTAAGATAGAGTTGACTGTGTAACCAGAGGCGATTTCTTTTAAGAATAAACGTAAGATTGGAGCATCGCAGCCTTTCCCTTCTGCGTAAAGAATATTTTTGTGTGCAATAGGATTATATGAGATTTCTTTGTTGATAGTCTTTTCAATCAGATTGTGCAATTCATGAGCATTGGTGACGCTAAATCGACCGATAAACAAATCGCCGACAGTATCAAGGGGCGAAACACAACTAAAAAAATAGTCGGAGGCGCATATGGAACCAAAAGTTGGATGACTTGGAATTAAGGAGACATTATGAATAAAAGAGGTTGGGACTTTTGTATTATCAGTGTCAGCCAAATATTTGCTCAATGGTTTTCCGATCAGTAGCACGTATCCCAGTTTGCCATCTAAAGTCCTCTTCGCATTGCTTTGGTTGTAAACTGAGCGAATGAAATTTTTCAGTTTAGTTTCGTTGATGTATGAGGTGGCATTTGATGGAAAGCTATTCAATACGTCCTTTATACTTACAGCAGCTACATCAAAGCCGTTGTAGAAGGCTCTATGTTCGCACAGCCGTTTGATTTCGTCGTGTGGTTGTTGATTTACGTTGAACATATCATCGTAAATAACCAAGTAGTCACAGTTCTGAGGGAGGTTGCTGGCAACATTTCCGCTTATGTACGTTGTTGTACCACGACTGAACACCATATCATTTTCTATCGCCGATTTGCCATCAGCTTCATAATTAATAAATGCAGAGGAGGCTACTTTGTTAAATATGCCGGTGTTTTTTTGTAAAGGTGGTTGAGGGTTATCGAAAGTTATTGTAACCTCGATTTTTTTTGCAAATAGAATTTCTTGTCGAACAGGATTGTATCGAAAAGGATACAGGGTAACTTCGATAAATCTTTGTGAGCGAAAATACCCGTCTTGAGAATAGACATAGTGAGTAGAAGGGAGGCTTACATTTTGGCTATAATAATCATTGTTTATCGCAAAAGCCTCTGCCGGATAAGTTCCCCCTCCATCAGGCAACTCCTCTACGACATAGGTAGGATTAGGATAGATATTATAATTGTAGAATGTCTCCGACTCCTTGATATTTACAGCAACGTTAGCTGTTGAAAATTCCGGAACGGCTATCATCTTTTTCAAAACAGGCAATTCAGCTTCGCCCAGATTCCCAAACGAGCCACAACCCGGCATGGAAATGCGCTGAAAGACTTGGTTGCCTTCTCGTTTTTCCACACTATAAAATCCGGGGAAAACAACCTCGAATGTGATTCGGTTACAGCTTGACTCTTGAATACCGATAGAAGGTAGGGCAGCCACTGAGTCCGGATCTCCATGCCAAGTCTGAGATTGTAGACCTAAATGCAGAGAGCACATCATCAAAAAGCTCAAAATTTTTCGCATATCATTTAGCTTTAAGTTAGTAAATATCTTTTGTATCAAAAAAATTACACATCTGCAAGCTTTTTGTCTATATTCATAGCCATCTGCCCTCTTTTAGTCACACAAAAAGCTCTTTCCCGCTCCAAATGTAACACTTAATTTGGAATTAAACACGCTTTTTATGCAACAAATCATCAAAATATTGCCCCCCCGAACACCACATCGTCAACAATAATTCGAAATAAAAGCTGGGGAAGGAAGACCGTTTTCGGGCAACTGGGGAATTCAATTGTTGTTTGTCGTTATCTAAGACTGTATCCAAAAAACCAAAACAAACAGGGAGAGGCCATCAGGACAAACTCCCGACAGTCTCTCCCTGTTTGCTTGTGCTCCCTGCGTTTTTAGAACAATCGTATCGAAACGCCTATGTTGAGCACGGGAAGTATCTGTGTCAGATAGACCGCCTCCTGTGCATCTTCGGAAAAGTCAATCAGCAAATTCGGGTCACCCGTTATCACATTGGGAGACGAGATCTGTGCTTTTCCGGAGAAAAGCATTCCAAGATCGGCGAAGAAAGATACCCTCGATACGGGAACGGCAAATCCGTAACCGATGCCGATATAAGGTTGTACGGCCCTACCCAAATGTACCGATGCTTCCACCTCTGCCGTCGAAGAGGGTTGGATGCTCACCTTATCCGCCGGATTGTCTTTATCCTTGATCGTGATGACAGGCATGTTGTTCGGATTGAGCGTACTCTGATCGTTCATGATGGATTGTCCTGTATTTTGATTGATGAGCTGTATCTTGGCATTGATTTGCGGACGGTTGAAGTACAGACCGGCCGTTACGCGGAAAGCGTTCTTGAACGGATGGTAATCAGCCAATACATGGCCGGAAAAAGAAGAAACCTTCAGATTCCCCCTGATTCCCGGCGTATAGCCCAATGCCGACTGATATGCCTCCAATTCTTGGGGATCATCCGGCACAAACACTTTGTTGTTGACAATGGCCATGGAGGGTATGAAGGCGAAGCCTGCACGAGCCGTCAGTTCGGGCATAAAGCGCGCGCTCCCCTCTATTTTGACGCCGTTCAAT
The DNA here is from genome assembly GCF_000765945.1 of Porphyromonas gulae. NCBI lineage: Bacteria > Pseudomonadati > Bacteroidota > Bacteroidia > Bacteroidales > Porphyromonadaceae > Porphyromonas > Porphyromonas gulae. The sequence continues at coordinate 509,030 of NZ_JRAT01000012.1, forward strand.
ACACCTACCGAAACAGTTGTTCCATAATGGATCTTTCCATCATGAAGGTTGTTGTCGTCCTGAGCAATAGCCGGCAGAGCGAACAATAGAGCCAAAACGCCAAACAATAAATTCTTCTTTCTCATAACACTTGGATTATTGATTAATGTAACTGATGACTTATTCGACTACTCTACCTCGATGAAGAAAGTAAAGTGTAGCGCCACTGCCAACATATTTACCCCCTCTATGTTCTTGTCCGTCGTAGTCGTCAAGCGGATAGGGAGGCCAGTCGATTGGAGCAGCGGAAGCAGATTGTTCGTTTCTATCTTGAGCGAAAGCTCATCGCTCGACAAAGAAGTGATGGTGGCGATCAACTTATAGTCGGAGCCGGCATAGAGTTTTACCCCTTCGAAGATCGACAAGTCGAACGAACCAGCTACCTTGTTTTTGATCATGACTTTGTCCTTGATCAAAAACTGAGAAACGGCCGAAGAGCTAAGGCCGGATTCATCGACAAACTCCTGCAATTTGATAGGAAGGACGGATTCGTGCAGGATATGTTCGGCTCTTCCTGCAAGCGACTCCTCTCGTCCCACTCCTTCATTGAAAGCTTCTATATCGATCGAGAGGTCGAATCCTTTGCGCACTTCGGCAGAGCCGGATACGCTGAGTTCCTTCTGTTTGCTTTTTGATTCACAGCTCGAAAATGACATAGATACGAGCAAAACAGACAGGATAGCAAATAAAATACTCCTTTTCATACTACAAATGATTGTTACTGATGTTAGGATCTATTTTTTGTGATTTCCACAAGCAATCCATTCCTTGGATCGGTAAATTGGGATTTCGTTCACAATATTACACCATCTGCTTGAAGGAAACAACAAGAGGAGACCGTGCCAACATTTTTTATGTTTCCTTATCGAGAAAAGAAGGAATTCTACATTCAAAATCTTTTGGAAGGCATCCTGTTCCGAATTTTTAGCAGGGCTGAGGCATTAAAGTTACACCACTGTTTGGATGTCTATTTCGGACACGATGCCTCGCACAAGAGATGCAGATTATGGATATCATTCAAAAGATTAATTTACTCATTATAGAGCGACTAAAAACGAATATGAAGTCCTCAATCCCTCGTATCCAAAAGAAACCAGCTCGAATGAAGCCACAACAACTAATGACAATACAATTTTAATGCGTCACCCCTGTACGTAGCCATTATTATCGCTCGATCACTTTAGTCTTTGGGTGTAATCCAGACACTGTGGGTAGCATAGCGTGAGAAGATGAAGACATGATGCTCAATACCTCTCGGGATTATTACTCTTTATTGTCTTGAGCTCGCAACGATAGTTCTTACGAAATCTAATTTTAGCTTTCTCAAGCTTAGGATTAGACCTATTACTGGGAATAGAAGTGGCAACAATACGAGCTAGCACTAGCTTATTGCTATCATGAACAAAGAGGTTATTCTTCAATGTGGCTTCAAGTTGATCTATAGCATGCTCCACATCGTGGCCTTTGAGCTCAACAAATATCTCCAACCAAGACTCCTCTTCTTCTAGCTTCTCCTTTGCTTGCTGCCCGTCTATCTTGAGTGCACACAAAATCAACTTATCGCACTTAGGCGTTGAGGTTTCCTTGGGTATTACTCCCCCATCAATAGCGAAGACACAAGAGCCTAACACTATAGAGGTGGAGGCGGAGCAATCGAGCTCATATCTTTGATTTTTCTCTGTTACGACTAGCTTTTTACGCATCTTCCTAGAAACTAAATCTTGTTCGGGGGTGTATCCTTGTCCTTTAAGGACCTTGTATGTATTACTCGCCATAGAGTAACTCATTGATATAGCTAATACCGTCGTCTACCCAATCCGAAACGCCATCAAGCTCTACCCCGCTAATCATTGGTAGCTCCCGATCAACAAGATCCGAGAGCGTGCCATCAGTATTGATGAAATAGGCTGCATAGTCTTGAGTTTTCAGTGGGCAAGTTCCCAAACCTAAATGCTCTTCTATTTGAGAGGTCAAGTGTGGCTTTTGCTCTATCGCTCTAGCCACAGCAAGTACCATATTGAGCATCGAGAGGATATAGGGGCTATGTGTCGTCATCACGAGCATACTAGAGCTACGCTCAACCTCTGTGATCTGATGAAATCTGCACAGCAGTTTGAGCACAAGATCCCTCTGAGATGAGGGGAAGAGGTTCAGCTCTGGCTCTTCTATAAAGAATTGAACCGAGGCGTATTGGAGCAAAGAAGCTTGGCTAGGTGTATCTCCCGTAGACTTGTAGAGAAACTCCCTCACCTCAGACAAACTAAGTTTAGGTAGCTCCCCAACTTGAGCAGAATAATAGTCCACCATGGCCTCTATGGGCAGGGCAGACTGTATGCCACTAGAGGCATATAGAGTGGAGAGCTTACGTTGGCGTTCTTTGAGATAGATATAGTCCTTACCCCTCTGGTAGAAATAACCCACTCCTTGAGCCACAGAGAGAGGCAACTGGGTTGATGTTCCAAACTTCCTCCTTGCCTCATCCCACTCAAAAATAAAATTGAAAATGAGATCCAGCTCACTAGACTTATATGCTTTGTCAATATTCTGGATAGCTGCCACTAGATTGCGCTCGGAAGGTATGAAGCACAACTTACTATTGTGTCTCCTCTCGGCATAGTTGGCGGAGAGGGTAATACGAGCGTTCTGATTACCTCTCCCTTGCCACTCTATTGACATAGAAGTTCCCCTGTAGCAAATCTCGCTATCCGACGAGAAAAACGAATCATCTAGTCGATGAAAGCTTTTGAGCTCCTTGACAAATCGTTTATACGAAGTGTACCACTTAACCTTGGCTTCATCGATCATAATAGATTTTTCCAGCCAACGGCAGAAGCACAAAATCTTCATCAAAGTGCTCTTGCCTGAGCTCTGCTGCCCAATCAACACCATAACTCGACGAAGCTCAATCAAACCAGTGTCTCTGATTGGTCCAACATTCTTTACACGTATCGTACTCATTAGCAAGTTTTATCCAAAGTTTACTTTATCCCAAATCAAAGCGATTCGGCAGAGATGACATCAACATAACCAAGAGTGGCCGCTAAAGCCACTCGGTTCTCCTCCAGCTCATCTATCGCTACGCGTGGATAAATAGACGCATCATGCCTCAAAGATACAATTTCCCTTGCTACAATCTAGATTATTGTCACTATACAACAGGGCTGACGCATTAAAAACAGCTTTCTAAGTGCTTTTATAGTCGTTAAAGCCCCGTTAGTTATGTATCATTCTCTATTTGAAAGCCGCTGCATGGTTCCGGACCCACGGATAGAGCGTAAAAAATTTATCCTCTTGACTTTTTACTCCTGATCGTTTTCCTCTCTACACTCTCAGGCAATACCTCCTGTTATGAGATTGAAGATTATGCCGAGGAATACGAAGAAGAATTGAAAAGTCTATACGAAATGCTTACCGGTCATCAGCTTACGCATACCGAGACCTTTGCACGGCAATTGGCCTGCATTTTATTTATTAATTCATTGTGTAATAGGAAGTTTTTTTTGTATTTGAGTGTCAAAAACAAAATAATATTCTTCCCATGGCATACCAATCCAAGAACACCGATGAGCATGTAACATTTGCAGACGCACTCTTTTCAAAGCGTTGTCGCAAAGCACAAAACGACTTCCTCAGTCAGATTGACAGGCTTATTGATTGGCGTCCGAATCGGACGCTGATCAACAAGAAATACACGAAGCGACAAAATGCCATCGGTGACCCGGCTTATGACGTGATTCTCTTATTCAAGATGTTGCTTCCGGAGACATGGTACAACCTCGGTGATTGTGCTCTGCAGGAGCGCATCAATGATTCAATGACCTTTTCCCGATTCTTGGGGCTGAAGATGGAAGAAGGATCTCCCGACCACAGCACTATCAGTCGATTTCGTTCGGCACTGACCGAACCGGGCCTGATGGACAAACTATTGGTGCAGTTTAATAAGCAACTTTCCCTCCATCACATTTCGGTAAGGGAAGGGGTGCTTGTCGATGCAAGCCTTGTGGAGACGCCATATAAACCCAATGGAAGCATTACGATTGAAGTCGCAGACGACAGGGAAGACAATCGGAGCGAGCAGGAAAAAGAGGCGGAGGAGGATTATCAAAAACAGGTTGTCCGTAAACGTAAAGGGACGGATGAAGAAGCCCGTTGGGTGTACAAGCAAAAGCATTATCACTACGGATACAAAAAGNGAGGAGGATTATCAAAAACAGGTTGTCCGTAAACGTAAAGGGACGGATGAAGAAGCCCGTTGGGTGTACAAGCAAAAGCATTATCACTACGGATACAAAAAGCATTGTTTGACCAATGTTCAAGGCATTGTTCAAAAGGTGATAACGACTGCAGCGAACCGCATTGACACGAAGGAGTTTATTCCGCCCTTGGAGGGTGCAAACATACCTCAAGGCACAGTCGTCTTGGTGGACAAAGGATATGCTTCCGGGGAAAATCGTTCGTACCTGCAAACTCATCACCTTCAAGATGGCATTATNAACATACCTCAAGGCACAGTCGTCTTGGTGGACAAAGGATATGCTTCCGGGGAAAATCGTTCGTACCTGCAAACTCATCACCTTCAAGATGGCATTATGCACAAGGCACAACGCAACAGGGCATTGACCGAGAAAGAGAAGCAACGAAACAAAGCAATCAGTCCGATACGGACTACCATCGAACGCACCTTTGGCAGTATTCGTCGGTGGTTTCATGGCGGACGATGTCGCTACCGGGGACTTGCAAAGACCCACACTCAAAACATTCTTGAAAGCATCGCGTTCAACCTGTACAGAACTCCGGGGACAATTATGTCCTCATGTGCAGGATAAGACATAATCACCCTTGCGGAGCTACATGGACAAGCTCCGCAAGGATGATTTACAAGCCCTTTTACTCCTTGCTTCCACCCAAATTATTCGCTCCTTGTATCCGAAGAATGCCTCTTTCCTACATCTCCTTATTTTTCAAAGGTCTCATACCATGCCTTCTCATGATACTCTCAACAGGAGCATCAGTCTGTTGTATGTAGAAGCCTTTGAGGGGGCTTATAAGCAATGGATTGAAGGTTTTATCTCGGCCACTTCGGGTAAACATATTTGCATTGATGGCAAGACGATGCGGGGAGTGAAGAAACTCTCTTTTGATACACAATCCCATGTCGTCTCNGGTAAACATATTTGCATTGATGGCAAGACGATGCGGGGAGTGAAGAAACTCTCTTTTGATACACAATCCCATGTCGTCTCTGCCTTTTCACCACAAGATATGTGCAGTCTAGCCCAACTCTACATCGACCGAAAAACAAACGAAATCCCGGCTATACATCAACTTCTTCATTTGCCGGACTTGAACGGGGCTGTCGTTTCCATTGATGCCATAGGCACACAAACAGCCATTGCCGAACAAATCATCGATAAGGGCGGAGACTATGTATTGTGTGTTAAAGCGAATCAAAGTTTGAGCTTGCAAGAGATAGAAGGCTATTTCTGCCCTCTGNCCGAACAAATCATCGATAAGGGCGGAGACTATGTATTGTGTGTTAAAGCGAATCAAAGTTTGAGCTTGCAAGAGATAGAAGGCTATTTCTGCCCTCTGTTTCAGAAACATATCCTCCTTGACGAGCAGACGGAACTATCTCACGGACGCATAGAAACACGTCGCTATGAAAGTATTCTCAATCCCTTGGAGATAGAAGCCAACGAGGTATTAACTCGNGACGAGCAGACGGAACTATCTCACGGACGCATAGAAACACGTCGCTATGAAAGTATTCTCAATCCCTTGGAGATAGAAGCCAACGAGGTATTAACTCGTTGGAAAGGCTTGAGGTCGATACACAAAGTTGTACGCAAACGAAGGGATAAAAAGAGCGACAAAACGAGCGAAGAAGCGGCCTACTACATTTCGTCATTGACAGATCTTTCTTNGGTCGATACACAAAGTTGTACGCAAACGAAGGGATAAAAAGAGCGACAAAACGAGCGAAGAAGCGGCCTACTACATTTCGTCATTGACAGATCTTTCTTCATTGAAACAGGCTATTCGTGGACATTGGGCAATAGAGAACAAGTTGCATCACTGTTTGGATGTCTATTTCGGACACGATGCCTCGCACAAGAGAACGAGGAATGTGGCGCAGATTATGGATNATTGGGCAATAGAGAACAAGTTGCATCACTGTTTGGATGTCTATTTCGGACACGATGCCTCGCACAAGAGAACGAGGAATGTGGCGCAGATTATGGATATCATTCAAAAGATCAATTTACTCATTATAGAGCGACTGAAGACGAATATGAAGTCTTCAATCCCTCGCATCCAAAAGAAACGGCTCGAATGAAGCCACAACAACTAATCACAATACAATTTTAATGCGTCACCCTTGGATTTTCTAGGGGTTCTGAAGGCCAGGTATTTTTTTTCACTATCTTTGCAGTATAGAAAGCTGATTAGGAAGGCGAATTCGGGCGATTTTTAGCCCGTAACTGGTTCCTGATCAGTTTTTTCTTTTTGAGGCAAGTGATACTGAGTCCGTATACTTTTTGTCACTTTCACAGCGTTCCGGCAAGCCTTGACCTCTCTCCTCCCTCTTTCTCCTTTCCACTAAAAAAATTCGCACCAAAAAAGTTTTCAACAACGAATACGAGTTTGGAATGATTCCAAATAAGCATCCAAAAAGGAGAGGCATCCAAGGTAAAAAAGGATAGAAATCTGTCCGCCGAAATTCGAAATTTGTTTTCCGAGGAGTCGAATAACGATCTGTATATAAATGATTTTCAATTTATATATAAATGGTTTTCGTTTTATATACAAATCGTTTTCAATAAATATATAGATCGCAAGAGATTTGTATATAAATCGCAGGCTCGAAAATGCCTTTTTCGAAGCCGATATAAAAGAAGCACCCGTCGAGTTATCCGTAGAACTCCGGCGGGTGCGATACAGGTGCGTAGGAGCTTGTCCTATGCTATGATACTATTGGTCGATCTATGATTTGCGTATCTGATGGATTCGTTCTTTACAATCCCGACCGGGATCGAAGTCTATTGCTACAGTATATTCGATCGAGAGGATATTCCGATTGGATGTAAAGCAGTGGGTTATGAGTGGTAGCATTTCGATGTTTTGCAATTCTATTCAATTTTCTCTTTTTCAATTCATTACCGGCTCCCTGAATATAGGAAAACCATTTTGTGGAGCAGTCCTTCTGCGAAGACAAAAGTAACCAATTCTTTTTTCTCCGTAACGACTGTTTCATTTACCCTTTATACAAGCACACAAAATTAGTTGCCAGTTTGGCGCGGATAATTTACTTTTGTAAGGAAAAGGATTATTCTATGACCGGAGAAGAGGAACTCGATCTTTCGAAGCTGGAATATAACGTCCGCAAGCTGATGGAGCTGGTGGAAAATCAGCAAAACGAAATTTCGTCTCTTCGGGCCGAACTGGCTGCGAAAAATAAAAAAATCGCACAGCAGGATTTGGCCTTGGGCATAGCAGAAACCAAGAACAAGACGTTGCTGACATCGAGGGTGATCGTAGCCAATGAGGACGAAGCCCGCCAGTCCAAACAGCGTCTGGAAAGTTTGATAAGAGAAATAGACAGGTGCATTGCCCTGTTGCAAACGGAATAAAAGAAGATGACAAAGGATCCGGACTCGCTGAATATCACGCTCAACATTCAGGGGAGCCGGTTGAGGCTTGCCATACCACGTAATGATGAGGCCCTCTATCGGCAAGCTGCCGACAGACTCAACTTCCGGATCATGCGTTATCGCGAATCATATCCCAATATGGCCCAACTGCCCGCAGGCGGACATTTGCTTCTGGCTGCAGTGGATACGGCTTTTTATTTGGCACACGAGCGCAAACAGGCCGATCGTACCCCGATCAATGACCGCTTGCGCAGGCTCAATACCGAATTGGAGGCTTTTCTAAGTCGCTATTAGTCGGGAGAGGGCTATTACCGTTTCTTTTCTTCTCATTCCTTTCAGTCTTTGTTTCTTTCCTTTTATAGCTTCGAGGTCTTTGCTGTGATCGGCCTCGGACACGTGTGTGTGTTGTAATACTGCTACTTACTAATTTCAAAGAATACAAACGAAAATGGGAATAGGAACACTTTTATTATTTACTTTTTTGGGGCTTATAGCCGGTGCCGCTGCCGTATGGCTGATCACGCGGACACTGCTCAAGCAAAGGACAGAGGGGATTCTCGCCGAAGCTCGCCGTGAAGCCGAGGTGATCAAGCAAAAGAAGCTCCTCGAAGTGAAGGAGAAGTTTCTCCAACTCAAAGGCGACCTGGAAAAGCAGGTGGCACAGCGCAATAGCAAGCTCCAATCGGTGGAGAGCAAACTCAAAAGCCGCGAACAAACCCTCAACCAACGTCAGGAAGATATAACGAAGAAGGGGCAGGAAATGGATTTGATGCGTGAGAATCTGACTGCTCAGCTCTCTGTGATAGAAAAGAAAAAGACGGAACTCGACGAGCTGAAGGCTCGCGAACAGGCTCATCTGGAATCTCTGAGCGGACTCTCCGCAGCGGAGGCTAAAGACAGGCTGGTGGAAAGCCTCAAAGACGAAGCCAAGGGGCAGGCCTCTGCATACGTCAATGAGATTATCGAAGAGGCCAAGATGACTGCCAACAAAGAGGCTAAGCGAATCGTCATCCAATCCATCCAGCGCGTGGCTACGGAGACGGCCATCGAAAACTCCGTGACCGTCTTCCATATCGAAAGCGATGAGATCAAGGGGCGCATCATCGGCCGAGAGGGCCGCAACATCCGTGCATTGGAGGCTGCTACCGGCATCGAGATCATCGTGGACGATACGCCTGAGGCCATCGTCCTGTCGGGATTCGATCCGGTGCGTCGTGAGATAGCACGTCTGGCACTCCACCAGCTGGTACAGGACGGACGTATCCATCCGGCACGCATAGAAGAGGTGGTATCCAAAGTGAGAAAGCAAGTGGAGGAAGAGATCATCGAGACGGGTAAACGGACGGTGATCGACCTTGGAATCCACGGCCTGCACCCGGAGCTGATCCGCCTGATCGGTAAGATGAAGTATCGCTCTTCCTATGGGCAGAATCTCTTGCAGCATTCGCGCGAAACGGCCAATCTCTGTGCCATCATGGCCAGCGAATTGGGGCTGAACCCGAAGAAAGCCAAACGAGCCGGTCTGCTGCACGACATCGGCAAGGTGCCCGATGATGAGCCGGAATTGCCACATGCTCTCTTGGGTATGAAGCTCTGTGAGAAGTTCAAAGAGAAACCCGATATATGCAACGCCGTAGGAGCGCACCACGATGAGGTGGAAATGATGTCGCTGATAGCTCCTATCGTACAGGTGTGCGATGCCATTAGTGGTGCCCGTCCGGGAGCTCGTCGCGAAATTGTGGAGGCTTATATCAAGCGTCTGAACGATCTGGAGCAGCTCGCCATGTCCTATCCGGGCGTTATCAAGACCTATGCCATCCAGGCCGGTCGCGAACTCCGTGTAATCGTCGGTGCCGACAAGACGGACGATGCCTCGGTGGAAACGCTCTCGAACGAAATAGCCAAGAGAATTCAGGATGAGATGACCTACCCGGGACAGGTGAAGATCACGGTGATCCGCGAATCTCGCTCCGTCAGCTACGCCAAATAAATCCCGCATACCGATGGATAGTACCTGCTTGCATAGTGCGGCGGTTGTGCCTTATACCTCCTATCAGCAGCAGTAGAGAACTACACCGGACAAAGCAAAAGACGGATGGACTACCGATTAGACAATACGACCTCCCTGACGAAGGATGCCTGCAAGGGGTGTCATAGCCAGCCGCTCAGCACTTATGACTGGCTGAGTGACATCCCCGATTTGCCCGAAGATGGCGGATTCGTGGAGGTACAATTCAAGAATACGCGCAAAGGGTACTACCTCAACAGCGAGAAGATAGAACTGCACAAAGGGGATGTAGTAGCCGTAGAGGCCAATCCGGGCCATGACATCGGGACGGTGACGCTGACCGGTAAACTGGTAAAACTCCAGATGCGCAAACATCGATACAGCACGAACAACGGCGAGCCTTTCAAGATATACCGCATAGCCAAACAGGGCGATCTGGATAAGTACCGCGAAGCAAAGGCGCGAGAGTACGATACGATGATCCAGTCCCGCCAGATTTCGGCCGATTTGAATCTGGATATGAAGATCGGAGATGTGGAGTATCAGGGCGATGGCAATAAGGCCATTTTCTACTATATCGCCGATGAGCGCGTAGACTTTCGCCAACTGATCCGAGTACTGGCGGAGACTTTCCACATTCGTGTGGAGATGAAGCAGATCGGTGCAAGACAGGAGGCCGGCCGTATAGGCGGTATCGGCCCTTGCGGCCGCCAGCTGTGCTGCTCGGCGTGGAAGATGAATTTCGTGTCGGTGAATACGAGTGCAGCTCGCTATCAGGATTTGGCTCTCAATCCTCAGAAACTCACGGGCCTCTGCGCCAAGCTCAAATGCTGCCTCAATTATGAGGTGGATGCCTATGTGGAAGCTCGTAAGAAGATGCCGAGTCCGGAGATCGTCTTGGAGACGAAAGAGAGTGTGTACCACTATTTCAAGGCGGATGTATTCCGTCGGGAGGTTTCGTATTCTACCGTTCCCAATGCTCCTGTCAATCTTACGACCATATCGGCTCGGCGCGCTTTCGAGGTGATCAGCCTGAACAAGCAGGGGATCAAACCGGTATCGCTGGAGTATGACGACAAGAAGCAGTCGTCCGGACACGAATTGTCCGATATCCTTACGGACAATAGTCTGACTCGGTTCGACGATGCCTTGTCTCGCCGCAGGAGGCGCAACGGCAAAGGTGGTAGAGACTTCTCTGATAGAGAAAAAAACGGCGAGCCTCGTCGCACGCATGAATCTGTACAGCCTACACCTCGCGTTCGCAGCAGTAGCAGAATACCATCACGAGAGAAAGCTCCCCGACCGGAGGGAGGTGATTGTCGGGAGAATACGCGAGAGCGCAGTCGAGGCGATGCTCGTTTTGCACGTCCCTATACGAACGAGGCCGGCTCCGAACGAGTGGAAGGAGCCAGACGCGTGGCGGGCAGTGGTCGCAGACCACCGCGTCAAAGTACTCCTCGTCAGGAAGGCCGACAGGGAGAGAGAAAGGAGGAATAGAGGGGAAGATGGGTGCTGCCACACAAAAGCAAGTCCGAGGGGCAATCAGTTTTTTTCTGGTTGCATTGGGGATATGCTTGGCTGTGTCTTGCACATACCGTAAGGACGAGCGAATACTCTATCGTCAGGTGCCTCATGGAAGATGGCAGAAAAGCGATGTGCTCGACTACGAAATCCTCATACCGGACTATACTCGCTCATATTCTTTGGAGCTGCTGATCCGCCACGACAATCGGTACGAATATCGCGATCTGGCATTGGCGTACGAGGTTTCAGTGGGAGAGCGTCTGATCTTTGCGGACTCGGTGGATCTGACTTTGGCCGATAAGCCACAACAGTGGAACGGAAAAGGGGTTGCCAAGCAGCAAAACCGGTTTCGCCTGCCGATCTCCGCACGTTTTCCCTATTCGGGCCTTTATAAGATAGAGTTGAAGCACAATATGAGGGTGCCGACTCTTTCAGGTATAACGGAAATAGGTATTCGCTTGACAGAAGGGCGAGACAATCCTCCGCCCTCTATCTTACCCCAAGGAGAATGATCATAGAAGAACTCCATATCGTCAATTTTAAGAGTATCGCAGCTGCCGATTGTCGGTTTTCGCCCAAGGTGAACTGTCTGGTGGGAAACAATGGAATGGGCAAGACCAATCTGCTGGATGCGCTGCATTTCCTCTCTTTCTGCCGCAGTCATCTTTCCGTACCGGACAATATGGTAGTGAAGCATGGTGAGGAAATGGCCCTGCTGCAGGGACTGTATCGAGATGAAAGTGGCGATGCCGTAGAGCTGCTTCTCTCTATTCGTCCTGGGAAGCACAAGGTATTGCGCCGGAACAAGAAAGAATATGAGCGGCTGAGCGATCATATCGGTCGTTTCCCGCTGGTAATAGTTTCTCCACAGGACTATCAGCTCATCCTCGGAGGTAGCGATGAGCGCAGACGGTTCATGGATCAGCAGCTTTGCCAGCAGGATCCTCGGTATCTGTCGGCCCTCATTCAGTACAATCGGCATTTGCAACAGCGCAATACAATGCTCAAGCAGGACCGTCACGATGATGCTCTGATGGATGTTTTGGAGCTACAGATGGAATCCTATGCAGCAGAGATCTACAAGAAGCGTCGCTGTTTTGTCGAAGATTTTCTTCCTGTTTTCAATGATCTTTATTCCGATATTAGCGGATCTGCCGAGGAGGTCAGCCTGTCCTATCGCTCGCATTTGGCGGACGGAGTACCTCTTGGGGAATTGCTTCGCAGGAGCCGCCCGAAGGATTATCTACTGGGGTTTTCTTCTTGTGGTGTACACAAGGACGAATTGGAAATGCTTCTCGGTGGAGTTCTTATTCGGAAAATAGGTTCGGAGGGACAGAACAAGACTTTCCTGATCAGTATGAAGTTGGCACAGTTCCGCCATCAGCAACTGCACGGTGATGAGACGCCCATTTTGCTGCTCGATGATATATTCGACAAACTGGATGCTACCCGTGTGGAGCGGATTATCCGCCTTGTCGGTGGTAACGGTTTCGGTCAGATATTCATCACAGACACGAACCGAAAATACTTGGACGAGATTATCGCCTCTTGGAGTGAGGATTACCGCCTTTTCAAAATAGAAAACGGACAGATATTCCAACAATAAGTATCCTTCGGATGGAAAAAAGCGAAATACAGAAAGTGGATCAGGTAATTCGAGCTTGGCTGGAGGATGAACCGCTCATGTATGAGCGACTTCTCGAGGTGGAGGCTTTGGATGCTCTGCCACAGGTGTTGGGGCCTCTCTATAAATTCCTCGGTCGTAGCCGGATTCATGACGGTGTACTGTACCTGACATTCAATTCTTCCGTTGTACGCAGCCAGCTGAGCAACAACAAAGCAGAGTTGCTCCTCAGACTGAATACGGCCGTAGGTGCAGAACTGATTCGACAAATAGTTTTCTTATAGGTCTTTGTCGATCACTTCCTCAATGACTATCGAAAAAGGGGGGAGGGAGGCTTTAGCCGGAGCGTGCGGTTTTTTGCAGACGATCGCAGTCGATAATCTTGATCCTTTTGCCATCAAGTGCCAGCATTCGCTCGGAAACAAATGTAGAAAGGGTACGTATGGCATTGCTTACTGTCATGTTGGAAAGAGTGGCCAGTTCCTCTCGACTAAGGTAGATACTCAGGGTAGCTCCATCGTTCTCAAATCCGAAATTTTCTTTCAGTATCAGCAGTGTTTCGGCCAGTCGGCCACGAACATGTTTCTGCGTGAGCGTTACGGTTCGCTTTTCTGCATAGCCCAACTCTTTGGCCAAAGCTTTGAGGAAGTATCTACAGAATGAGGTGTTTCCTTTCAGCAATGCTTCGATAGCTTCGACCGGTATGGCAAGGACTTTGGAGTTTTCAACGGCAATGGCTGTGGACGAACAGGTTTCTTCGGCAAAATAGGGACGCATACCGAAGAACTGCCCCGGCTTAACGATGCGAGAGATGTGGAAGCGTCCATATACGCCTTCCCTCAGGATCTTTATTTTTCCTTCGTACAGATAAAAAAGACTGTTGGGGATGTCTCCTTCAGAGAAGACAGTAGAGGCTTTCTTACAAGGGAAAGGCCGTATCTCGCTGTCTAATAGCTCTCGCTCCTCTTCGTTCAGCAGAGGCCAGACATCTCTAAGCAAGTGTCCCAATCCTTTATCCGAAGCTGTCTTCCACATATAAGTGTTCAGAGAATGTCTATTTGGTCGAATCCGTACAACGAGGTAGAAAGCCTGTCGGACTATTCCGAACCGATGAAGAAAAGACAAAAGTGCTTCTCTATCAATCTTCTAACCCGTATTTTGCAAATATAGGCCTGAAAGTCCGAATAACCACAATATAAGGAGGTTACTTGTCCTAAAATCAGCTAAAGACAAAAAATCAGGACTGTGTCGAAGTTTTTCACCCTAACACAGTCCTGATTATATCATTTCAAGGGTGTTTAACCCTATGAGAGCTATTCCGATGGAGCTTCTTCCATTGCTGGCTCTGTAGTGGGTACAGAAAGGAAACTCTTACGTTCGGCTGTCGCCTTTTCGTAATCGTCACGATGCATAACGACGAGCTTCTCGTAATCACGCAAACCGGTACCGGCCGGAATGAGGTGACCGCAGATAACGTTTTCTTTCAGTCCTTCCAGATAGTCGGTCTTACCACAGATAGCTGCTTCATTCAGCACCTTGGTTGTCTCTTGGAAAGAGGCTGCGGACATAAAGCTCTTGGTCTGCAGTGCCGCACGGGTAATACCTTGGAGTATCTGACTGGCGGTAGCTGACTTGGCATCGCGCACTTTCACGATCTTGAGATCCTTACGCTTGAGCATACTGTTCTCATCGCGGAGCTTGCGTGCCGTAACGATCTGTCCGGCTTTCAGCACTTGGCTGTCTCCGGCATCGATAACGACTTTCTTGCCCCAGATGCGATCGTTCTCTTCCATTACTTCGAACTTATCGACTACTTGCTGTTCGAGGAAGAGCGTATCACCCGGATCGACGATTTCAACCTTACGCATCATCTGACGAACAATGACTTCGAAATGCTTGTCATTGATCTTCACACCCTGAAGTCTATACACATCTTGTACTTCGTTCACGATGTACTCCTGTACTGCCGTAGGGCCTTTGATTGCCAGAATATCAGCCGGCGTAATGGCACCGTCTGAAAGCGGTGTCCCGGCACGCACGAAGTCGTTTTCCTGTACAAGAAGCTGCTTGGACAAGGGGATCAGATACTTTTTCTCTTCACCCAACTTAGAAGTAACAGTGATCTCACGGTTTCCTCGTTTCAGCTTGCCAAAGCCGATCTCTCCATCGATTTCAGAGACGATAGCGGGATTAGACGGATTTCGTGCTTCGAACAGCTCAGTAACACGTGGCAGACCACCGGTAATGTCACCGGCTTTACCTACAGACCGAGGAATCTTCACTAAAATCTCTCCGACTTTGACTGCGTCGCCATCGTCTTTCACTACGTGAGCACCCATCGGTAGACTGTAGTTCTTGAGCATCTCTCCATTCTCGTCTATTATTCGAGCATAAGGAGCCATGGTCTTATCCTTGGATTCGATGATGATCTTTTCTTTCAGACCGGTAGTCTCGTCACTTTCCATCTTGAAAGTTACATTCTCCACTACACCTTCAAAAGAGAGTGTTCCCGCTACTTCCGATACGATGACTGCATTGAACGGGTCCCATTCGATGATTTTGTCACCTTTCTTGACCGTATCACCTTGGCGGAAGAACAATTTTGCACCGTAGGGGATATTGTGATTGGCCAAAATGATACCGGTATTCGGATCGGCAATACGCAATTCAGTCATTCGACTCACTACGACCTGATGCGATTCGTCAGTAGCATCTACAGCACGCAGTTCTTCAAACTCGAGGATACCATCGTATTTGGACACCAAACTATTCTCTGTCGCCACATTGGAGGCAATACCTCCGACGTGGAAGGTTCGCAGCGTAAGCTGTGTACCCGGCTCCCCAATAGACTGAGCTGCAATAACGCCTACGACCTCACCACGCTGTACCATGCGGTTGGTAGCAAGATTTCTACCATAGCACTTGGCACATACACCTTTCTTGGATTCACAGGTGAGAACGGAACGGATTTCAACAGCTTCGATCGGAGAATCTTCGATAATCTGTGCTGCTTGCTCTCTGATCTCTTCTCCTGCCCTAACGATAATGTCGCCCGTGGTAGGATGAACAATATCGTGAACGGAAACGCGCCCAAGTATGCGTTCGTACAAAGAAGCAACTACATCTTCGTTTTGCTTGAGTTCGGTAGTAAGAAGTCCTCGCAATGTGCCACAATCTTCTTCTGTGATAATAACATCATGAGAAACGTCCACAAGACGACGGGTAAGATAACCGGCATCAGCCGTTTTCAATGCGGTGTCGGCAAGACCCTTACGAGCACCGTGAGTAGAGATAAAGTATTCAAGTACCGAAAGCCCTTCCTTGAAGTTTGAAAGAATGGGGTTCTCGATAATCTGACCACCCTCGGCTCCGCTCTTTTGGGGCTTAGCCATCAATCCACGCATACCGGACAGCTGACGAATCTGCTCTTTGGAACCACGGGCTCCAGAATCCATCATCATGAAGACAGAATTGAATCCGTCATTGTCTGAGCTGAGTTGCTTGATCAAGACATTTGACAAGCGGCCATTGATATGCGTCCACGTATCAATAATCTGGTTGTATCGCTCGTTGAACGTGATGAATCCCATGCTATAGTCTTGCATAATCTGCTCGACCGCAGTGTAACCCTCTTGAATCAATTTGTCCTTCTCTTCAGGGATAAGCACGTCTGCCAAATTGAAAGACAAACCACCCTTAAATGCCATGTAGTAACCCAAGTTCTTGATATCATCCAAGAATTTGGCAGTTGTAGCTACTCCACAGACCTTGATTACACTGCCGATAATGTCGCGTAGAGCTTTTTTGCCAAGTACTTCATTGACATAGCCAACTTTCTTAGGCACATATTCGTTGACCATCAGACGCCCAACGGATGTCTCTACCATACGGCGAACCGGCTCTCCGTTCTCGTAGTCTTCTACATAGACTTTAATAGGGGCATGAATATCAACTTTGCCTTCGTTATAGGCTATTGTCGCTTCTTCAGAGCCGTAGAATATCAGGCCGTGCCCTTTCGTGTTGGGGCGTAACTTCGTGATATAATACAGACCCAATACCATATCCTGCGAGGGAACAGTAATCGGTGCCCCATTGGCAGGGTTAAGAATGTTATGCGAAGCCAGCATAAGCAACTGGGCCTCAAGAATAGCTTCGTTGCTCAGAGGAAGGTGCACAGCCATTTGGTCTCCATCGAAGTCCGCATTAAATGCAGTACAACTCAATGGGTGCAATTGTATTGCTTTCCCCTCGATCAGCTTAGGTTGGAATGCTTGAATACCAAGTCGGTGAAGAGTCGGGGCACGGTTGAGAAGAACCGGATGTCCTTTCATCACATACTCCAAGATGTCCCAAATAACAGGCTCTTTACGGTCTACGATCTTCTTGGCACTCTTAACAGTCTTCACTATACCGCGCTCAATCAGCTTGCGAATAATGAAGGGTTTGTAAAGTTCGGCCGCCATGTCTTTCGGAAGTCCGCATTCGTGCATCTTGAGCTCCGGGCCAACAACGATAACAGAACGGGCAGAGTAATCGACACGCTTACCGAGCAAATTCTGACGGAAACGGCCTTGCTTACCTTTGAGACTGTCTGAAAGGGATTTCAGAGGACGGTTGTTGTCAGACTTAACCGCACTCGACTTCCGTGAGTTGTCAAAAAGTGAGTCAACTGCTTCCTGGAGCATACGCTTTTCGTTACGTAAGATAACTTCAGGAGCTTTGATCTCGATCAATCGTTTGAGACGATTGTTACGGATAATGACACGACGGTACAAGTCGTTCAAATCAGACGTGGCAAAACGCCCACCATCCAAAGGCACCAAAGGGCGAAGATCCGGCGGGATAACCGGAATGACTTTCATAACCATCCACTCAGGACGATTCACACCTTTGGATGCACGGAAGCTTTCAACGACTTGAAGACGTTTAAGTGCTTCGGTTTTACGTTGTTGCGAACCATCTGTATTGGCACGATCTCGCAATTCGTAGGAAATGGAATCCAGATCCACACGACATAGAAGATCATAAATAGCTTCTGCTCCAATCTTCGCAATAAATTTGTCTGGATCAGTATCCTCCAAATTTTGGTTGCCCTTGTGGGTACGTTCTATTTCATCGAGCTTGTCGAGGTATTCTTCCTCCGACAATAGATCAAGTTGACTCAGCCCTTCGGCAACACCCGGTTGAATGACAACGTAGCGTTCATAGTAAATGATAGCATCCAACTTCTTGGTAGGCAGACCTAATAGATAGCCGATCTTATTCGGGAGAGAACGGAAATACCAAATATGAGCAACGGGCACGACCAAGTGGATGTGTCCCATACGCTCACGGCGAACTTTCTTTTCCGTCACCTCGACTCCACAACGATCACATACGATACCACGGTATCGAATACGCTTGTATTTGCCGCAATGACATTCAAAATCCTTAACCGGACCGAAGATGCGTTCACAGAATAAACCATCTCGTTCCGGCTTGTATGTACGATAATTGATCGTCTCCGGCTTCAATACTTCTCCAAATGAGTTCTCAAGAATCTCTTCAGGAGAAGCCAAGGTGATACGAATCTTTGAGAAGTTGTTCTTTATCTTATTTTCTTTTCTAAAAGCCATAGTTCACTTTGCTTGAATAGGAATGGATGAAGGCAAAAATAATTGTACAGACTCTCGATTAGGAGTTAGTCCAAAGAAAAACTTAAACCGAGGCCTTTCAATTCATGCAATAGCACGTTAAGCGACTCCGGAATACCCGGTGTTGGCATCGGATCTCCTTTGACTATCGCTTCGTATGCCTTTGAACGTCCAACAACATCGTCAGATTTCACAGTAAGAATTTCTTGCAAGATATGCGAAGCTCCAAATGCTTCTAGAGCCCAAACCTCCATCTCTCCGAATCGTTGTCCTCCGAATTGAGCTTTACCACCGAGAGGTTGCTGGGTGATGAGTGAATACGGTCCGATGGATCGAGCATGCATCTTGTCATCGACCATGTGTCCAAGCTTCAAGAAATAAGTTACACCAACGGTTGCAGGCTGGTCGAAACGTTCGCCGGTACCACCATCGTACAGATATGTCTTTCCATCACGAGGTAGCCCTGCTTTGTCTGTCCACTCATTCATATCTTTAAGGGAAGCTCCATCGAAGATAGGTGTAGCGAACTTGACATTCATCTTGCGTCCTGCCCATGCAAGTACAGCTTCGAATATCTGTCCCAAGTTCATACGTGAGGGCACACCAAGAGGGTTCAGGCATATGTCCACCGGAGTACCGTCTGCGAGGAACGGCATATCCTCTTGACGCACGATTTTGGACACAATACCTTTATTCCCATGACGTCCAGCCATCTTGTCGCCAACTTGGATCTTCCGTTTCTTGGCTATGTAGACTTTGGCCATTTGAACAATACCCGCAGGCAGCTCGTCTCCGATCGTTTCATCTAATTTGCGACGGCGTAGTTCAGCTTCAATTTCCTTGGAGTGCTTCAGATAATTCACCGCGACAGCCTTTATCAGCTCGTTCGTATGTGCATCATTTGTCCAATCACTTAATTGGATCACATTGAAATCAAGAGCTTCAAGATCTTTTTTGGTGAATTTGCTGCCGGCCTTAATCAACTCAACATTCAAGTAGTCCTTTACGCCACAGCAGGTTTTGCCTTTGGTCAGTTCTGTTAGCTTTTCGATCAGACGCTCATGAAGTTGTTGCTGCCTTTTCGCATATGTATCGTCAAGTTTGTTTACGGCTTCTTTGGTCGATGTCCGACTCTTTTTCTTGGCAGCTTTTGAGAACAATTTCGTGTCGATTACCACCCCTCGCAGAGAGGGAGTTGCTTTCAATGAAGCGTCCTTAACGTCGCCGGCTTTGTCGCCGAAGATTGCGCGCAGCAGTTTTTCTTCAGGAGTCGGATCCGATTCACCCTTAGGCGTAATTTTTCCAATAAGGATGTCACCGGGCTCGATATGTGCCCCGATTCGCACAATCCCATTTTCATCCAAGTCCTTTGTCGCATCCTCGCTGACGTTGGGGATATCGGAAGTGAGTTCTTCAAGACCTCTTTTGGTCTCTCTAACCTCAAGAATATACTCGTCAACATGAACAGACGTGAAGAAGTCCTCTCGAACCATTCGCTCGTTCAATACGATAGCATCCTCATAATTGTATCCTTTCCAAGGCATGTATGCTACCTGAACATTGCGGCCGAGGGCTAATTCTCCCCCCTGAGTTGAATAGCCTTCCGTCAAAATTTGGCCAGCCTCTACTCTATCCCCTTTAGAACAAATAGGATGCAGGTCAATGGTCGTGCTTTGGTTCGTTTTGCGGTATTTGGGAAGATAGTAGGTAACGATGGCATCGTCGAAACTTACAAACTCTTCATCAGCTGTCCTGTCATAACGAATCTTGATGCAAGAGGCATCCACAAAGACAACCTCTCCGCCTCTCTCCGCCACGATCTGTGTACGTGAATCCTGTACCAATTTACCTTCTATACCGGTACCGACGATCGGAGATTCAGGCCTTAGTAGGGGAACAGCCTGACGCATCATGTTAGAACCCATCAACGCACGGTTGGCATCGTCGTGTTCCAAGAAAGGAATTAAAGCTGCTGCGATTGAAGCAATTTGAGTGGGCGAAACATCCATCAGATCGACCTCATCCGGTGTAACCAACGGGAAATCCGACTCGTAACGTGCTTTTACTCGTTCTCTGACAAATCGACCATTTTCGTCAAGAGGCGCATTTCCTTGTGCTACGGTCTTCTCTTCCTCTTCTTCTGCCGTGTAGTATTTCAGTCCATTGTCGGAAAAATCTACCTTGCCGTTCTTTACTTCACGGTATGGTGTTGTGATAAAACCCAAATCACTGATTTTGGCGTATACGCAGAGGGAGGAAATCAGACCGATATTGGGTCCTTCAGGCGTTTCAATAGGACATAGACGACCATAATGCGTGTAGTGAACGTCCCGGACTTCAAAGCCGGCCCGTTCGCGCGATAGACCTCCGGGGCCCAATGCCGACAGACGTCGCTTATGCGTTATTTCAGCCAATGGGTTTGTCTGATCCATGAACTGCGACAAGGCATTGGTACCAAAGAAAGAATTCACGACAGAGGAAATAGTCTTAGCATTGACCAAATCAATAGGAGTGAAAACTTCATTGTCGCGAACATTCATTCGATCGCGTACCGTCCTGGCCATACGGGCCAAACCAATACCAAATTGGTTGTAAAGCTGCTCTCCGACAGTCCGAACACGACGGTTCGACAAGTGGTCTATATCGTCTACCGATGCCTTGGAATTTACTAACTCGATAAGATACTTGATGATCTCAATGATATCCTCATTTGTCAGTACTTTGATATCGGGATCGATATTCAAGTTCAGCTTCTTATTGATACGATAGCGCCCGACATCGCCTAAGTCGTACCGTTTATCAGAGAAGAACAGATTCGTTATTACCTCTCTTGCACTTGCATCATCAGCCGGCTCGGCATTACGGAGCTGTCTGTATACATAATACAGGGCTTCTTTTTCCGAATTACATGGATCCTTCTGTAAAGTGTTGAATATGATGCTGTAATCAGAAGTATTCGAATCACTTCGGTGTAGCAGGATCGTTTGTGTATTTGAGTTGAGGATTGCCTCAATATTATCCTCTGTCAGTTCAACCTCTCTGTCCACCACGACAGTGATTCGCTCCATGGAAACAACTTCGCCGGTGTCTTCATCACTAAGATCATCGATATACGTATTGATGACGCGAGCTGCTAATTTGCGTCCGATGCATTTCTTCAGGTTGGTCTTCGTTACTTTTACCTCTTCGGCAAGATTGAAGATGTCGAGAATGTCTTTGTCTGCCTCGAAACCAATGGCACGAAGAAGAGTTGTTACAGGAAGTTTCTTCTTTCTATCGATGTATGCATACATGACATTGTTAATGTCCGTAGCAAATTCGATCCATGAGCCTTTGAATGGTATGATTCGCGCTGAGTATAGTTTGGTACCGTTAGTGTGAAGGCTTTGCCCAAAGAACACACCCGGAGAACGGTGCAATTGGGAAACGATGACGCGCTCGGCTCCATTTATAACAAATGTGCCGGAACTTGTCATATAGGGTATAGGTCCAAGAAAAACGTCCTGAATTACGGTCGCAAAATCTTCGTGATCAGGATCCGTACAATAAAGTTTTAGCTTAGCTTTCAGAGGGACGCTATAGGTGAGCCCCCTGCTAAGACATTCCTCGATGGAATACTTGGGGGGATCAATATAGTAATCAAGGAATTCCAGGACAAAGTTGTTACGGGTATCGGTTATTGGAAAATTTTCCGCAAAAACTTTATAGAGACCTTCTTTTTTCCTCCTCTCGGGCGGAGTATCTAACTGAAGGAAGTCATGGAACGACTTGAGTTGAACTTCGAGAAAGTCCGGATAGGAAAGCGGATTTTTTATCGAAGCGAAGTTGATTCTATTGTTGTTTGTAGTCGGCGTCATCTAAAATTCAGGACTATTTTAACTTGGGAAAACTATAGACACGAAATGGTTAAGATCCCCCAAAATGGGGGGCCTTAACCATAATAACCTGATAATCAGGCCTAAAATGCGTTATTTCAGTTCTACTTCAGCACCTGCTTCTTCGAGAGCCTTTTTCAGAACCTCAGCAGTAGCTTTGTCTACACCTTCCTTCACGGTAGAAGGTGCTGCGTCTACGAGATCCTTTGCTTCTTTCAGGCCAAGACCGCATTGTTCTTTAACAGCTTTTACTACCTGCAATTTTGCAGCTCCAGCACTCTTAAGAACTACATCGAAAGAAGTTTTCTCCTCTTCAGCTGCAGCACCGGCAGCACCAGGAGCAGCGGCTACAGCAACAGCAGCAGCTGCCGGCTCGATGCCATATTCTTCTTTCAGGATAGTAGCGAGTTCGCTAACTTCTTTTACTGTCAAGTTAACCAGTTGTTCAGCAATAGCTTTAATGTCTGCCATTTTATTTTTGAGTATTAAAAGTTTTCAATTATACTGTTGAATTATTTTTCTTCCAAGGTCTTCAACACACCATGGATCGTTTGACCTGCTGACTGCAAAGATGCAATAACGTTCTTGGCCGGAGACTGCAGCAATGCCACAACATCTGCGATAAGTTCGTTTTTGCTCTTGATCGAAACCAAAGCATCCAGGTTTTCCCTTCCAATGTAGAAGCTTTCCTGTACGTACGCAGCTTTTAGCCAAGGTTTTCCTTCTCCTTTGGTATCCTTTGTAAACTGCTTGATTACTTTGGCGGGAGAATTAGCCACTTCACAGAACATGACAGCGGTATTCCCTTTCAGACAGCTGTACAATGAAGAGAAATCTACATCACTCGCTGCTAAGGCTGCACGCAAAAGCGTGTTTTTCACCATTACCAACTTCACTCCGTTTTTATTGCAGTTGCGACGGAGCTCTGATGTTTTCTCAGCATTTAATGCTTCTATGTCAGTCAAGTAGAAGTGGGGGTATTGGCCGATATATTCGGTCAACTGCCTTATAACTGTACCTTTATCTTCCTTTCTCATCGTTTCTACCCTTTCTTAATTTTCATCCACTGTCTTAGGATCAACTTTGATACCGAAACTCATAGTACTTGAAAGATAGATGCTTTTGATATAAGTACCCTTAGCTGTAGTAGGCTTGAGTTTAATAATCGTATTAATAAACTCACGTGCATTATCGCGGATTTGGTCCGCAGAGAATGACACTTTACCTATCGACGTATGAACGATACCGGTTTTATCAACTTTAAAGTCAATCTTACCGGCTTTCACTTCTTTTACAGCAGCACCTACATCATTGGTTACAGTCCCGCTTTTAGGGTTAGGCATCAATCCGCGAGGACCTAAAACACGTCCCAATGCACCGATTTTACCCATAATGGCAGGCATGGTGATGATGACGTCGATGTCAGTCCAACCGCCCTTGATTTTTTCTATGTATTCATCAAGACCTACATAATCAGCACCAGCTTCTTTAGCTTCAGCTTCTTTATCAGGAGAGCACAATGCCAAAACGCGGATCTGCTTTCCAGTTCCGTGCGGAAGCGTTACAACGCCACGCACCATCTGGTTAGCCTTGCGGGGGTCTACACCCAAGCGCACATCAATATCCACAGATGCATCAAAATTGGTCGTGGTGATCTCTTTCACCAAGGCCGATGCTTCCGATATTGTGTATGCTTTCCCGGGTTCAATCTTGCTAAAGGCCAACTTCTGTTTTTTTGTTAGTTTGCTCATTTTGAGTAAGATTAAATTATTTATTCCGGGAAGTCCCCTTTAACCGCGATACCCATGCTTCGAGCAGTACCGGCTACCATTTTCATGGCAGCTTTAATATCGAAGCAATTCAAATCGACAAGCTTGTCTTCTGCGATCGCACGTACTTGCTCCCATGTGATTTCTGCTACCTTCTTACGATTAGGCTCTGCAGAACCGCTCTTCTGTTTGCTGGCTTCAAGGAGTTGAATAGCAACAGGAGGAGTTTTTACGATAAAATCAAAAGACTTATCGGCATAGTACGTAATTACTACAGGCAATACTTTGCCGGCTTTGTCTTGGGTCCTGGCATTAAATTGCTTGCAAAACTCCATGATGTTGATGCCCTTTGCACCAAGTGCAGGCCCAACAGGGGGTGAGGGATTAGCTGCACCACCTTTTATTTGCAATTTGATTTGTCCAGCAACTTCTTTAGCCATTGTTCTAAAATTAAAAATTCAGACACACACTATATCAATGTGAGAGAGAAAAGATCCGTAACATAACCTTATTCTTTCTCAACCTGCACATAAGAAAGCTCCAGTGCCGTTTTTCTTCCGAAAATCTTCACCATCACCTTGAGCTTCTTCTTGTCGGGATTGACTTCTTCCACTATCGCATCGAAACCGGCAAAAGCACCATCTGATACTTTCACGGTTTCGCCCACCATAAAGCTGAGTTCATATTCTTCGTCTTCACTGTCCAGCTGGTCAACTTTTCCTAAGATTCGACTAACTTCGGACGGGTGAAGAGGTGCCGGACGACCGTCACCCAAGAACCCGATCACGTTGGGCGTACTGCGTAGCCTGTGCTCTACTTCACCGACCAAAACAGCTTCGACCAATACGTATCCGGGTAAGTAAGGGCGTTCTTTTATAACCCTTTTACCGGCACGCTGCGTCATCACTTTTTCAGTGGGAATGAGAACCTGAAAGAGATAATTACCTAAATCGGAGTGCTTCATTTCTGCTTCCAGATATTCACGCACTTTGTTCTCCTTACCACTAATGGCACGGAGAACATAGAATTTTTTCTCTGCGTTTGTCATATCTTGATAAGCAAGAAATGGTTAGAACACCAATTTGTATACCAGTTCCATGATCCGCTCGAAAGCAGTATCGACAACAAACACAAAAAGAGCAATGATTAAGGAAGCAATCATCACTACTACAGCACTGTTTGTCAGCTCGGATCTGGTAGGCCAAGAAACCTTATGTACAAGCTCATTATAGGAATCCGTTATCGAAGTCCCTATTTTATTGAATAGTTTCATTGATTGAAAATTTTGCACGGGTTGAGAGACTCGAACTCCCGACACTTGGTTTTGGAGACCAATGCTCTACCAACTGAGCTAAACCCGTTTGAAAAGAGCCCGATACCCACCCATTGAGAGAGGTATCGGGACCCCTTAGTATTGCTGACTAATCGAATTAGTCGATGAGTTCTGTAATCTGACCGGCACCTACCGTACGACCACCTTCACGGATAGCGAAGCGGAGACCTACGTTACATGCAACCGGGTAGATGAGTTCAACCGTAATCGTTACGTTGTCACCGGGCATAACCATTTCTGTTCCTTCGGGAAGAGTGATTTCACCGGTTACGTCAAGCGTACGGATATAGAACTGCGGACGATATTTGTTGTGGAAAGGAGTATGACGACCACCTTCTTCTTTCTTCAAGATATAAACCTCAGCCTTAAATCTCTTGTGAGGAGTAACCTTACCCGGGTGAGAGATAACCATACCACGCTTGATCTGATCCTTATCGATACCACGGAGGAGAAGACCAACGTTGTCACCGGCCTGACCTTCGTCAAGAATCTTACGGAACATTTCAACACCCGTAACAACCGACTTCATTCCTTCTGCACCGAGACCGATGATCTGAACTTCGTCGCCGGTCTTCACAATACCGGTTTCGATACGTCCTGTAGCAACCGTACCACGACCCGTGATAGAGAATACGTCTTCAACCGGCATCAAGAACGGCTTGTCGATGTCACGCTCAGGCAGGGGAACCCAGTTGTCAACAGCTTCCATAAGCTCCATCACCTTGTCTTCCCACTGAGGCTCTCCATTCAAAGCACCCAGAGCAGAGCCACGGATAACAGGAGTATTGTCGCCATCGAAATCGTAGAAAGAAAGGAGTTCGCGCATGTCCATTTCAACAAGCTCGAGCATCTCTTCATCGTCTACCATGTCGCATTTGTTCATGAAAACAACCAGACGAGGAACGTTTACCTGACGAGCCAAAAGGATGTGCTCGCGAGTCTGAGGCATAGGACCGTCTGTGGCAGCTACAACGATGATAGCACCGTCCATCTGAGCAGCACCGGTAACCATGTTCTTCACATAGTCGGCGTGACCCGGACAGTCTACGTGAGCGTAGTGACGATTAGCTGTTTGGTATTCAACGTGTGAAGTATTAATCGTGATACCACGTTCCTTTTCTTCGGGAGCGTTATCGATTGAATCAAATGAACGAAGCTCTGAAAGACCCTTCTTTGCCAACACGGTTGTGATTGCAGCCGTCAAGGTAGTCTTACCGTGGTCCACGTGTCCGATCGTACCTACGTTAACGTGGGGTTTCGATCTGTTAAAATGCTCTTTTGCCATAACCTTAAGTTCTTTGTTTTATTTAAGTTGTTTGTTTGTGCTTATACAAAACGCTAACCACAATCAGAGCCGATGCCGGGACTTGAACCCGGGACCTCTTCCTTACCAAGGAAGTGCTCTACCGCTGAGCTACATTGGCAATCCGATATTCCCTCATTTTGTCAGAGAGGGTGGGCAGTGATGGATTCGAACCACCGAAGGCGTAAGCCAGCTGAGTTACAGTCAGCCCCATTTGGCCACTCTGGTAACTGCCCCTCGCGCTCCGGTGTCCGACTTATTACTGCTAAAATCACAGCCTTAGCCTCATTGCGGATTAAGGGGAGGCGAATCGGCTGCAAATTTAGTGACATTTTCTAATTCGCCAAACATTCGGCGAATCTTTTTGGCCTTTGTCCTATTTTCTCTGTTCTTTCCTTTTTTCGATTTGTCTCTTCAGCGCATCGACCGTCAGATCAATAGCTTCCTCAAAGGTGTCTGCTGTCTTTTCTGCAAACAAGTCGTCGCCGGGGATATAGAGCCTGATAGATGCTTCTTTGTTTTGTACGGTCTCAGGCTTGACGAGCTTGAGGACTACTTCGGCTCCCGTTATTCCATCAGACAAGCGATTCAGCTTGGATATTTTCTTCTGTGCAAATTCTTTCAGTTGGTCAGTAGCATCGAAATGCAGAGCCTGGATTCTTACATCTGTCATGGTCGTTTCTTCTTTTTTTGCTCTTGGATGAGCGTTATACATTTGTTTAAGTTGCTCGAACGAAATATGCGTGTACTGCACCGTCGTAGAAAGACTGTCGTGCCCTAAGAGTTCTTTGACCGACATCAGATCTGCTCCGTGATTGAGCATTTCGGTGGCGAAGCTGTGTCTCAGAACATGCGGACTCCTCTTGGTCAGGTGCGGTACGTTTGCCAATGCTGTACGAACTATGTTGTAGACCACTTCACCTGTCAGTGGCCTGCCATCCAAAGAAACGAAAAAAAAATCAGATTTCCCTACTTTTTCTTCACGAATATTCCGATAGTTGTCTATCATATCATGCAGACGTTTTCCGAAAGGTACTATTCGCTCTTTGTTCCTTTTGCCGATGACACGTATGCAGCCGGCCTTATCTTCTACCGCGCTGTCTTTGAGAGTGGCTATTTCGGAACGCCGCAGCCCCACTTCATACAGTGTTTCCAGAATCAATCTGTCCCGTACGGCCTCGAAATCATCTTCACGGATGGGCTGATTCAGCACTTTTTCCATTTCATCGTTCGGGACGAAAACGGGTAGTGGCCTCTCTTTCTTCGGCCCCCTCAGCATTCGGACAGGGCTTTGCCCTATAAGCCCGATTTTGACCATGTATCTGTAAAAGCTTTTCAGCACGCTCAGCCTGCGCTGGACGGAAGAGCTTTTTTGTCCGGATTCCATCAAAGAGAAGAGCCAAGCGCGCGCGACATCCTTGTCGCGTTCGCTTGGCTCGAATACTTCTCCCGTGTGTTCACTGAAGAAAGCGACATAGCGATTCAAATCTTGCGCATAGTCACAAATAGTTCGTTCTGACGCGTGAACTTCGTAGCGCAGATAATAGAGGAATCTTTCGATGGTGTCGGGTGTTTCATTCATTGTCGCGAAAGAGGTCGGTCTCGATCATTGCACCCGTCTTGAGCGCCGCAAAGAAAATGCGGCAATAGCTATCCTTCTTATTCTTCGGCAACCTGAAGCTGCTTCACGTAGATGGCTTTTTGCATCTTCTTGCGCTTGGTCACCGAGGGCTTTTCAAAAGCCTGACGAGCACGCAATTCGCGTACTGCTCCGGTTTTTTCAAACTTTCTTTTGAAGCGTTTCAGTGCTCTTTCGATGTTCTCGCCTTCTTTAACTGGAACTACGATCATAATCTTCTTCTGTTTTTTATTTTGTTTTTGTTATTCTTCGTTCGTGATCATGAAATTCGGTGCGCAAAGTTAGAAATACTTTGTTGATTGCCAAAAACTTTGCTGAAGATCTATTTCGAAAAGCAGATGATTTCGGCCATTGGAGATCGTATAGAAAGCTGTCATCCCAATTCGACGACAGTGATACCGGCTCCTCCGAACTGGACATGTTCGTCAGCAAAATGCCTTACGCCATCGACTGTGGCCAAATACTCCCTGATCACCATCCTGAGTGCACCTGTTCCTGTTCCATGAAGTATCCGTACGCGTGGTATTCCCAGTTGGATGGCATCATCGATAAAATACATGACAGCTTGGACGGCTTCGTTCACACGCATGCCGCGCAGATCGATGTCTTGCTTGAAATCCAAACGCTTCTCGTGGATCCGGTCTATGATCATTCGGGCAGATGCTCCGGAGGCAGGGGCGGACTTCCGCTCTTTGACGGGCTTGGCCGGTTCCAACCGATCGATCGGTACAGTCGTTTTGATCATTCCGAGAGCGATGGTAGCCTCCCGATCATTCATATCTATAATACTGCCTATAGCCGTCTGTCCTTTGATTCGTACCGTATCGCCCACTTGCATGACAGGGGATTGGGGTACTTCTTGCGGCTTTGGCTCTACAGGTGTTTCGGTCGAACGGGGTGCTGCTTTCTCTTGCTTCCGTTTTTTTCTCCGTTTTATTTTCTCTATCTCCCGATTGATTCGCTCTTCTTTTTCGACCTCTTCTTTGTTGATCGTTTCCCTGAAGTCGCTCAGCTCTTGTCGTGCTCTCCGCGTTTTCTCCCTTTCGGCTTGCGCCTCTTTGATGTCGCGGATCGTTTTCTCTATCTGAGCAGACGATTGGGACAGCATCTCGGATGCTTGTTGGCGAGCTTCGTCCAGTATTTGTTTGCGTTCTTTTTTGATAGACTCCAGACGCGATTCATATTCGGCGGCAGCCTCTTCCAGCCGTTTTTCCTCCTTTCGGATATTGGTACGCTTAGTCTCCCAGTATCGTTTGTCCCGTACGATGTCCTGAAGATACTTATCCATGTCGATGTAGCCCGTGCCCACCTTGTCTGTGGCTTCGGCTATGACCTCCTCGGGCAGCCCGATCTTGCGAGCGATCTCGATGGCAAACGAACTTCCCGGCCGACCGATGGAGAGACAGAAGAGTGGGCGCATCTCATGGCGATCGTAGAGCATGGCTCCGTTTACAAGCCCCGGTGTCTCTTCGGCATAGGCTTTCAGATTATGGTAGTGAGTAGTTACCACTCCGAATCCTTCCTGTTCGTTGAAGCGATGTAGTAGTGCTTCGGCGATGGCTCCGCCTATCTGAGGTTCGGTACCGCCACCGAACTCATCTATTAATAATAGTGTACTCTTATCCGTATGGCGGGCAAAGTGTTTCATATTCCTCAGATGCGAACTGTAGGTGCTGAGGTCATCTTCTATCGACTGTTCATCTCCTATATCGATGAAGAGCTTGCCAAATATTCCTGCCGTAGAATCGGGGGACATCGGTATGGGAAGACCACTTTGGAGCATGTATTGCAACAGCCCCACCGTCTTTAGACAGACAGATTTGCCCCCTGCATTGGGACCGGATATGATCAGGATACGTTTGTCGGGAGCAGTAAGCGATATATCCAGCGGAATCACATCTCTACCATGTGCTCTGAGACTGCGAAGCAGCAGCGGATGTACGGCTTTCACCCACCGGATCTCCGGCCTCTTGGACAAAATGGGACGGATAGCATTCCATTCGACGCTGAGACGAGCTTTCGCTGAGATGAAGTCAAACAGTCCTATCCATTCGTAGCAGTCAATCAGATCATGAATGTGCGGACGAAGAGCATTGCATACCTCTATCAGTATGCGAATGATTTCTCGCCTTTCGGCTGCCTCCAGCTCGCGAATACGATTGTTCGCTTCTACTATCTCTGCAGGTTCGATGAAGACGGTCTTCCCCGTGCCGGATTCGTCATGGACGATACCTCTTACCTTCCGCTTATGTGCCGGAGGTACCGGAATCACCAGCCGTCCATCGCGCACCGATGGCTGTACACCCTGATCCACCCAGCCTTCGGACTGAGCCAAACGAAGGATGCCTTGGAGAGTGCGCGAGATATTCTTCTCTATGGAGGAGAGTTCGCGGCGGATATTCATCAGTTCGGGCGAGGCATTGTCTTTCATTTTCCCGAACCGATCGAACAGGCTGCTGATACGCTTCTCCAGATCCGGAAAGGCAACGGCTTCGGACAAAAGAGCTTGAAGGTGGGGGTACGGTGTATCCTTAGCCTCCTCTTCTTCCCCCACATGGAAGAAACGGATGAGGGCTTCGATTGTCCTCAGTGCAGTAGCCACATCCAGCAACTCTCGCTCTTCCAGATAGGTGCCGGCAGGTCGGATACGGTTTAGTGCTTCTCGTACATCGGCCAGACGGAGATCGGGAAACAAATCTTCTTCTCTCAGGATAATCTGCATTTCTTCCGTCTCGGCGAGCAAACGGCTGACTTCGTCATGCCTTGCAAGAGCATGCATCTGTACCACCCGATCGCTGCCCATCGGACTATGACAATGGCCGATGAGAAGGCGACGAATCTCATCGAAACCCACTTTCTCCTCGAAGTTGTGGGGGTAGGTTTCCATCCGAATCATAGCAGTCTGTCAGCGAAAAGCCCTGAGCAAATCATTGCCATTGGCATAGAGAACGAGAAGAATCAGAATAGCCATCCCGATCAATTGTGCACGGATAAGGACTTCCTGACCGACTTTCCTGCGGGTAATGATTTCGATAAGAAGAAAGAGGATATGACCTCCATCCAATGCCGGTATGGGCAGGATATTCATGACTGCCAGCATAATGGAGAGAAGTGCCGTCATAGCCCAGAATTGAGGCCAGTTCCAAGAGGCCGGAAAGAGGCTGCCCAATGTGCCGAAGCCACCTATCTGTCCTGCCCCTTCTTTGGTGAAGACGTACTTCATGTCGCTTACATAGCTGCGCAAGGTGCCCACGCCTTGTGCTATTCCGGCCGGTATGGCTTCGAACAGCGAATATCGGATATGATCGATGGTATAGATGGCATCTAACGGTCGGAGGCTCACTCCGATAAGTCCACCGGTATCTACCGGCAGCGTTATAGTCAGCTCTTCGCCTGCACGGGCTATAGTCAGGGCTATACTATCGCCTGCATGACTGCGAATGGCTCCGATCACATCGCTTGCATCAGGCATCAACTTGCCATTTACGGTAGTGATGCTGTCGCCCACTTTCAGCTGATAGGCATAAGCTGTCCCTTGGGGCATGACGCTATCGATGACGAATGGCACCTGTATGGACATAAAACCACTGTTGGCTTTGAGCACACGCTTCATCATATCGTGCGGAACGTGTACGATCTCTCGCCGGCCTTGTCTCAGGACTTCCACTTGGCGAGCCTGAATCACCGATCGCATGAACCCCGAAGCCAAAGCATCCACCGGCCGGCCATCCACAGTGAGGATAATATCATTGTCTTGAAAACCGGCCTCCTGTGCCACGGAGGAGAAGGCCATGCCCGAACTGATACGCTCTGAAGGCATCCGCATGCTACCCCATTGCAGGACAATACCGGAATAGATGACAAGAGCCAACAGGAAATTGAACAGCACTCCTCCCAGCATGATCAGAAGCCGCTGCCATGCCGGTCGGCTGCGAAATTCATAAGGTTTCGGCTCTTGTTGCAAGTACTCGGTATCCATGGATTCGTCTATCATCCCGTTGATCTTGCAGTAGCCGCCGAGAGGCAGCCAACCGATGCCGAATTCCGTTTCACTCCGTTTGGGCTTGTAACGGAAGATGGCACCTCCCCAATCGAAGAAAAGGTAGAACTTGTCCACCCTGACTCGGAAGAGACGAGCAAAAAAGTAATGTCCCAATTCATGGACGAAAACCAGAATGGCGAATGCGAGGATCAACTGCGCGGCCTTAATGAGGAAAACTATCATGCGAGAGTCTTAATATTATGTAAGAGGGCTGATTGTATGTGCCTCTTTCCTTCAATAACATGCGGCAAAGATATAGGTTTTAGTTCTCTGCTCCCCCCTTGCAATTATATGAGGGCGGGATGATAGTAGAGCAATCAGGAACGAAAAAAATGGATTTCTACAGTTCAGAAAAACGTGGTCTGAGTTCGTTTTCATTTTGGTTCGCAAATTTTTTCTTTCCCGAACCAAAACTAAAATAATCTCGCGCCGCATTCTCAAATTCTTGGAACCGCAATCTTGCCATATTCGGTTCGAAAAAAACGCGAACCATTCTTCTGTTTCTCATTCTTTTGAGCAGGGCGAAAGACACAGATGCCACACGCACTACATGTAAATGTCAGACGTAAAATGAGTTTTGCTTATCTTTGCAGAGCTTGCTCTGTGAGCCAAAAACGAATCTTTCTCCTACAACATCTTCGTATAACAAGCATAACTGAAAGCTGATGTTATCTACTGAACACTTCCTCCTCTTTGCTTCTATTGTCCTATTTGCAGGTATTATGGCCGGAAAGGTAGGCTATCGTTTCGGTATCCCTACCCTTTTGATCTTTCTCTTCACCGGCATGCTCTTCGGAGTGGATGGATTCGGGTTTCAGTTTTCTAATGCCGATGTGGCACAGTCGGTAGGGATCATCGCTCTCTCCATTATTCTCTTCACCGGTGGTATGGATACGCGGATCAGAAAGGTGCGTCCGGTCATTGCACAGGGGCTTACGCTGTCCACTTTGGGTGTCCTGCTGACAGCTCTTCTATCCGGTTTCTTTATCTTTTGGCTGAGCGGTTCGGAGTTTGGCCCTTACCGGTTCGCTCTTTCTACCTCTTTGCTGCTGGCTGCCACGATGGCCAGTACCGACTCGGCTTCGGTATTCGCTATCCTCCGTTCGCAAAAGATGCAGCTCAAAGAGAATCTGGCTCCCACACTGGAGATGGAGAGCGGTAGTAACGACCCCATGGCATATATGCTGACCATTGCACTCATCGATTTCATCACCACCGGTCAGAGCGGAATAGGGCCTATTGTTCTGACTTTCATCCTACAGTTTGTCGTAGGCGGTGCATTGGGTTTCCTGATGGGGCGCTTGGCCGTCTTTATCCTCAATCGGATGAATATCCACAACGATACGCTCTATCCTATCACCCTGCTGTGCATGGTGTTTTTCACCTTTTCGGTGACCGCTCTTTTGCAAGGGAATGGTTATTTGGCTGTTTATATCGCCGGTATTGTGGTCGGAAACAATCGGGTTATTCACAAGAAGAGCATCAACACCTTTTTCGATGGTATCACCTGGCTGGTACAGATTATCCTGTTCATCCTCTTAGGCTTGCTCGTCAATCCGAGAGAAATGCTGGATGTGGCACCGTTCTCCCTCGTGGTAGGTGCTTTCATGATTCTCATAGCTCGCCCGTTGGCCGTCTATTTCTGCCTGATTCCCTTCCGCAAAATGTCATTCAGGGGTAAGACCTTTCTCAGCTGGGTCGGATTGCGCGGAGCCGTGCCTATCATCTTTGCCACCTATCCCATGATCGATAATATCCCCGGAGCGGATCAGCTTTTCAATGTCGTCTTCTTCATTACCATACTCTCTCTGCTTGTACAGGGAAGTACGATCTCCCAGGTAGCACGTTGGCTCGGACTGGATATTCCCTCGCCACCGATAGGTAGCCTGTTCGGTGTGGAAATACCGGAAGAGACGGGAACCAAGTTGGAGGAGAGAGTGGTGGACGCTTCCATGCTGTCCCATGGCGATCTACTGATGAACCTTTCTCTTCGTGACGAAGAGCTTGTCATCCTGGTACGAAGAGGCGAGGGTTATCGGGTACCGAAAGGGCGTATGCACTTGCAGGTGGGAGACGTGCTACTGATCGTATCCGAAAAGAATCTTTCCCAGACACCGATCTCAGGCGATCCGGAGAATTACCCCGGTCTTCTGCAACGTCTCAAGCACAGACTCCTGCGCCGTTAGGCTGTGAGTTGCTCCAGCTTCTTTTCCAATCGTGCGGCTTCGTCCCGAAGTCGTGCTGCTTCCAGAAAGTCCAGCTCTTTGGCTGCTGCCAGCATTTGCTTCTTGGTGGAAGCAATGAGTGCTTCCAGCTTGGGTTTGCTCAGATAGTCGGCCAAAGGATCGGCAGCAATCATGCTGCTCTCCTCTATGTACGCACCGGATTCTGTGCTGGATTGCAAGACTGAGACATCGCCTTCTCCCCAGATAGCAGCACTATTCTTCACTATCTGTTGGGGGGAGATGCCGTGCGCTTCGTTGTAGGCCAACTGCTTGGTACGCCGGCGTGCGGTCTCGTCCATGGTGAGCTGCATACTGTCAGTGATCTTGTCCGCGTAGAAGATGACACGCCCATGAATATGTCGGGCAGCACGTCCGGCAGTCTGCGTGAGCGAACGATGCGAGCGGAGAAATCCTTCCTTATCCGCATCCAAAATAGCCACAAGCGAAACTTCCGGCAAGTCCAATCCTTCGCGGAGCAGATTCACCCCGATGAGCACATCGTACACCCCCTTGCGCAAGTCTTCCATGATGCGCACACGCTCCAGCGTGTCCACATCGCTGTGTATGTAGCTGGTACTGATGCCGTGGCGTAGCAGGTATTCGCTAAGCTCCTCCGCCATACGTTTGGTCAGGGTCGTTACCAGTACGCGCTCTTTCTTTTCTATGCAGCGTGCTATCTCCTCCATCAGATCGTCTACTTGGTTTGCTGTTGGCTTGACGTCGATGATGGGATCCAACAGTCCGGTCGGACGGATCAGCTGTTCGACGATCACACCTTCGCTTCTGTTCAGCTCATAGTCGGCAGGCGTGGCACTGATATAAAGAGTCTGGGGTGTAAGAGCTTCGAACTCATCGAAGCGAAGTGGCCGATTGTCGAGGGCGGCAGGCAGGCGGAATCCGTATTCGACCAGATTCTCCTTGCGCGAACGGTCGCCTCCGTACATGGCACGTATCTGCGGTATCGTTACATGGCTTTCGTCTATGACCAACAAGAAATCCTCCGGAAAATAATCCAACAGGCAGAAAGGACGTTCCCCTGCATCACGACCGTCGAAGTAGCGCGAATAGTTCTCTATACCGGCACAATAACCCAACTCACGGATCATTTCCAAGTCATACGTGACTCGCTCATACAAGCGTTTGGCTTCGTACGGTTTGCCGATTTCTTTCAGAAAATCCACCTGAGCACCCAGATCCACATCGATTTTCCCCACTGCCCGATCTACCTGCTCCTTGGTCGTCACGAACAGATTGGCGGGATATATCTTCAGTTCCGACAGCAGGCCGTATTCCCGTCCCGTGCGTGGATCGAAGGTACTCAGTCGCTCGACCTCTCCATCCCAAAATTCCACCCTATATGCCACGCCGTCATATCCTTCTACGGCGGGGAATATATCCACACTGTCGCCTTTGACGCGGAAGTTGCCGCTCTCGAACTCTACTTTATTGTTCGTGTAGTAGCTCTCTACCAGCAGCCGGATGAAATGATCTCTATCTACCCTTTGTCCCGTATGCAGGCTGATCACTTTTTCGGAAAAAGCTTCGGGATTGGCCATACCATAGAGACAGGATACGGAGCTGACCACAAGGACATCCTTCCGCCCTGACAGGAGCGAAGCCGTAGCCCTCAATCGCAACTTCTCGATCTCCGCATTGATGGCCATGTCCTTTTCGATATAGGTATCTGTGACAGGGAGGTAGGCCTCGGGCTGGTAGTAGTCGTAGTAGCTGACGAAATACTCTACCGCATTCTCGGGGAAGAAAGCTTTGAACTCTCCGTATAGCTGTGCCGCCAAGGTCTTATTATGACTCAGGACAAGGGTCGGACGATTGACCGCTGCCACCACATTGGCCACCGTAAAGGTTTTGCCCGATCCCGTTACGCCGAGCAGCGTCTGTGCCGGCATCCCTTCATTGATGCCCTCCACGAGTTGGCGGATGGCTTCCGGCTGATCGCCCGTGGGCTTGAATCGCGAAGTGAGTTTGTAGTCCATTGCTTGTCTTTTCTGATTGTCGTCGAGCTTATAACTTTCCTCGGACAAAGATAATAGGAGATCATTGTATAGATTTTCAAGACCCTGAATTTCGAGAAAACCGCTTCCGTATCCCGAGCGATTCGGACAAATAAAAAACGGTTATGCTCTGTGGAGTGAGCATAACCGTTCAGGAAGACGAAAGCTACTGTTGCGTAGCTGTTCGATTAGTCGGCGTTGAGCGTGAAGCGCTTGAAGCCTACTACAGTCAGCGTCTTGCTACCGGTATGGAGGTATTGTTCGATGGTCAGCTTGCTGTCCTTCACGAACTCCTGCTGCAAGAGCGTGTTTTCCTTGTAGTACTTCTGCAAAGCTCCCTGAGCGATACGATCCAGCAGATTCTCCGGCTTGCCGGCTTCGAGAGCCTTTTCGCGAGCGATCTGCAATTCCTGATCGATGATGTGCTGATCAACCTGCTCGGGCAGCACTGCCACAGGGTTCATAGCAGCAATCTGCATAGCTATGTCGCGAGCCATCTGGTGTTCTACAGCTTCGTTGAACGCAGCCACGGTAGCCAGCTTATTGCCCGGGTGGATATAAGAAACACTGGAAACACCGCTGATGTATTCATAAGCACCGAGTTCCATCTTCTCACCCGTCACACCGATACGATCGGTGATGTGGTCGGCTATGGCACGTCCGTCTGCCAAAGGAAGGGCGAGCAGCTCTTCTTTATTGGCAGGCTTCTTGTCCATAGCGGTATTGAGGATATTTTGTGTAAGCTCGATGAATTCGGCATTCTTTGCCACGAAATCAGTCTCGCACTTGAGTGCTACGATAGCAGCAAATCCGTCTTTGTCAGCTGAAAGCACGCAGCCTTCTGAAGCCTCTCTGTCCGAACGCTTGGCAGCTACTGCTTGTCCCTTCTTGCGAATGATTTCCATTGCTTTCTCGAAGTCGTTGTTGGACTCTTCGAGCGCATTCTTACAGTCCATCATGCCGGCACCGCTCATCTTACGCAGTTTGGCAATGTCTTGAATTGTTACAGCCATTGGTTTGTTCTATAATGAATGGGTTATTGGTATTCTGTAAAAAAGTTATGAGCCATGAATCATAACCCCTGAGTTTGGAACCTGCATGCTGAGGCCACTCATGGATTATAACCCATAGCTCATAATTCCATGTGTGCTGTTTATTCTGCCTCTTCGGCTTCGGGAGCTTCTGCTACCTCTGCGGCAGCTTCTACCGTAGCTTCGTCCTGATTCTGACGAGAGCGACGAGCTCCTGAGCGAGCGCGACGTTCGCGACGGGGAGCTGCTTCTTCCGTCTCCTCCTCTTCGGGCTTTTCGGCCTTGCGCTCCATCAGACCTTCGTTGATGGCCTGGCACATCGTGCCCACGATCAGCTCGATAGCCTTCAGGGCATCATCGTTAGAGGGGATCACATAGTCGATAAGCGAAGGATCACTGTTGGTATCCACCATAGCGAATACGGGGATGCCGAGACGGTTGGCTTCGCGTACGGCGATGTGCTCTTTCATCACGTCCACCACGAACAGGGCAGAAGGCAGACGGTTCATATCGGCGATAGAACCGAGCGTCTTCTCCAATTTGGCACGTTGGCGAGTGATTTGCAGCTTTTCGCGCTTGGAAAGATTATCAAATGTGCCGTCAGCCGTCATTTTGTCAATCTGGGTCATCTTCTTCACCGCCTTGCGGATGGTGGGGAAGTTGGTGAGCATACCGCCCGGCCAGCGTTCTACCACGTAGGGCATTCCCACTGATTTAGCCAATTCGGCGATAGGTTCTTTGGCTTGCTTCTTCGTTGCAACGAAGAGGATCTTCTTGCCATTTTTCGCCATACCCTTAATAACCTCGGCTGCTTCGTCTATTTTAGCAACTGTTTTGTGCAGGTCGATAATATGAATATCGTTGCGCTCCATAAAGATGTACGGAGCCATAGCCGGATTCCACTTTCTCTTGAGGTGTCCGAAGTGAGCACCGGCTTCCAATAATTGATCAAAAGAAATTCTTGACATTTTCGTTTACGTTCTTTGTAATGATTACTGTTTGCAATCCAAATCGGTAGAGCAGACTCGAAAAGAAATGGAATACTCCCGATTGCAATCCGATGGATTTAGATACTAAACGCGAGAAATATCCTCTAAGGACATTAACGCTTACTGAATTGGAATCTCTTGCGAGCTTTGGGACGTCCCGGTTTCTTACGCTCTACGACACGAGGATCGCGAGTGATGAAGCCTTCTGAACGCAAAGCAGGTTTATCGTCCGGATTGATCTTGACCAGTGCACGGGCGATAGCCAAGCGAGCAGCCTCGCTCTGACCTTTGAAACCACCTCCACGCAGATTGATCTTGATATCGTATTTCTCAGCAACTTCAAGCTTGAGAAGCGGTTGCTTAACGATATACTGCAAGATTGAAGACGGGAAATACTTTTCGATTTCGCGCTTGTTGATGACGATCTTGCCGGAGCCTTCGCTCAGATAAACACGAGCTACAGCAGCCTTACGCCGGCCTATTGCATTGATATAGTCCATAGCTGTCGATTATTTGAGTGAATTAATATCCAATTGCCGGGGTTGCTGAGCCTCATGTTTGTGCTCGGTGCCGGCATATACATACAGATTGCCAATGATCTTGGCACCCAAGCGATTCTTGGGAAGCATACCCTTTACGACCTTACGGAAGAGGAATTCGGGGCCTTTGTTCATCAAGTCACGAGGTGTGAACTGACGTTGTCCGCCGGGATAGCCCGTGTGGCGGAGATAAATACGACCGTCCCACTTATTACCGGAGAGAACGATCTTGTCTGCGTTGATAACGATCACATTATCGCCACAATCAACATGCGGGGTGAAATTGGGCTTGTATTTGCCGCGCAGGAGCTTCGCCACTTTGGCACACATACGGCCAAGTGTCTGTCCTTCAGCATCTACAATGACCCATTCCTTCGTAACAGTTGCTTTGTTCGCAGAAATGGTCTTGAAGCTTAAAGTATCCACTGCTTGTTTTTTTGTTGTTAGTAATTTGGTGAACGATCATCTTTTCTGTCGATTCGGCCGATGCATCAGGAGCTTTACGCACGGACACTGGGCTGCTCCTCTCGGACAAAAACGCACTGAAAATCAAACCGTTCGGCACTATTTGATAATAATCAGCGCGGCAAAGGTACATTATTTTCAGCAAATTTCGGACATCTCGTTACTCTTGTGCATTCAGTTTTTCAAGCGCAAGCACAGCAGCCGTTGGGCAAAGAAAAAGATTTGGCTAATTTTGTCTTCCGAAAAGCATTGCTCCGAACCGTGAATTTCCCCTGTATTGGAGGCGAGCAATTAACTGAAAAAGAGAGTATTATATAGTATGCTACACATCGACAAACTGCCGGCTACGCCCCATCGTCTGACATCAAGCCCGAATAAGCTTCTATTCGGATATTCCACTACAGCGACAGCCCTCGATCCGATCCGAGATTGCAGAGCGGAATCGTGCAGCTACATCGAATCACATGCAAAAGGATAGCATCTTGACATAGACCGATCACACACATATACATACTGCACCCGTTGGAGTTCTCCGTAGAACTCGGCGGGTGCTTCTTTTATATCAGCTTCGGAAAAAGCATTTTTCGAGCCTGCGATTTATATACAAATCAATTACGATCTATATATTTATTGAAAACGATTTATATATAAAACGGAAACGATTTATATACAAATTGAAAACGCTTTATATACAGATTGTTCTCCGACTTGTTTTAATTCGTATTTCAGTCCGTGAAAGTTCATTTCCTCGCTACTTTTGCCTCGCTTTTCTCTTCTCCACAGATGCTTATTTGGAATCATTCCAAACTCATCTTCGTTGTCGAAAACTTTTTTGGCGCATGTTTTTTGAACAGCTTATCACATTCAGAATCTCTCTTTTGCCCCTTCATTGAAAAGCCGGCAAAGTATCGTGAGCTGAATTTGAGGCACAAAAAAAAGCCTTGCAGTAGAGACTTCTGCAAGGCTTTTTGTTTTGATTTTCTCAATCGAGGACAAATCCCTCCGGCAGGAAATCCGAGACGTCTCGTCCAAAGGAGATCAACTCGCGTACGGCACTTGAGCTGATGAAAGAGAGACGCGTGTCGGTACAAAGCAGAACGGTATCCACACCCGAAAGATGACGATTCAGGTCGGCCAAAGTACGCTCGTACTCAAAATCAGATCCAGAACGAATACCTCGCACCAAAGCAGTGGCTCCGGTTTGGCGCACGAGATCGACTGTAAGCCCACTATAAGTAATCACCCCGATAGCAGGACGGGAAGCGTAGTAGCGAGCTATCTGCTCTTGTCGCCGTTCTGCGGAGAAGAGCGTACGCTTTTGTTCATTGATACCGATAGCGATGATCACCTCATCGAATATGGCCAGCGAGCGTTCGACGATGTCGGCATGCCCGCGCGTGAAAGGATCGAACGAACCGGCAAAGAGGGCGATATTCTTTTTCATATTTGATTCTTGGGATATTAAGAAAGTCTGTTCAGAGCACATCCTCATCCACGACTAAGTTGTCAATGATAAACTCCTGACGCTCGCTCGTATTCTTTCCCATATAGAAAGTGAGCAGCTCCTTGATCTTATCCTCGCGCTTGAGGCTGACCGGCTCGAGACGGATATTCTCCTCGTCAATCAAATCCTTGAATTGCTCCGGAGAGATTTCTCCCAATCCTTTGAAGCGAGTGACATCGGCTTTCTTGCCCAGCTGTTTGAGTGCGGCTTGCTTCTCGGCCTCACTATAGCAGTATATATCCGTTACCTGCTTAGGCGTATCGGATTCCTGTTTCTTGCGTCCTCGTTTGGGAGCGGCTCCGAAGGTTTGTTTTTTGGATTCGGGCGGGAGGAAAACGCGGAAGAGTGGCGTTTCGAGGACATAGACATGCCCCTTACGCACAAGGTCAGGGAAGAACTGAAGGAAGAAAGTGATGATCAGCAAGCGAATATGCATGCCATCATCGTCGGCATCAGTGGCAATGATCACACGATTGTAGCGCAGGCCGTCCAATCCTTCCTCGATATTCAAAGCTGCCTGCAAGAGGTTGAACTCTTCGTTCTCATAGACCACCTTCTTGGTCAGACCGAAACAGTTGAGCGGCTTACCACGCAGGCTGAATACGGCCTGATAGTTGGCATCCCGACACGTAGTAATAGAGCCGCTGGCCGAATTGCCCTCAGTAATGAAAATGCTGGTACGCTCCGGTTCCTTGGCCTTGGGATCATTGAAGTGAACGGTGCAGTCACGCAGTTTTTTGTTGTGCAGATTGGATTTCTTAGCTCTTTCGCGTGCCAATTTGGTGATGCCGCTCATCGCTTTGCGCTCGCGCTCGCTCTGCTGGATCTTGCGCAGCATCTCTTCTGCCGTTTCGGTATGGATATGCAGATAGTCGTCCAGTTCTTTCTTTAGGAAGTCGCCCACGAATTTTTGGATCGTAGGGCCGTCCGGCCCCATATCACGGCTGCCGAGTTTGGTCTTGGTCTGACTCTCAAAGACGGGCTCCTCCACTTTGATACTGATAGCCGCGGCCATGCCGCTACGGATGTCACTGTATTCGAAATTCTTGGAGTAGAACTCTTTGATCGTGCGTGCCACGGCCTCACGGAAAGCACTCAGATGCGTACCGCCCTGCGTCGTATTCTGACCGTTCACAAAGCTGTAGAACTCATCGCCGTACTGCTGCGTATGGGTGACGACGATCTCAATATCCGTATCGCTCAGGTGAATGATCGGATACAGTGCATCGCCCGTCATATTCTCGGCCAGGAGATCTTCCAATCCTTTGCGACTGAGGAATTTCTTCCCGTTGTAGAAGAATGACAATCCCGTATTCAGGAAAGTATAGTTCTTGATCATCGAAACGACGAACTCCTCCTGATACCGATAGTTGCGGAAGAGACTATCGTCAGGGGTAAATCGCACCTCCGTACCGGAAGGCTCATCAGAGGCGACAGGATCGGTCTCCTCCAAAAGTTCGGCACGGCTGTATCGTACGCGTTTGGTTTG
This sequence comes from Porphyromonas gulae, assembly GCF_000765945.1. Taxonomy (NCBI): domain Bacteria; kingdom Pseudomonadati; phylum Bacteroidota; class Bacteroidia; order Bacteroidales; family Porphyromonadaceae; genus Porphyromonas; species Porphyromonas gulae. The sequence continues at coordinate 551,725 of NZ_JRAT01000012.1, forward strand.
TCCATCGCGCCATACCGTAACGACGAATTCGGTGGAGAGAGCATTGACAGCTTTGATACCGACACCGTTCAGTCCGACGGACTTCTTGAAAGCTTTGGAATCGATTTTGCCCCCCGTATTCATCTTACAAGTGGCATCGACCAGCTTGCCGAGGGGGATACCGCGACCGTAGTCACGAACGGTAACGGTGCCATTCTCGATCGTAATATCGATGCTCTTGCCGGCACCCATGACAAACTCATCCACAGAGTTGTCCAGCACCTCTTTCAGCAGCACATAGATACCGTCATCGGCATGAGTGCCATCACCCAGCTTACCGATATACATTCCCGGACGACGGCGAATATGTTCGTCCCATTCCAGCGTCTTGATGTCGCTCTCGATATACTCTGTCTGCAACTGTTTTTCTTGCTCCATAGCGTTCTAAATGAGGCCTAAAAGTACAATAAAAAATGGGGAGGCGTTAAAAAAATTGCACGCCCTCCCCTACTTTTGTAGATCGAATCAGAAATCGGAGCATTTGCTCTGCCTCGCACTTTTCTTTTCTCATTTTCGGCTTCAATAGATAGTACACATCTTCGAAGTAGAGTAATTGATGCTTACAGAAGTGCTCTCTCCCGTCATTTCTAAGTTTGATTTTACTTTTGTCCTGTGGCTGTGCGACCAAGGCGATGTCAGGGAATCGATCTTTGCTCAGGTCTCCGGTGGCATGGCTGACTTTCCAACCTTGTGGGACAATTTCTTCAAGGTTACCTCCCTCTTTCGCCAGGCTTTGTTGTGATGTTTTTGGGGCTGTAGCCCGGTATTCACTCAAAAGGAAAGACAGAGTGGTAATGGTCGATAACGAGAGGAACTCTGTACTTGCTTATCTTTTTCATCCGGAATATTATGCTTCATAGTTTTAGCTGCAAATGCGAATAAAAATCCAACAATGAATTGCAGTTTTCCGCTGATTTTTCGAAACAGATACCAATTCCGAACTAAATAAATATATTTGCCCGAAAGCATTTCTATGCATACCAGGGCAATCGCATTTGAACTGTTAACACACTTATAAACCTAACGATTGCTACGTTCGGTTATCAAAACAAGTACGAATTAATGTGATAGAATCCCAAATTATACAAGAAAGAGGCCAAGTATGCAGTATAAACTTTCAAATGCGATAGCCCTGCTATGCATACAGGAGAGAGGATGTTATAGTCCGGCTTTTGTCAGCTTTGCACTTTATCACCGGAATCAACAAGGTCTATTCCCTCACGGACAAGCTCTTTGCCATGTGGATCAATACGCTCTACGACACCTAAGACTTTTGGCGAATGACCTCCCGGCCATAATCAGACCATTATTCATAACCTCCAAATAACAAAGTATGATGAGCACATTTTTACTGAAGAGAGTGATGATCGCTGCATGGGGGCTCGCCTGCCTCACAATGACAGCACAGTCGCAAACGCCCCTTGCCGGCAGAAACATCGCAACAGGCTTGGGATGGAAAGGTGCGGACAAGAACTTCGTCGAGACACCTCCTCCGGCAGGCCCTGTTCGCAGTATAGCAGAGTTCGAACGTTCTGCCGGAGCTCTTATCGCTTTTCCGCTGCGCATTCCGATGGAGTTGGTCATAGAGCTATCCAAGGACGACACCGTCTATACCATCGTAGGGAATGAGAGCGAAAAGGCTAAGGCTATATCCGAATATACGGCTGCCGGTGTGAATATGGTTCATTGCAAGTTCATCACTGCGCCGGTCGATGTAGAAGCTTGCTGGACCAGAGACTACAGCGGTTGGTTTATCATGTACGACAACAACAAGGTCGGGTTGGTCGATTTCCTCTTCGATCGGTCTCCGGCCGTAGAAGATGACTTCCCCCAATACGAAGCCAAGTATTTGGACATGGAGCTTTTCGGCATGAAACTGGTGGAAAGCGGTGGCAACTATATGTGCGACGGATACGGAAGGGCCATGCAGTCCAAAATGGCTTATACGCAGAACCAAATTGACTTAGGTCTGACTCCGGAGCAGGTACAGGAGAGAAAGAAGCAATATCTGGGCATCACGGACTTACAGACTTACATTGACGCCAATTTGATCGCCTATTCCAATAGCCACATCGACTGCTGGGCAAAGCTCCTCTCCCCGAACAAAATAATGGTCTTGCAAGTTCCTGAAACCGACCCCAGATATAGGAAGCTGAAAGCTTTCGTTCAGGAAATAGAGAAATTGACTACCCCTTGGGGCACCAAATACGAAGTTTACAGGGTAAAGACAAACAGCAAAGATCCCTTTACAAACTCGTTGATACTGAATAAAAAGGTTTACGTCCCTATCCTTAACAATGGAGCAATCTCTCAGGCTGCGCTCGAAGCATATGCCAAGGCTATGCCCGGCTATGAGATCAAGGGTATCATCGGGGATTCCTGGAGTTTTGCGGATGCACTTCACTGCCGCACCCACCAAATAGCCGACAAGGGGTATCTCTATATCAAGCATTATCCCCTGTTGGGCGAGCAGAAAGGTCCCGACTTCAAAATCGAGGCGAATGTGGTGTCCTGTGCCAATGCCGCCATCACAGGTGTCAAGTGCTTCTACAGGGTCAATGGTGCCAGAGCCTTTGTCGCTGCCGACATGACCGCTTCCGGAACGGCCGGCCATTATACCTACGCCTTTACCAACCTGAAAGAAAACGACAAGGTGGAATATTACCTCTATGCCGACGATGCCGGCGGACGAAAGGAATGTTTCCCATTCATCGGCGAACCGGATCCTCTTCGATTTACAGCTGTGCAAATACAGAGCATCAGCACTGTCGAAGAGCAAGATGCCGGTTTGAGAACATGGTTCAACGGCAATAAATCGGAGCTTGTCGTATCGGTTCGGGTGGATAAGTCGGGCCAATATCGCTCCAATCTCTACAACCTTAGCGGACAGACGGTGAAAACCGTCACAAAGACTCTCGTCAGTGGCACCACTGTCTATAGCATGGACATACACGACCTGCCACAGGGCACCTATATTCTCCGGATCGAAGGAAATGACAGAACGCTTACGACAAAAGTCCTCAAATAAGATCTGCCCGAACAACGGGAGAGGATCTTATATCTCCCACACATATACTCTGCCGGCACGGGCTATCCCTCCGTGTCGGCAGAGTACATTTATAATATATATGAGGTTGCTCTCCGTTCGCATTATGTAGTAAATTTGCGACATGAAAGAAACTAATGCGGGAAGCGTATATAGTCCGGAGTTAATAGAATTTGCCACAGTGGGCGTTGAATTCTGTGCTCTCGTCGAACAGGCAGCAGCTCACCGGACTACGGATTTCATCGACAAAGCTTCCAAAGTACTGCCTCTTCTCTATTTCAAGACAGCCCTTTTGCCTCCATACGAATACAGCGAAGAGATGGACTTCGTGGAGGAATACATCACGGAAGAATCCTACGAACAGGTACGCTCTGCCGTAGAGTCACAGCTGGGGTCGTACGACTCTTTCCTCGATGCGCGACACAGCGATATGCAATACAGCGATACTCCCGTAGGAGCAAGTATTGGGGAATGTTTGGCCGACGTATATCAGCAGGTGGGCAATCTGCTCGGAGTCGTACGCCAATCGAACGACAGTGCCATTCCTCAAGCCATCGGTCGCTGCCTTACCTACTTCGGCGAATACTGGGGCAATCGGCTCTTGGCTGCTGCCGGTGCTCTGCACGAACTGCGCTACAGCGAGGCCTATCGGACGTGGGAAGAAGAGGAGAGGGAAGAAGCTGAGGACTTATAGTATATAGGACAATAAAATCATGGTAGCCAATATAGATAAAGAAGCTGTTGCCGGCATGGAAGCAGAGGTATTCCCCGGGAGCATCCACCTGATCGACAAATCTGAAGCCATACCTGAAGCCATAAAGCTACTATCGGCCAGCCGCACGATCGGCTTCGATACAGAGACCCGCCCTTCTTTCGTACGTGGTGCCCGTCCGTCGGTAGCTCTGATGCAGATGTCCACAGAAACGGACTGCTTCCTCTTCCGACTCAATATGATAGATATACCGGAGGAACTGCAACAGCTACTGGAGAATCCCGACATACTCAAAGTAGGACTGAGCCTGAGCGATGACATGACGGTGATCAGACGGCGCAAACCGATCGAACCGGCAGGATTCGTCGAGCTACAACGCCTCTGCCCTGCATACGGCATCCGCGATGCCAGCCTTCAGAAAATATACGCCATCCTTTTCGGCAGACGCATCAGCAAATCCCAACGGCTCACCAACTGGGAGGCACGTACGCTGACTGCGGCTCAGCAGTCCTATGCTGCACTCGACGCCTGGGCTTGCCTGCGTATATTCAATCAGCTTATGACACTTCCCACCCCTACCCCTGTACAATTCGCCCTCTTATGACAGCCTTCCCCTCCATTACGCTACTCCCGAACAAAGAGGAATCCGTCAGACGATTCCATCCGTGGATCTTCTCCGGTGCCATAGCATCGATCAGCGGCAATCCTGCCGAAGGAGATCCGGTTCGTATCTTTTCCTCCAAACATGAACCTCTCGGAATCGGCCACTATGAGAAAGGAAGCATAGCCGTGCGAATGCTTTCCTTCGATATTGATATGGTACTCGATGTTTCCTTCTGGGAAGAACGGCTATCTGCCGCTTTCCGACTGCGTTCGGCTCTGGGACTGATCCGCTACGATGATACGAGATCCAAAAATACGGCCTATCGCTTGGTGCATGGAGAAGGAGATGGACTTCCCGGTCTTATTATCGATGTATATGGGCATACAGCCGTGATGCAGGCGCACAGCGTAGGTATGCACCACGCGAGAACGGATATTGCGAAGGCTCTTATAACGACGACTACAGGCTTGGTAGATGCCGTCTACTACAAGTCGGACAGCACTCTACCGTTCAAGGCCGGACTGGAATCGGCCGATGGCTTCCTGATCGGTTCAGCACAAGCCGAAGCAGAGTATGAAAACGGACTTCTCTTCCTGCCCGACTGGATCAAAGGACAGAAGACGGGGTTCTTCATCGACCAACGAGAGAACAGAGCCTTGCTGGAGGAATATGCCTCCGGACGTAAGGTGCTCAATATGTTCTGCTATAGCGGTGGTTTCTCCCTGTATGCAATGAGAGGAGGAGCCTGTAGCGTACACTCGGTGGACAGCTCAGCCAGAGCCGTACATCTGCTGGAAAAGAATATGGCACTGAATTTCGCGGGAGACGATCGTCACGAATCTTATGCTGCCGACGCTTTCCACTTCCTTGACGAGATGGCTGTCGGAGCTTATGATCTGATCGTACTGGATCCACCGGCTTTTGCCAAGCATCGCAAAGTGCTGCGCAATGCTCTGATAGGTTACCGCAAACTGAATGCGGCAGCTTTTCGCAAGATCGCGCCGGGAGGTGTGCTCTTCACCTTCAGCTGTTCACAGGCAGTCAGTCGGGAGGAATTCCGTTTGGCAGTATTTACAGCAGCGGCATCAGCCGGCAGAAAGGTGCGCATACTGCATCAACTTACCCAACCTGCCGATCACCCCATCAACATCTATCATCCGGAAGGCGAATACCTGAAAGGGCTTGTTCTCTACGTAGAATAACTACATCGAGGAATAAAAGTCCCGGCCCTATGCCTCATGCTGTCCTTGGTGGGAATAAAGGATCAATGGTAACGATCGTAAAGCCGCTCCAATTCGCCTGACAAGCGAAGCCGCTCGAACCAACTATTGAGACTGTCCTGCAAGGAGGTTGCACTTCGGCGCACCAACCATGCCTGTCGCAGTTCGAAAGAGAGCGGTACACTGCAGTCCAACGCAGGGAGGAGTTGTCCCAACTTCTTAGCTTCATGTTGGTTACAGACGGTCAGATCGATGTCGCCCGATGCCACCATCATGGCTAATTGCTCTGCAGAATAAGTGGGATCGGTTCGTATATATATACTATCCCCGATTTCCTCGGACAGGTGTTTGACGAACAACCTCGCCGGAGAGCCTTCCGGAATGGTCACCGTCCGTCCGGACAAATCAATCTGGCGACGAATCAAGGCAGTATCGGATCGACGTTGTACCAGATAAAGCCGTCCGAGGTGTATCGGACGAAGAAAGCGGTAGTGGACGGTGTCCGTTACAGCCGTCAGCGGAATGTCTTGTGCAATGATGTCGCATGCACCTCGTCGCAACCTTTCAAGGCTCTCTTTCCAATTCTTTTCCAGACCGATTTCTATCCGAATGCCACTGATTTCCGATAAACGACGTGCCACATCGTAAACAAAACCGGCGGTGGAATCCTGTCCCACATAATAGTCTCTGTCATTGTATCGGGCAATGATCCTCAGCACTCCTTCTCGGTGAATATCAGGATAATCACGCAACGAATCGACAGCGTCCCCACCGGCAGCCCCTCCTCTACCACAGTGGCGCAAAGCAACCATCACGATAAGGACAGAGATCAGTAAAACGCCGTAGAGAGCAATCTGTTTCTTCATTTCCATTTATTTATTGAAGTCGATGGCAATACCCATACGCAGACCACGAGGGTTGTACGGCGTATGCACCAAAGAGAAACGCTTGCTATCGATGAAAGCCTCAGCCAGATTGTACATTTCAAAGAAGAAACGTGAGCGCTTGAGGTGGATATTCACATAAGCATTCATCAGAGGGAAAGACCCTCCCACCTTTATCTCTTGTTGCGTGGTGAATTGCTGTACGGCGGGTTCATAATACGGAGCATAGTAGGAGGAATGAATGCGAGCATCCACTCCCGTCTGTATACGCATCACCTTGGTACTGCTCGGCAGACGGAAGTCCAAATAGAGATTGCCATAAGCCGCCAGCTTCGGTAAAGGCAAAGCCGTACGGTTGCTACTTGTTTGATAAGCCGCTTCCACTTCCCATCGCAAAGCACCCCATCGGTAGGCATGTGCTATCCGCCCTTCCAGGACTTGTATAGGAGAAGAGACCTGTTGGGGGAAAGCCGTATGGTCGAAATATATATAGTTCTTGAGCGTAGCGGATTGCAACGTCAAGGTCGTACCCCAGTCCTTCAGACGAAGAGAGCCACCCAATCTGAGTTGCTGGATGAAATCGAACGATTCGTCCCACCAGTGCACAGTACCATGATGATGACGCAGAAAGTAGCCCGGACGAGTATTGAGAAGTTGCCCCCAAGCTTCCATTTCCGTCTTCCGACGAAGGAGATCGAACGCTGTACTCAATCGTCCTCTGAGTTTGAATGCTCCGGCATCGCTCCCGACAACCGACAGCTCTCCATCGGCTGCAAAGTTGAGATATTTCCCCCCTCGTCGGCTGATCTCTCCCCCGATATAAGTGCTGAACTCCCTGTCCGTAGGGGGTACACCGACTACTGAATCTTGTAGCGTATAAAACCGATTCTCCAATCTGACATAAGCCGTCAGGCCGAACTTAGCCCAGCGATGGAAACCTTCCCGCAAAGAAAGTGCCACCGTATTGTGGTATTCTTCCATTCGCGTGGTATCGTTCGGCAGCACGATCACTTCTCCGGCATCGTTCAGTCGTTTGATGAAAAGATTGGGATAGACGGTACTGTCCAAAGGGCTTTTGACCTTGAAACGGCGGCGACTCTTAGTATAATTGAAAGTATGGGAGATACTGCCCACGGGCACGAATACCATCGTATCGATCAAATGGGGAGCCTCGAATTCATTGCCATCATAATACTCGGTCTGTCCCTCACGATAGAAACCGAGGTTGTAGCGATGGGTCAGACGAGCCGTTCCTTGCCGAAGCGAATTGAACATATTATTGCCGGGAAACTTCACCGGAATATCCGTGGATACGAATTCGTTCGTCCCATTGGCAAAGTTACCCGGATGGATTACGTAGTCATCATTCGTAATCCCTCCGTTCTCTGTCATCAGATAGTAATTATTGCCCACATAAGCATACGCCTCGTAGCGATCGGAACGGTAGCTACCGAAAAAGCGGTAAGAGATGGCTTTCGTCTTGTTGGAGTTGTAGAAACCGTTGCTGTAGATATAATCCACATCGTTACCGATGTTGATTCGCTTGCCTATATTCAAAGCCAAAGTAGAACGCAGCTCTTCCTCTCGCGTCTGATTGTCGCCATGCCGGAGATAGAGCACCTGAGTAGTAGGACTCTTGGTATCGTAGAATCGGGCTGTAAAAGGATCTATCAACATACCGTGAAGCCCGTACATATACATGAACTGCGGATGATAGAGCGGACGATCGAAGAACATTTTGCTCTCCCACGGAGAGTTCAGATTGCCCAAATAACCGATGGCAAGCGAACGTCCCTCGGCTTTCACTCGATTGTAGAAACCGAGCATAGCCGTATCGATGGGAGAGCGCAAGAGATCACCCGTATTGGGATTCAACGTATAGACCTTGAGTTTATCCCCCCGAGCGATCTGCTCTTCTTCGGTAGGTTCCTTTACCTCCTTGCCTTCGAAATCAAACTGATAATCATGTTGTGCAAGAACGGGAACCACTGCAAACCACAGTGATACCACAGCACCGACAATTTTCCTGATACTTCCAGCCATCAACATAGTTAAATTACCAGCCACCAGAGGCTCCACCTCCACCAAAGCTGCCACCACCGAAGCCACCGCCGCCAAAGCCGCCTCCGAAACCGCCGCTGCGGCCTCCACGACCAAGCAGCGAACCCAGCAGGATACCTGCAGCAGCAACTTCGGCATCATTATTGTCTCGGTACTGTTGGGTATGATTCTCTCCGCAGTACAGACAGCGCCATTCCTTGCGAATCATCATGCCCCTGTCCGTACGCACACGCTTTTCTCCCATATAGCGCAGGGCAACCGTTCCGCAGTTAGGACAACGCTTGTAGGAGGTAGCCGGACGATCGTAGCCTATTACCTGCGCATGGTCGCAGGAAGAGCAGGCATAGACTCTGAAATCCCGACTCTTAAGTTTATGCTCCATCTGCTGAGAGGGACTGAGATAACGATCTTCTTCCAAACTTTGATCAAGCAGATGTACCGAATGCTGATGGCAGCGTGGACACAGAGCCATCTCTTTCTTCAGTTTGTTCTGTCGTGATTTGACGATGGCCATCACCACAATAAATCCCGGAGGGAAAAGCAGTAAAAAGACGCATCCCAGCATCGATATTCGCCTGCGAAGAAATTCATATTCCTCCACTGCCGTTGCTCGTGGATATTGCCTGCGATATGAAGTCAGCTGATAGAGTACCGAAGCCGAAGCGAGGAGCATAAAGACGCAATAGAATATAAATATGGTACCCCAGCTCATATTGGAAACAGCAGACCGATCTCCACCGTCAGGCTTCACATCATAAGATCCGTCCAACACCTGCTGAACAGCAACAACTCCCTCGGATAAACCTTCGGCATAGTTCCCCGATCGAAAATGAGGGATCATGCGATCATGTATGATACGGCTCAGCAAACCATCGGGCAAATAACCTTCCAGACCATAGCCCGTCTCGAAGCGTACCCGTCGCTGATCCAGCACGAGTACGAGCAAAAGGCCGTTGTTGTTCTTTTTATTACCGACTCCCCATTGACGCGCCAGCTTCAAGGTAAAATCCTCCAATGGAGCATCACCGATAGACGGGAGAGTAACGACGGCAAACTCGACGGCATAACTGCTGCGGATGGCTCGTAGCCGTCCGTTCATGACCTCCTCCTGGGCATTGCTGAGCAAACCCGCTTCGTCCGTCACGAGCCGAGTGCTATCGGCAAGTTGGACGTTGGGTACATCCTCCGGCTTATATACCCGCTGTGCCGATACACTGGAATGCATCAGAAAGAAGAAAAAGGCCATTAGGAAAAAAGGCCACTCTGCAAGGCTCCGTAACCTGATCTTTGACGAACGCATCATTCGCAAGAGCGAAAAAGAGGATTAGAATTTTACTTGAGGAGCCTTCTCTGCACCTTCATCAGCCTTGAAATAGGGACGCTGATCGAAGTTCATCATACCGGCAATGATATTGGCCGGGAATCTGCGCACAGCCACGTTATATGTCTTGGCTATGGCATTGAAGTCCTGACGTGCTACCGTGATTCTGTTTTCCGTACCCTCAAGTTGCACTTGCAGATCGCGGAAGTTCTGGTTAGCCTTGAGATCGGGGTAACGCTCTACTACGACCATCAAACGGGACAAGGCACTCGATAGCTGATCCTGCGACTGCTGAAACTTGGCCAAGTTCTCTTCCGTCAGATTGTCGGCATTGATATTGGTAGCAGTGGCTTTGCTACGTGCTTCGATCACGGCAGTAAGCGTTTCGCTCTCGTGAGCGGCATAGCCTTTGACGGTCTCTACGAGATTCGGGATCAAGTCCAAACGACGTTGGTACTGGTTTTCCACTTGACTCCAAGCCGTATTGACGGCTTCCTGCTTGTCCACAAAACTGTTGTATTTGACCACACCCCAGCTAAATAGCAGTACAAAAACTGCAATAATGGCAATGATGATTACTGTTCCTTTTTTCATATTCATTCTATGTTTACGTTACTATTAGGTTTATCAGAATGTGCTACTTACGACGTCTGACAGGCGTTTTGTCTTTCTTGACCGACCAGCCGAAATAGCCGAGAAAGTCCCCAAGCGAGAAGTATTCGCCATGCGAATATGCCAGCAGGTTTGCTTTCTCCATATCGAAAGAACCTGTCTCCGGGTCGATATATTGTTGGTCGGCACGCACATTGACCACATCGGCCATAAACATGTCATGGCTACCGAGTGGAATGATCTGTCGTACCTTGCACTCTATGCTGACCGGCGATTCGGCCACCAGAGGAGCTTTGATCAGCTTGGCAGGTTCCACGGTAAGGCCTGTCTCGGCAAACTTGTCATAGTCCTTGCCCGAACGAACACCGCACCAGTCCGTCTGTCTGGCCATGCCGACCGTAGTCAGGTTCAGACCGAACTCGCCACTTTCCTTGACGAGAGCATGGGAGTGACGTTCCGGACGAATACTGACATAGCACATAGGTGGCTGGCTGCATATCGTCCCCACCCAACTGGCCGTAAGCAAATTATAATCCTCCGGCCGAGAGCCGCAACTCACCAATATGGCCGGTAGCGGATAGATAAGTGTGCCGGGTTTCCAATCTTGTCTCATTGTTTTGTTCTTGGAAAAGTTACGCGAACTATAGCAGTTCGATACGTTCATTGGAGAGCTTTCGCTCACAATAGTCGCATCGGAGCGTACACTGTTCGGCATCGATCACACGGAATCGGGTTTGCATCAGTTCGTTGTTCGTAATACACTTCGGATTCGGACAACGGACAAGGCCTACCACCTCCTGTGGCACTTCCACCTGACGTTTTTCTACAACTTCATAGTCCCGAATAATGTTCAGACGTACATTCGGGGCAATAAGGGCGATACGGTTCAATTCCTCCTCGTCGAACGTTTTATCCTCTATCTTGATAACCCCCTTCGACCCATGGCTCCGACTGCGCAGATTGTTGCCGATGGTGATCCGCTTGTCCAAATCATCCAGCTGCAAGAGCGTAGCCACTTTGAACAACTTTGTCGGGGGGATATGGTCTATAACGATGCCGTTTCTAATCGCGGCGACGAGCATTTCTTCCTTTTTCATCACAATATCTGCTTAGTTTGCAACGTCTATGCCGAGCACTTCACAAATAATGGACTGCCTCGTATAAAGTCCGTTCAGTGCTTGCCGGATAAAGTAGGCCTTAGGATTGTCATCCACATCGTAGGCAATCTCCCCCACACGAGGAAGTGGATGCAGTACGCGCAGATTCGGACGGCTGTCGGATAGCATATCGTTGGTCAGCACATAGACATCTTTGACCCGTTCATATTCCTCCATATCCGTGAATCGCTCGCGTTGTACACGCGTCATATAGAGAATATCGCAGTTATTGATCACCTCCTCGTCGAAATGTTTGGTTTCCATATAAGGCAGATCATGCTCTCGACAAAACTGCTTGTATTCTTCAGGAAGAGACAGCTCTTCGGGAGCAACGAAGATAAAGCGAGGACGGAAGTGCGACATACCCTCTATCAGGGAGTGGATGGTGCGCCCGTACTTAAGGTCACCTACCATAGCTATGGTCGTATCGTAGAGAGTGCCCTGCGTCTTGCGAATCGAATAGAGATCGAGCAAAGTCTGTGAAGGATGCTGGTTGGCTCCATCGCCGGCATTGACTACCGGCACACGGCTTACCTCCGAAGCATAACGAGCCGCCCCTTCCAGATAGTGGCGCATAATAATCAGATCGGCATAGTTGCCCACCATGGAAATGGTATCCTTGAGCGATTCGCCTTTCGTAGAGCTGGAGGTGGATGCATCCGAAAAACCGATGATACGGCCTCCGAGACGGTTCACAGCCGTCTCAAAGCTCAGGCGTGTACGGGTCGAAGGCTCAAAGAAGAGAGTGGCTACGACCTTACCTTCCAAAAGGTGCCGATTAGGATTCTTTTCGAATAGCTCTGCCCGATCGAGAATGCGAAGAATATCCTCGGCCGAACACTGGTCAATAGATACGATATGCTTCATTTTTTATGGAATATAATTGAATGATGTGGACGGGGAATAAAGCTCACCTCAAAGCGAAAGAAGCCTTAACCGTTATGCTCGCTGTCTTCATCTTGGAAGATGTATTGAACGAACCGCCCCAGCTGTAATCTTCGTTCGAGTTGAGTCCCACTATCTGGAACACACCCATCGAAGAAGATAGCATCTTGCCTACGGAAGAACCGCTCCCTTCGGCAATGACCGAAGCACGATTGAAAGCGTCTTCGGAAGCATTGCGCAGCATCTCTACCTTCAGATCATTGAGCTTGGTGTAGTAATAGGCCGGATGGTTGGAGGTAATCTCTACCCCCTGATTGATCAGCTCCGTTATATCGCGAGATATTTTCTCCACATGTTCGATGTCCTGTGAGGTCACCGTAGCTGTCTGGCTGAGCAGATATCCGGCAAAGGTCCTGACGTTTTGTTCCTGCCGCGGATCGTAATAATAGTTGTATTCTTTAGAGATGGCTACGCTTGAGAAGATATAAGACGAATCCGGCAGCTGCTTGCTTTTCAAATAGTCTGCCACCAATATCTGTTTTTCCTTCAAAGCCTTGTAGGCCGATTCGATATCCATCATCTGGAGCTGGTACGAAGCACTCCAAACGATCAGATCGGATTTAAAATTACGCTCGGCCATACCGGTCACAGTCACCGAAGGCTGAGAGCGACGTAGCTGAGCGACACTGCGGCCAAGAGCATAAAGGCCCAATACGAAAGCCAATCCGGCGACGATCGTAATCCAAAGTTTTTCTTTTTTCATCACAAAGCACTGTATTGATTGTATATTACTACTTCTTATCACCATAGAATACGGGATAAGCAAAGTAATGCGTTTCCCACCGGCGAGTCCAGATATTGTATTCGCGCTCTGCCCCGACGGCAAAACCGAATCGTTCGGAGACCTTCAGCTCGATCGAACCACCGTACTGAGGGCCGAATCCATGCATCGGCACCGCCATATTGAGTCCTGAGCGCGTACTACTGTAGAGAGGATAAGTGCCGAATCCATTGATAAAGACATTGTCTATCAATTCGTATCGAGCAGTGCCCCCGAGCGAGAGCGTTCTATTATCGAAAGCATTCCACTGCACCTGTCGATAATCGACACCGGTGGTAAAACTCAACCTATCGGTGGCTTGCCAGCGGAATTGACCACAGACAGTCCTCATAGGCATAAAACCGAAGTTCTGCTGCCAACCGCCTTGAATATGCGCCGTAAGATTTTGACTCAGCAAAAAATCGGCACCGGCATTCCATCCAAAGTCCTTGCGTACACCGGTCAATAAATCATGACCAAGACCGATATTGCCGGATGTATAAAAACGCATCCGGTCGGTCGGTCGCCAAGAAAAGACACCGGCAGCGTGGCGAGTTTGCAAGAGGGGGGATACGAAATCCCGGCGTTCTGCCGTGAAGTCGAGCTCATCGTTCAATCGCAAAGATGAGCGATGAGGCTTCAATCCATTGAGCAAAGCATCGGAAAGATGTCTGTCCCGAATTCCTTGCAGCGGACGAGGATTATGAAAAGAAGCAGGCAGGACGGGGTGATCAACGGAGAGGAGGGGCGTCTGCTCCACCTTGCTGATATTGGGCACAGGCTGAGCCGTAGAGAGAGTATCCTTTTTCTCTTGTGCCGTTGCATAAGAAAGACTTGCCGCGAATATCAATCCGAACAGGATGGTTCTCGGCCGACCGATAAGACACCGTATTATCATGAGTCTTGCATAATTTGATATACCGCAAAGATAAATTATTATAGGTACAACAGACACACCGTGCAACATTCATAGCCTTATACGAACACCACAAGACGATGACGATGGAAAAATCAATCCGCCGAAAAGTGTAGCAGGCATCATCTCACAGCCGATTGGTTTACGCGCCGGATTTTTTGCGTTTGCAGTCTGGGAAAACGTGGCGCGTAAACTTTTTCACTTTGGCGCGAGAAGTAAAAAAATCTCGAACCAAAACGAAAAAATTCCGGCACCACCTTCTTCAGAAAAGACGCGCCACAATCAGAGGTTTTTTGGCTCGTATCGGTGGGATAGCGGTTGATGGATATTGACTCGATAGTAGAGCTGTCCTCCAATGGCAGCCCTAAGAAAAACTCGATAAAAAATGCACCATTCTCATAGTCCGGCATCAAAGAGATCGTCCAGGGCAAACCGAATGAAAACCAATGAGATCTCATCGTCTTCTTCGACGAAATAGCCGATTGTTCCATCTGCCAGTAGAGTCATATCCGAGTAGGCACTCGATCCCGAATTGACGACTACGGGGGTAGACCAGCGAACGGAGGCGTGATCGAAGAGATAGACAGCTCCGTCGCGACGTCCATCCGGGCCGAGAGGCAGAGAGTGCAGCATTTGATCCCTACCATTCCATTTCAACTGAAGCATGGCGCCATTACAGCCGGGGTCATGGATACTCTCGAACTGCTTGGTTCTCTCCCAAGTAAGGCCATCGTCGGAGGAGAGAGCGAAGAAACGCTGTCGGCTCTCCTGCCGTCCCTGATTGCGTACGCTCATCAGTACCCTGCCATCGGGCATCAATGAGAGCTTTGCCTCATCGCCTCGGCGGTACGCACAGTCGGACAGGTGCCAAGTGGTGCCCTCGTCGTCGCTATAGAGGACATAGTTGTTCAGGACGTACTCCTGCCCTGATTCGCGGATGGCGGCTACAAACATAATACGACCGGATGGCAGCAAAAGCCCTTGTCCCGATGCACAGAAGGAAGCCAACCAGCGACTGCGTCCCGGATCGGCACAATCCTTGCCGAAGATGAAATGGGTTATATCCCGAGGAGGAGACCAGGTGAGGCCTTCGTCCCAACTCTCCGACACATAAGTTCGTTGGGGACGATCGGGGGTGGACTGCCAGAGTCCTACTCCGCCGACGAAGATCATCAGGAGCTTTCCGGCCTTGGTCTGTACGAGAGCTACATCGCCAAAGCCATGATTGCGGCCCTCTCCCTGTACGATGATTCGTGGATCGCTCCACGATCTCCCTCCGTCCGTACTGCGCCGCATGACTATATCTATATCCTCCGGTAGATCCGTCTGATTATACTTGCGTCTGTCAGCCATGGCGATGAGCGTCTCTTGGGAAGTTTTCAAAATAGCCGGAATACGGTAGTTGCGCGATCCGCCATCTCCGGGCACAAAGAGAGCCTCATACCCCCTATACAGCCTACGGGAGGCAGGCGACAGCTCTTTCAACGGCAAAGGACGGCCATCGACAGCCACCTCTTGTACACGGGCAGTCAGTGTGTCGGATCGGGAAAAGGAAGTGACAGGCCCTATATCCGCAGCCAGATAAAAGGAACGGCGGCCGGCAACAGAATCGACAGAAAGAATCATGAAGCAATCTTCCTTTGAGATCGGGAAGCTATCGTAGGAGACTCGCCCTTTATAGTCCGGCAGATCGCGTACTGCCAAAGAATCACTCACAAGGAGATACAGGGCAGTGACTTTGTCCTTTGTATCTTGTGGAAAGGAGTAACTGATTCGGATCTGTTTGGCATTCGGCGGCAGAGGTTCGCTCAGTACTATTTTCACCAAAGTTCGATGTGCCTGATCGGGTGCCACACCATGCTTGTCTCCCCACACTGCTACCTCCTGTGCAGTAAGGCGCAACATTGCCACAAGACAACAAAAAATGACAAGGCAGACAGAACGCCGAGTCCTCGCCAAAAGAGTATTATTAGCCATCGAAAACAATTTTATACCATTTTGGGAATCAAAGTTATGAAATCATAGCAGTTGCGTCCGCGCAAGGCATTGGAACGAACATTGTAATCCTTTCCGGATTCTTCTGATCGATTCACCAAGCCTCAGCACAAGCCGTTCCCACTCCTGTCGATGGCGACCGCTCATGGGGCAAAAAGAGACCAATGTGGAGTGTAAAATCAAAGAAAAAAATCAGGCCATAGAGGTCCGAGATTCGGCAAGCAATGCTCCCAATAGCGAGCGAAGCACAGCCATAGAGGGAAGGACAAGTGATGCACCGGCATCCCACAAATCGGCATCGGGCAAGCAACCTGTATTTACCGCAATGGTAAAGATACCGGCATCGACAGCTGCACGAACTCCCAGCGGAGCATTCTCTACCACAAAAGCCTCGGAAGGCGACATCCCCACACATTCCAACGCTTTGAGATAAGGTTCCGGATGAGGTTTTCCACGGTGTACATCGGCACCTGTCACCATATTCGCAGGCCCGAAGCTGTCGCCATAACCTCTTTGCAAACGCTGCAATATATCGGTCTGGGACGAACCCGTCACCAGCATGATACGCAAGCCCTGTCTACAGACATCCGACACCAGAGCCGGAGCACCGTCGATCACGTTTCCCGAGTTATACAAAGCGAAGAGTTGGCTCTTGCGTCCGTACATATCGGCTATTTCTTTTTCTGTCGGCTGCCGTCCGTATCCCCGTTCGAACAGGATCTTGATGGTATCGCTACCCTTCTGCCCTTCCCAGCGATAGAAATCCAGTGGCTCCGCAGCGATACCGTATTCTCCGGCAGCCTCCACCCAACTGCGTGCATGTGCGGGCATGGAATCGAACAGCACTCCGTCCATATCGAAAAAGCACGAACGGAAAGGGGCATGCCGGTATGCCTTCTCTGTTCGGAATGTCTGCAATGCTTCCGCTATATTATTGTAGTCCATCGATTCTTTTCTCTCCATTAACTTATGACGCTCCAGTCTTCCTCCTTGGGGAAGAGTTTATTCAGACGAAGAGCGAGCATTTGATTGTCAGGGTGGCGAAGTTCGGGGTCGCGCTCCAGTAGTCGCTCCGCTATACTTCGGGAGAGGGCTATCAGCTCCGTATCTCGTGCAGGATTGGCTATCCGAAGGCTGATCTGACGACCGCTCTGGCGCGTACCCTCCAAGTCGCCGAAACCACGAAGGCGCATATCTTCCTCTGCTATTTCGAATCCATCGTTCGTCTCCACCATCACCTGAATACGCCGGCGCGAATCCTCTCCCGTTTTCGTTCCTGTGATCAGGATGCAATAGCTCTGCTCTCCACCGCGGCCTACACGTCCTCTGAGCTGGTGCAGCTGCGACAGGCCGAAGCGATCGGCATTCTCCACCACCATCACTGTAGCATTGGGGACATTCACACCGACTTCGATAACCGTCGTAGCCAACAGGATACGGGAGCGACCGCTGACGAAGTCTGCCATACGCGCCTCCTTTTCCTTGGCTTTCATCTTGCCGTGTACCATCGTCACACCCTCATCGGGGAAAATGGAAGAGAACAGCTCGAAGCCATCCTCAAGATTTTTCAAATCGGTCGTCTCCGATCCCTCGATCATCGGATACACCACATACACCTGCCGGCCGGCAGCAAGCTGAGATCGCAGGAAACGAAAGACCGGTGCCATATCGTTGTCGAAGTGGTGGAGCGTCTGTATGGGCTTACGGCCGGGAGGCAATTCGTCGATGATGGAAATATCCAGATCGCCGTACAACGTCATGGCCAAGGTACGCGGTATGGGGGTGGCACTCATAATCAGAATATGGGGCAGAGTGTCGAGGTTCTTTTCCCACAGACGTGCTCGCTGCTGTACACCAAATCGGTGCTGCTCGTCTATGACGGCCATTCCCAAACGGTGAAAGACTACTCCCTGCTCCAATAGGGCATGCGTGCCGACGACGATGGAGATCGAGCCATCGGCCAGACACGGGAGCAAGCGTTCTCGCTGACGTGCAGTACAGCTTCCGATGAGCAAGCCGACCTCTACGCCAAGCGGTCGCAGCAGCTCGGACAGGGTATGATGATGCTGTCTGGCGAGAATTTCGGTCGGAGCCATCAGGCAAGCCTGACAGCCATTGTCCAGAGCCAACAGCATGGATAGCAAGGCTACCAAAGTTTTACCGCTACCCACATCGCCCTGCACCAGCCGGTTCATTTGATGTCCGCTGAGAGTATCTTGCCGGATCTCCCGTACCACCCTTTTCTGTGCGCCGGTCATTTCGAAAGGCAGATGCTCCTTGTAGAATCTATTGAACAAGGCTCCTACTTGGGCAAAAACAATTCCCTGAAAGCGAGCCTTGCGTTCCAGCTTGCTGCCGATCAGATGCAGTTGTACATAGAACAGCTCTTCGAACTTGAGTCTTGTGCGGGCAGCTTCCAGCTGTGCCACCCCCTGAGGGAAATGAATCTGTCTGATGGCCTCCTGATAGGAAACGAATCCATAAGAAGAAAGGATGTAAGGCGGCAGTGTCTCCGTCAGTGTAGCCGATACCTGATTGAGGAGTATGTACAGGAGTTGCTGGAGTTGTTTGCTGCCCAGCCCCATACTCTTCATGCGCTCTGTGGTGTGATAAATCGGAGTCAGTCCGCCGGCTACCTGCTCTGCCTTCTCCTCCGCATCTATTTCGGGATGTGCTATGTTATAGCCGGAAGCGAAGAAAGCAGGCTTGCCGAAAACAATATATCGCCGTCCTTCCTGTAGCTTGTCGCGTATGTACTTGATCCCCTTGAACCAAACCAGCTCTATGCTTCCCGTACCGTCTGAGAAGGTAGCCGTCAGCCGCTTGCGCCGTCCTTCGCCCACCTCGGAGAAGTTGCGAAGGACACCGCGCAGCTGGATATAGGGCATATCGGAGCGTATCTCCCGTATGGCATAAAACCGACTCCTATCGACATAGCGAAAGGGAAAATAATGAAGAAGATCCAGATAGGTACGTACTTCTATTTCCTCTTTCAGTACTTCCGCCCGCTTCGGCCCTACGCCGGTCAGGTAAGTGATTTTGGTCGATAGCATATCCATCTGCCGCCAGAAGATAGAGTGTCGCGTACGTTAATGCGCCGGGGATTACTTCTCTGACAAGCGTTGCTGCCAACGCCATGCACTCAGCAGTGTGTCCTCCAACGACTCCAAAGCCTTCCAACCCAACACCTCATTGGCTTTCTTCGGCTCGGCCCATACCTGTTCGATGTCGCCTTCGCGCCTTCCTACTATCCGATGAGGAACGGCAACGCCTGTCACCCGTTCGAAGGTGCGGATAAGTTCCAGCACACTCACTCCCCTACCCGTACCTACATTAAAGACTTCGAGCGAATCGCTCGCTTTCTCTTCGTTCAGCATCCGTTCGATGGCAGCCACATGCGCTTTGGCCAAATCCACCACATAGATATAGTCCCGGATACAGGAGCCATCGGGCGTGTCGTAGTCATCGCCGAAGACGCTCAATTCGGCTCTGATGCCTGCCGCCGTTTGAGTCAAATAGGGGATCAGATTCTGAGGCACCCCGTTAGGAAGCTCTCCGATATGCGCTGTGGGATGTGCCCCGATCGGATTGAAGTAGCGCAGGAGTATGGCCTTGTATCCTGCTCCGGCATGGATGGCATCGCGGATAATCTCCTCGTTGATTTGCTTCGTATTGCCATAGGGAGAGAGAGCTTCCTGTATCGGAGCCTCTTCCGTTACGGGCAATACCTCCGGCTGTCCGTACACAGTACAAGATGAGGAGAATACGATCCCACGAGTGCCGAATCGCCCCATCAGTTCGAGGATGTTCAGTAGAGAGAGGATATTGTTCCTGTAGTACAAAAGCGGCTTCTGCACCGATTCGCCTACGGCCTTGCTTGCAGCAAAATGAATGACGCCTGCTATATCGGGATGCGCCGTAAAGATGCGCACCATCGCCTCCATATCGTTACAATCGGCCTCATAAAAATCGGGGCGAACCCCTGTGATCCGGGCTATACCGTCGAGCACAGCAGCATGGGAGTTGGAGAAGTTGTCCACACTCACGACCCGATAGCCTGCCTGCTGTAGCTCCACAGTCGTATGGGATCCTATATATCCTGTCCCGCCGGTAACGAGAATCTTTTGTTTCATTTCGGTTTTTTATTTCGTAGCTAATTCTTGATTGATCGAGTCGATATAATCCAGCAATTCTTCTTTGCCTGTTTTCTTTTCGGAAGAGGTAATAAATACCGGAGGAAGCTCCTCCCACGTTTCCAGCAGTTTTTGCTTGTAGGCCTCCGTATTCTCTTTCAATCGGCTGAACGAGAGCTTGTCCGCCTTGGTGAATACGATGCTGAACGGAATCCCGTTCTCACCCAGCCATTGGAGAAACTCCAAGTCGATCTTCTGCGGTTCGTGCCTGCAATCGATCAGGACAAAGAGGCTCGAAAGCTGCTCGCGACAGAGGATGTACGTCTCGATGATCCTGCGCAAGGACTCCCTGTTGGACGCGCCCAAACGGGCATATCCGTAGCCGGGCAAATCGACCAGATACCACGAATCGTCGATGATGAAGTGGTTGATCAACTGCGTCTTACCCGGCTTTTGGGAGGTCATGGCCAGTCCCTTTTGGCCGGTAAGCATATTGATCAGAGAGGATTTGCCCACATTCGAACGGCCGATGAAAGCATATTCGGGGAGCTTCGTATCAGGACATTTGCGCACATCGGTATTACTGATTACAAATGCCGCCTTTTTTATTTCCATTCGGTTCTGTCTTTATTTATATACGGATAGCCGTACAATAATAATTATATCTTTGTGACATACAAAGATAGCTTTCTTTTATCGGTTAAGCCTCAATTAGAATATGAACAAATCGCTTACAATTCTTATCTATACCCTCGTTTGGGTTTTGCTCATCGTCCTGCAAAGCCTGGCTTTGGAGAGTGCCAACCCGGGGACTCCTTCCTTTTGGAATATGCCCTCCGCCTACTATGCCGTATGGATCGTGGATGCTTATATCATAGCCCTGTATTATATCAATTACTTCCTGATAGCTCCGGCCATGATCAAGAGACTCCTCTTCCGTCCCTATATCGTGCTGTCGCTGGCCTTGGGCGGAATAGGCATGTTGCTTCCCGTCATCTTCCACCACGCTTGGCAATGGACTGTACCGGGCACGGCCGAGGGACAGATGCCCCTATATGGAGAAGGCTTTATCGCCGCCATAGCCGCCATAGCCGTAGGGCTGTCCGTCCGCGGAGTCCGCGAGTGGGTGCGTCTGGCTCGTCGGAATACCAATCTGGAGATAGCTCTCAAGAACAAGTCCATCGCCTACGACCGTGCCGAAGCGCGGCTGCGTTCTTTGGAACAGCCGGTTTCCTTCCGCGACCTCGGTACGGGAGCGAAGGTGGAAAATGCACCTTCCTCCACACCTGTCAGTCCACAAACAAACGAATAGCCATGCGAAAGAAACGCTCCAATCCCTACTACCAAGTCAGCAGGCGGAAGTTCAGTAAACGAAATTCCGGACGCAGATATTCGAGAAAGAGGAGAAGAAACGGAAGGCGATGGGGGCTGGTGATCAGTCTGCTCCTTCTTGTCGCCCTCGGCATCTGGGTAACCAAGCGGTACAGAGCTTGGTTCGTTTCTCCGGCCGAAGTCGCCTACACCGTACCGCGTACGATAGACAGGCTCACCCTGACGCCGGGTGAGGATTTCCTCACCCAAAGGACGGTCAGCTGGCGGTGCGACACCCTGCCGCAAGACTCTTGGCTGGACTATCGCTCTTTGGACGGAACGGATGCTGATACCCTGCTGATCTCGCTGCCGGCGGAGGGGAAAGAAGTCGTCACCCGTGCAGGACGCAACTACTATTACCACGCTAAGATAAACGGGCTCAAGCCCGGCCGCACCTATACCTACAGGGTCAAAACGGGAGAGCAGACATCGCCCTGGTACCGATTCTCCATTCCCGATAGTTCGGCTGCCACCGACTTCATCTACATCGGAGACGTTCAGGATCCGGGCAACGGAGGCAGTCAGGCACTGCTCCAACGGCTGCGCACCCTGCATCCCGACCCTGATTTTCTGGCTTTGGGTGGGGATCAGATCGAAGGCCCCACGGATTTCTATTGGGAAGTATGGCATCGTGCCATAGGCGACTGGACGGCATCGACACCCGTCATCGCCGCCACCGGCAACCACGAGTATATCAAAGGACTGAAAAGACAGCTCGATCCCCGTTGGGTACCTCAGTACAACTATCCGGCCAATGGCCCCAAAGGCTTCGAGCACCGTTCGTACTACATAGACTTCCCCTATATGCGGCTCATCGTCATGGACTCCAACGACATCCAATGGCCGGCATCCGTATTCAACCACCGCACGTGGTTGAAAAATGCACTCGAAACCACCGTACAGCCGTGGAAGATAGTCATGTTCCACCACGGAGTATACTCGGTGCGGCAGGGACGCATGAATCCGATCATCCGCTACGGCTTCCGCTCCATTCTGGAGGAAGGCGGTGCCGACCTCGTCCTGCAAGGACACGACCATGCCTACTCCCGCATCACCACTAAGACGGAGTCCGGCATGAAGAAGACACCCATATATATCATCAGCAGCGCATCGCCCAAGCACTACCGCAACGGATTCTCCGACCGGCACGACAGGATCGGCTCCGGTCTCTACCTCTATCAGACCATCCACGTCACGCAGGGAGAGATCCGCTACCGCTCCACCACCTTCGACAATCGCCCGTACGATGACCTCCACCTGAAGAAGGTGGGAGGCCTAACCACGGTCAAGGACAATGCCGAGGACTGGAAAGAGATCTTCGCTTTCGACAACTTTGCCGACAGCAAAAAAGGTCGTAAGAAGCGTGCCGACTATCGGCAGGCAGCCCAAGAACGAGTAGCCGGCCATCGGTAAGCGGACGATCGGTGGCGCGTAAAATCGGATCAAAAACGAACGAACAGCCACACTGCCAACAACTTTTCACTACCTTCGTTGCCGTAACCACAGAATAGAAACATAGACGATACTCGGCCGAAAGGCTGTGCGGTCGTCGATTTTTCGATTAACTAACAAACAATGAAAAAAGAAGACCTTATGCGTAGTGGCTTTGCCACACGTGCCATCCATGGAGGTGCTATCGAAAACGCCTTCGGCTGCTTAGCCACCCCCATCTACCAGACATCGACTTTCGTTTTCGACAGTGCCGAACAGGGAGGCCGCCGCTTTGCCGGAGAGGAAGGCGGATATATCTATACCCGTCTGGGCAACCCCAACTGCACCCAAGTGGAAGAGAAACTGGCCATGCTCGAAGGCGGAGAAGCCGCCGCATCGGCTGCATCCGGTATCGGAGCCATCAGCTCTGCCATCTGGGTATGCGTGAAGGCCGGCGACCATATCGTAGCCGGCAAGACGCTCTACGGCTGCACCTTCGCCTACCTCACCCACGGACTGAGCCGCTACGGTGTGGAAGTCACCCTCGTGGATACCCGCAATCCGCAAGAGGTGGAGGCCGCCA
Source organism: Porphyromonas gulae (assembly GCF_000765945.1). NCBI lineage: Bacteria > Pseudomonadati > Bacteroidota > Bacteroidia > Bacteroidales > Porphyromonadaceae > Porphyromonas > Porphyromonas gulae. The sequence goes on from NZ_JRAT01000012.1 coordinate 575,515, forward strand.
TTCGCCCGAATACGAAGCTCGTCTATCTGGAGACTCCGGCCAACCCCAATATGTACATGACCGACATCAAGGCGGTCTGCGACATCGCTCACAAGCACGAAGGGGTACGTGTCATGGTGGACAATACCTACTGCACGCCCTACATCTGCCGTCCGCTGGAGCTGGGTGCCGACATCGTCGTACACAGCGCGACCAAGTACCTGAACGGACATGGCGACGTCATCGCCGGATTTGTCGTAGGTAAAGAGGACTACATCAAGGAGGTGAAGCTCGTCGGCATCAAAGACCTCACGGGTGCCAATATGAGTCCGTTCGATGCTTATCTGATCAGCCGCGGTATGAAGACATTGCAGATACGTATGGAGCAGCACTGCCGCAATGCTCAGACCGTAGCCGAATTCCTCGAAAAGCATCCGGCCGTAGAAGCAGTCTATTTCCCCGGACTTCCGAGCTTCCCCCAATACGAATTGGCCAAGAAGCAGATGGCACTGCCCGGAGCCATGATCGCCTTCGAAGTGAAGGGCGGTTGCGAAGCCGGCAAGAAGCTGATGAACAGCCTGCACCTCTGCTCCCTCGCCGTGAGCTTGGGCGATACGGAAACCCTCATCCAGCATCCGGCCAGCATGACCCACTCACCCTACACACCCGAAGAGCGTGCTGCCAGCGACATATCCGAAGGACTGGTACGCCTGTCCGTGGGTCTGGAGAACGTGGAGGACATCATCGCCGACCTCAAGCACGGTCTGGACAGCCTGATCTAAACGTGCCAAAGGCTGCATAAAAGCCTGACAACAAACAGCATGAACCCCGAAAGTCTTTGACGGACTTTCGGGGTTCGCTTTTATATATCTACTCTGTCTATTTTCTGTCACGAGCTGTGCGACAACTATTCTTTTATTATTTTTCTAAACTCAAAGGTTTTACCATTTCGGAACTTGACGACATATACCCCCGGAGCAAAATCACCTGTCCGAACAACTTGTTTTTCAATTAAAGATCCTTTGAAGACAATCCGGCCTTTCGTGTCCAAGATATAAAAATCAATTTCACTATCATTCCCCTCTACTTCAATAACCAAATTATTCAAGACCGGATTGGGGTATACTTTAATGTTGTCCGAAACATCTCCGGTATTTACAGGCAGAAGATCTGACGGGGTAACAGACAGTCTATTGGTATGTGTCCATTTATGTTTACCGCCTGAAACGACCCAACTGTAATCAGCTATTTTGAGTCCTTCACCATACCATGGATCCATATAATACATTTTATCCCCGACAAGACCATGCCCAACGACAAAATGCCCACCTCCGGTGGACCAACCCCAACGGATAACGAATAACCTGTTTTTTTGGATGTCGGATGCCACTTGCTCTTGGGTGAGTGGCGCACTCACTCCGAAATTCAATATGCTACCAAAATGAACCAATATATCCTGAACACTTCCTTTACCTCCCCAATTATAATTCCAATGATTACAAGAAGGAGCCGACATACAACAGTCTATATTTCCCAAATCGACATCAGGGAATGTCTCCACAGTTCTTGTGTACTCTGCGATTTCGCACTGCGATACAGAAATAGAATAATAGTCCAAAATACAAGCTGAAACCCCGGCCCAGCACCATTCAGATTGTAGTTGAGTTATTTCAGTTACAGGCAGAACCTGTGATCTCAAATGGCCGGTAGCTATTAAAATCAACAGCCATAAAAACACACGTCTCATAAACCTTCTCGCTTTATCATTTCGATTATTTCATCCATTCTGTATCCCTTTTCTTTGCTGCTTGGAACAGGATAAAATAGATATTCACCGGCCCTTTTCGAGGAAATAAAAAAATCTTTTCGCAGCTCATATACCCGAAGCATCGCTGAAAAATCATGTTCTTTTTCAAACTTAAAAAACTCCTCTGCCAATAGCACGGCTCCAAATTCAACGATTTTATATTCATTATTACAGCTCTTAAACACCGTGAAAAGGGCTCTATACTCGTCATCGACGATCAATGGGATTCGCCATGTGTCTGTAAACGACAAAGCACCTTGCTCAAGGGTGTAAACCGCGATGGGTCTACCGATAGTCGATTTTCTTATTTCATCCCTGTTTTTAATTCCATAATCAGGCAAAATATCATCGGGTATATCTTCCAAAAATGGCATTATATAGCCATCGATCACCTCGATGGGAAAGTCTTTTCGTATTTCCATGTTTTGAGAAAAAGCGAGATTAGTCCCAAAAACAATTACCGATAGAAAAAAGACCCAAATTCTTCTTTGATTCATATTTTTCCTCATTAAAATTATAATAAATACCTCGGTCGATCATCGACCTCACCTTGTAAAGATAAACATAAATACCCATTAGTAACGTTTTTTCAATATCTTATTTTGCGTAGTATAGGCTCAACTACCGCACAGAAAGCAACCCTGTAAAAAAGCACTTATCCGTCATCCGCATTACTCGCAGCATCGGGTTCGGGATGAGGCTTTCCGTTTCCCTTGAGCCGATGTCCGTCTCTTCTCGATTTATCAGGAAGTATAAAGTATTTCATTGTTACCCGATCGGCTGCCGCTGTCTTTTGCGTGGTCGTTTTTGGAGGTGAAAACAGGCGCGAAAAAAGTTTTCAACAACGAAGACGAGTTTGGAATCATTCCAAATAAGCACCTGCGAGAGAGCAGATCCTGAAGCAGAGGAGATCGGAAAGCCGGGTCTTTCCGATCAGGATTCGCTTTTCCAAAGGTCGAATCACGATTTATATACAAAGCATTTTCGATTTGTATATATATCGTTTTCATTTTGTATATAAATCGTTTTTGATTTATATATAGATTGCAAGCCCGATTGATATAAATCGGATATTTCAAAAAGCCTTTAGTGGAGGTATAAATAAAGAGGCACCCACCGAGTTCTTGCAGGAACTTGGTGGGTGCCTCATCTATTTCGAAGGGGTACGAAACGGCTCTCAGGCTCTACCGCTCATACAGCAGGTTTGCATCAGCCATACGCAATGCCGGTATATAACCACACAGGCCGAACGAAACCGGCCGGATAAGAATGCAGGAAAGAGAGGGATCGGAGCACATATCTATCATTCATTTAGTCGTTTACAAAGTCATTCCATAAAAAGGGAAAGCACTCCCGGCACAAATTCACCGAAGAGGGGAGCACCTCGTCCGCCTGCAAATGTAGCGAAAAAGCCCCAACGCGGAAGAATCCCCACGCGCTACTCTCTCCCTCAACATTCCAACGCCCAAGCCACCAATCAAGAATCATGTTGTGTGTACCCTTCAAATAGAGGGTAGATCCAACATGTCAAGAAGTCCATCATGATGATTGTTGGTTGTGTGTACCCTTCAAATAGAGGGTAGATCCAACCTATCCTAAGCACAGCATACTGTTCAGGAAGTTGTGTGTACCCTTCAAATAGAGGGTAGATCCAACAATTTATGTATAAGAGATTTCTCTGCTTATGTTGTGTGTACCCTTCAAATAGAGGGTAGATCCAACGTCGAAAATGGCGATAGTACAGCCCTTGTGGTTGTGTGTACCCTTCAAATAGAGGGTAGATCCAACTATCAATACCTACTGACAATATAGAACTCGGTTGTGTGTACCCTTCAAATAGAGGGTAGATCCAACTATTTATGAAAAGACACGCAGGGACAATGGGTTGTGTGTACCCTTCAAATAGAGGGTAGATCCAACTTCAATTAGGTACATAGCTTCTACTCGGGTGTTGTGTGTACCCTTCAAATAGAGGGTAGATCCAACGGCTATATCTATCATACGTAACGCTCAGTGGTTGTGTGTACCCTTCAAATAGAGGGTAGATCCAACAGATGAGCCCTCGAATGAGGTTCCGTAGGTGTTGTGTGTACCCTTCAAATAGAGGGTAGATCCAACAGCCCTCAGCCGCATAGGCAGTCCCCTTCTGTTGTGTGTACCCTTCAAATAGAGGGTAGATCCAACTAGATGGAGAAATAGAGTTCTTGAAGAATAGTTGTGTGTACCCTTCAAATAGAGGGTAGATCCAACCTACCCCCATCGAATTTGAAACCGATTGAGAAGTCATCATTCCACAGAAAGTGAGTGACGGTAAGGCTTTGGAGCCACTGCAAGCCGGTGAAAAACAGTCTGTCATCATCATTTAGTGGGATATTAGGATTGAAAAAAATGACTCTCTACGGTCGGGTTTATGCTATTTTCTCTCAAAAAATCATTCCTACGTTCCTGCCGGTTCGCACTCAAAAGTTCAAAGTTCGCCCCTTCAGTGCGATGGCTTCTCTAACGGTTTGGGTAAGCTCCTGATGAATACGGATCATCCGTTCGGCCGTTTCGGGCTTGTTCATCACAATCCTCTCGTCCGAGCTATCCCTCTCCGAAAGCAAAAGGCCGTAAACGATACTTCTATACTCAAAGATACGGGAAATAATCTCTTTAGACAAGAAAACACCGTTGCCATTCTTATAAAATTCGTCCGTCAGTTCGGACAAGAATCCACGGATGCAGGCCGGCCTGAAATAATAGGTTTTCGCTCCGCTCCCTTTGGCCTTCTGCCATACCAATATGCTATCGGCATTCTCCGTATCGGTGGTGAAGCGCAGCAGCTTGTAGAAACTCCGGTGCGCCTCCAGCACGGCTTGGTATTTGCAGCGTTCGATATTCTCTATGCTCTCTTTGGAGAGCTTGCGCACGGCATAGCGATATGCCAGATATGCGGCAATGAAGATACCCGATAGCTCGATCAGCTCTACGCATATCGGTGTCCAACAAATAGTCATCGTCATCGTTTTCTTATGCTTGTATGATTCGTTCTACCGTTTCTTTTGCCTGCTTCACTTCCTCGCTCAACCGGTGCGCGATGTTCAGCCCCATCCTTTCCTCTATGGCATCGGGGGAAGAGGGGTCGTACTTCCGAATGGACGAAAAGACGGCCTCATCGTACATGGGATACTGATTGTGCGAGAAGGCATTGCGCACAGCGATCAGAAGCCGGACTTTCCCGTGCAGCTCCGGCCACTTGGCCAAGAGAGGATCCGACCAGCTTTCGAGCATCTTTCTGAAGTTCTTATCCGGCAAGTGAGGATATCGGGTCAGCAGGCTCTCTTCCAGCTCCAGCGTCTGCTCGAAGGCACAGACCCTTGCCGTCTGATACTTGGCCAGCTCGTACTCCACCCTGAGCTTGCTGATCGGGTACTGCTCCATCGCGAGTCCGCCGGTATCGACGAAAGAGAAAAGGCCGTTGAGCCGGCGATCCTTGACGAAGGATTTGAAATTACCCTGCTTCAGCAGCTTGGTGTCCCTTTCTTCGATATAGACCGTCGCCAGAGGAGCCTCCTCCTTGTGTACATGGCCTCGGCTGTCGGCTCTGTACACGACCACGGGCAAGCGCATCGGCTTCACGTGGTTCAGCACATTGAGGCTTCCCTGCTCTTGGACGTTGGTCCGAATATCTTTCAGGTAGAGAGTACCGGTATCCAATCCCTCCACCTTGTTCTCTTCCATGAGATCCCGGCACATCATCCAAGTGATAATATCCTGATTCTTGACAAGGCGCAGTTCGCGCTCGAACTTCTGCCACGACTTGAAGTCGTGATAGGGGTGTTCTTGGGCTTCGAGTATTTCCTTTTTCAGTTTGGCGAGATTGATCTTGTCTGCCCTGACTTTCAGCTTGCTCTCAAAGGCTTCCCAAAGGGAGAGATCCCGCAACAGCTGCTCGATTTTCTTCTTATTTCCCGGACTTGCATACTCGATTCCGGCAAAAGCATCCTCTATCCGACGAGCAGCACTGTGCGACCAAGCCTCAAGGTCTCGGAACCGCTCCTTACCTCTCTCCCACTCTTCGGCTCGCTCTTCTTTGCTCAGGAAGCGTCCTTTCTTGGGCTTGAGGCTGTTGCCTACATTGAAGGGGCTGTCATAGAAAGGCTGTACACGGTCTTCACAAGCTCGCTCGAAATACAGCGGAACGGCTTTGGCCATGAATCCGACTTCCCTGTATGACCCGACTTCATCGTACCCCATCTCTATCAGGCAGTCTCTGACCGCTTCGGTAAAAATCCCGCGTGGCAGATGAAATTCGCTCTTCCAGCCTGCCACCAATGTCTGTCGATCGGTTTTGGGTTCCTTGAGCAGGAGGAAGGGGCGATTCTCCATCCGATCGCTTCGCCCTATGCGTTCGAGGAAAGCCTTTCTTGCTCTCAGATAGCTGCGATAGAAAGACAGGATATTGGTATGGCTCTCCCACCGGGTATCGTGCAGGAAAGGATGGGGATTGTTCCCTCCCGTCAGATTCATCTGGCGGAAATACGGGGTCAGACGCTCCTTCTCTCCACCGAAAAGGGCGAGGGCGCGCTGTAGCATCCGGTATTCGGTGCTGTTGGCCTTGCTATTGTTCAGGGGCTTGCCGCTTGCGTCTTTCGCCACGGGCTGAAAGCGCATCATATCCCGTACCAGCCAGTCGGCTATGACGCCCGACTTGGGCAGGCCGGCATTCTTTCGGCCGATCCTGATCTTTCGGTCGGTCTGCCGATCCAGCATATCCAGACGATGATCCGTATCCGCTATCATTTCCTGAAGTTTCTTGCGGACTTTCTCCTCCATATTCTTATGTTCTTGGGACAATATGGCGATCATTTGCTTGGGGAGATGTCCTCGCCGAATACCCTTGTCCGCCAAACAGGCATCCAACTCCTTGAGCGTATTGATTTCGTCTCGGGCGAAAGCATCGTATATAGCGTACACATCCTCTATCACCCTCTTGATTCTTCCTTGCACCTTCTCGGCACTTACCTCCTCGGAATACTTCTCCCTCAGCAGGAAGTAGTAGAACATCATGGGCATCAGCTCATGCACGCTCAGGAAGGCTTCTGCCGTGAGCCGTTTGTCTTGGGCATATTTGCTTCGCCCCGTTCGGGTCGTTCCTACCTCCGGCGACGGCCAAAGATGCTGCCCTTCCGGCATGAACCTCAGCCCGATCTTGCCTTTCTCGATATGATAGTGCGGAGAGGTTTGGGAGATATAGGGCTTGTCGCCGGTCTCGAAGTAGTCCAAATCCCGCACCAAACGCTTCCACTCTTCGGGTCTATGCTCCTCGGCGAAATCCTGTATTCGGCCGAAGCCGTACAGGTTGCGCGTCAGATGGCGGTCTTCCGGCTGCTCACCGATCATCTTCTTGTATATGGCGAAGTGGTAGGTGCCCAAATCTATATGGAAGCGGAGGGAAGTGAAGACTTTCTTCAGATCGAAGTATCGCAAGGCGAAGTAGGGGAAGCGATCCTGATGCCTGACCAGCGTGTTTTTGAAGGGGTCTTCTCCCCCACCGTCCGTATCGTCCTCATCGGGCAGAATATCGACGGGCACTCTGAAACACGCTCTATCGTCTTCGCGAAGACGATCGTACAACGGCTTGGGACAGCGAACCAGTTCGTTCAGCATATCAAGCAGCATCCAGTCGTCCATGCGCAGGCTCTCCAGTTTGAGTTTCGGCAGGGAGATCCGGCTCCGGCAGAAGACTTCGTTGGTCATCTGCTGGTAGGTTTCGGTGCCACCCTTGAAGCCTCGGATCTTCTTTTGCATCCAGATGGCATCCCTTTTCTCAAGAAAGAGGGAGACGAAAAACAGCAGTCCGGCTTCCGTGACCATCCCCTCACTATCGACAAAATGGTGCTTGAAGGAGGGATTGTCATTATGGCCGTATCTGTCCTTCTTGCCTTTCCTGACAAGGTGGTTGAAATGGCGGTGGGGATCGACCTTGTCGTTGTGCTCGTGATCTCTTTTCACCCGTTGGACACTCACATCGAAGACGTTGTACAGTCTCTGAAGCATGTTTCCATCGAACAGGGGCAATTCCGAAGATCCGGAATGTCGGTAGTGGGAGTAGTAATTTCTGAAATCCTTGAGCTTTTGTAGAAAGTCGAACAGGATGCTCTTCAGATTGTCCAAGGAGAGCGCATTGGCTTGCAGCTCCTCCTTTTCTTTTTTTGTCAGTTCTTTATTCTTGGAGGATTTGTTTCCGGAAGATTTGCTTTCGAAGAGTTTCTTTCCGTATGCCGCTCCTTCCAAAAAGGAGAAATGCTTCAGGATCAAACTTCTCAGCCGTGACTTCCTTTCCAGATCGTTGTCGAGGTTTTTCCATAGGGCTTTGAAGGAGAGTACATCCTGATCGTTGGTTATATCGGCCTTGCTGTATGCGAGCTGTCTGTCGATATGGGTGAGGGTGATGTAGGCATTGTGACGTGCCAGATTGAGGAAGGCTGCCCAGAAATGTTTGTCCTCCAGTGTGTAGTAGGTACCGTTGTACGGTCTCTCGCTTTGTTCTGTCATATTCTAATAAGTGGTGTGGATCGATAAGCAGGTCTATCGGGTTTCATAATGTGCCGAGTGCCTGCCGTTTTTATTTCATGGCTATAAAGTTACAACCATATTGACGAATATTCACATGTCAAAACCCGGCTTACTTTCAGCTCGCCGGGGTGGCACCAAATACAACTACTTCCCCAAAAACCGGTCCGCAAAGGGAAAAAAAGGGCGACTACTTCGGAAATGAAATAGTCGCCCCATAGGATTCGCTTTTTACGCCCTATTCCTACGAAAAAATTAGTTTTTTCACCTTCACAAGTAATTTACCGACCGGCCCGAGGAAGAGAACAAGACGGTCTTTGAATTTCTGAGCAGGAGGCATCCACGAAGCAACGTAATGATGTATGCTATAAGTATGATCGGTAATAGTAGTAACTCGCGTATAATAGTTCTTCGGACAAAAATATTCTGTCGGATAGATATGCACATCCTCGATCTGTTGGTAGCTATTGTCCATGCTTAGTCCCTTCTCTTCGAGCATGTCGGTTACCACATGCACGATTGTAACGACAGAACTCTTATCGTTCGGGTCAGGGAAATCCATACGATCATATATATCCAACAGCTCTTTAAGCCATGGATGTTCCTTCGGAAGAGCAAAACCGAGTCCCAAGTTTACGGGATATTTGTCGGGGGCACCCCACCCGGGCAGCTCCCGTCCTATCCATCCTCCATGCTGACAAAGATCATCAACAGAGCGAATTAGCTCCACGTCCGTATCAAGATATACACCGCCATATCGGTACAAAGCCCAAAGGCGAGCATAATCACTGACAAAAGCATATTTGCCATGACGGTATGCATCCCGTACAAAGGGGATGCTGTTGACATCGAATGTATCCTCCGACCATAACCTGATTTCATAGTCGGGCATATAGCGCTGCCACGACTCCAGACATTGCTGTGCAAGCGGAGGGAATGGTTTGGGGCCAAACCAGCAATAATGAATAATCTTAGGTATCATCGCTTTCTAAAAATAAGAGAGAACTTGTTTTTGAGCCACAAGAGTGCCATCGTGCGCTCATTCGACCGGATGCCCAGCACCCATATAATAACCATATTAGCCAAAGTGGACAGACAGACCAAAAGCATAAGCCCCCAAAGTCCATCGGGAACGAGTCGGTGCAGACCGAAGCAGGAAAGAGTGGCTATTGCAGAAACGGCCAAAACAGGGCCTATTACCTCCTTGATATATGCCTGCCAATCAAGTGCAGAGACAAAGCGGCACAAAACCTCATAACCTCCAAGCACATACAATACTCGTACAGCCGCAAGAATTTTGATAGCCCACAAGGCTTCCAATCCGAAAAGAAAAGCTACATACATGGCCGGCAGAGCAAGCATGGAGATAATGCTTCCTACAATAATAAACCGGCGGATATGGCCTACTGCCTGCATACCGAACCAGGGAGGAGAACTGAGCACATTGACAAGGGCATAGATGAGTATCCAAATGGCAAAATCGGAAGCCTCAGCAGGCACATCGTTCAACCACAGCTTCAGGACATAATCCATCCTCAACATCAACGGCAAAGAGAGCATCAACATCAAGTAATAACCGAAACGGGAACTGGAAAAGACCAACCGCTTGAAGTAGGGGATATTGCCATTGGCGTAGCTCTTGACGATTTGAGGATGCACAGCGGAGAAGAAATTGAAAGTAAAACTCCCGACAGCACTATTGATTTGGTTGGCAATACCTCGTGCGGCATTGACTATAGGTCCGAAAAAAATGTTCAGGACAACGTCCGTACCCTGATTGTTGATAGACCAGACAAGCGTGGCAAAACCGTTCCAGCCGATGAAACTTCCCATACGGGCAAGGACGGCTTTATCCTTAAAGATCCAAACGCGCGCTTCAGGATACAGCCGTCGCACCAATAGCACCAATACGCCTTTCAAGATCAGCACCGTACCGATGAATAGCGCGGCATAAAGCTCCAACTTATCCCCGGGCAGGACGAACAAAAGTGCTGCAAGAACGAGTTTGAGCAATGCTTCAAGGATGCCCAGATAGGCATAAAGGCGCATATTCTCCCGAGCTATCAATATCGATTCGTACACAGCTCCCACCAAATAAAAACTCAACGAAAGAATGGTAAGGTGATATACCCATAGAGCTGCCGTAATACGTTCGGGAGGGATCTTGAGACTGTGATGGATCAGGTATAAACCCACCGCTTCTCCTACAATCATAGCGATGACGGCAAGAGAGATATGGATCAACAAGGATGCTCCTACGATCCTTTTGGCTTCTTCTATATCATTTTGGCCGATGGCATAGGCCAAGAACCTCTGGGCTGCATTGGAAAGAGAGGAAGAAAAGAAGATAAAAGACAAGCCCAGCCCCCCTATCAGCACATATATACCGTAATCTTCCACACCTAACGCCTCGTATATAAGCCTTGAGGTATAGAATGTAACGGCCATTACCAACAACAGACGAATAAATAAGAAAGCGGCATTGCGTGCCACTTGCTTACCTCCACTGATGTGCCTGTCTTTTTCCATGCGGCAAAGATATGTAGAAACCGTGCTGTCTATGCACTGTTGCAGAGCCGGAATAGGGAAAAACACAAGAGATATAGAGAAATGGAATATCATTGAGCTATATTTTTAGGTTTTATACAATTTTCGAACAGTGTTGAAAGGGCTAATCGCGTGTTTATACCGCACAATGAAAGACGAGGGCGACAGAGGTCGCCTGTGTTTTTTTCCTACTTTTGGATTGCATAATCGATAAGCACAAACTGCAATATGGTATTCAACTTTCTGATAGTTTCCGATGAGGTGGAAGATTTCCGCCGAGAGATAGCGATCGACTCCGAAGCTACCTTCCTCGACCTCCAAAATGCGATTCTGGACTCGGTGGGCTATTCGCACAGCGAGCTAACGTCTTTCTTCCTCTGCGATGAGGACTGGCGCAAGGGGCAGGAGATTACACTGATGGAGATGGACACGGCCTCGGATGAAGACTCGTATGTGATGGAAAATACACGCTTGGAAGAGTTCATCGAGGACGAACACCAACGTCTCGTCTTCGAATTCGACTTGATGACGGAGCGTTACTTCTTTATCGAAGTGATGGATATAGTACCGGGCAAATCGCTCTCGGAGCCTAAGCTCCTTACGTCGGAAGGATTGCCTCCGCAACAAAGCTCTCTGGACGATCTGATGGATCCGACTGCTGCTCCTGCCAAGCAGGCCAAGGGATTGGATCTGGAAGAAGACTTCTTCGGCGACAGCGAGTACAATGAGGACGAGATAGACCGCGAGGGATTCGAGGGCTTCGATGAGATAACATCCGACCTGTCCGATAACTATTGACCCTGATACGTCCGGCGCATTGGAGACTCAGGATCATACGCTATACGTCCTCCTTGGCCCCACCGGTGTGGGCAAGACGGATCTGAGCCTCGACATAGCCGAGCGTTTGGGCAGCCCGATCATCTCGGCCGACTCCAGACAGATATTTCGCGAACTGCCCATAGGAACAGCGGCACCCACTCCCGAACAGCGGGCGAGGGTGCCGCATCTTTTTGTCGGTACGCATAGCGTGAGGGACTATTATAGCGCGGGAATGTACGAGGTGGAAGTGCTCGAAGCTCTGAAAGAACTCTTCCAAAAGTATAGAGGGGTGCTCCTTACGGGCGGTTCGATGATGTATATAGATGCGGTTTGCCGGGGGATAGACGATATTCCCGACCCCTTTCCGGAGGTGAGGGAAGAGCTTTACGCCCGATACGCAGCGGAAGGATTGGACGGGATACTGGCACAGCTCCGACTACTGGATCCCGATTACTACGCCAAGGTGGACAGACGGAACTATAAGCGAGTGATCCACGGTTTGGAGATATGCCTCTCGACCGGCCAGCCGTTCTCCTCGTTCCACCGACACGAGGCCAAGGAGCGTCCGTTCCGAATCGTCAAGATCGGACTTTGCCGAGAGCGCGAGGAACTATGCAGACGGATAGACGCCCGTGTATTGGCGATGATGGAGCAAGGTCTGGAGGAAGAGGCTCGTGCCGTCTATCCCCTGCGCCATCTCAATGCGCTCAATACGGTCGGCTACAAAGAAATGTTCGAATACTTCGACGGCTCGATCGACCGGACAGAGGCTGTAAGGCGGATCCAACGCAACAGTCGTGTATATGCCCGCAAGCAAATGACATGGTTCAGGCGCGACAGTACGATCCGCTGGTTCCATCCCGAAGCGGACAGAGAGGCTGTCCTGACCCTTGTCACCTAAGCACTTGATTTTCCCCAGAGCGTGCTCAAAACAATCTAAACGTCAATTCCTATGGATGTCAATACGACTTATACGAAGGAGCTTTCCATCGTCGTACCGATCTATAATGAAGAGAAGGAACTTCCCGAGCTGGTGCGGCGGTTGAGTGCGGCGGCGGCTTCGATAACGGAGGACTACGAACTGATCTTTGTCAATGACGGCAGCCGCGATGGTTCGATGGAGCTATTGCGCAGCCTGTGCAAGGGTGATGACCGTTTCTTCTATATCAATCTGAGTCGCAACTTCGGCCACCAGATAGCCGTGTCGGCAGGATTAGACCATGTGAGGGGAAAGGCTACCGTGATCATCGACGGCGACTTGCAGGATCCGCCGGAATTGATACCGGAATTGTATGCGAAATACTGCGAGGGCTACGAAGTGGTCTATGCACAGCGGAAGCATCGCGAAGGCGAAACGTGGTTCAAGAAGGCGACGGCCAAGGGGTTCTACCGGACGATGCGCAAGATCACGTCTATCGATATGCCGCTGGACACGGGCGACTTCCGCCTGATCGACCGGAAGATCGTGCAGTGCCTCAGAGAGATGCCCGAGCAGAACAAGTTCCTGAGGGGGCAAATCGCCTGGATGGGATTCCGCCAGACAGGGGTGCTCTTCGACAGAGACGAAAGAAAATACGGCCAAACGAACTATCCGCTCAGGAAGATGCTTGCCTTGGCCATCGACGGCATCACGGGATTTTCCAGCAGGCCGCTCGAATGGGTGGCCAAATTAGGTGCCTGGGTTTCCCTGCTCTCGTTATTCGTGATCGTCTATGCCCTCATCTCCCACTTCCTGCTGGATAAGACGGTCAGCGGATGGACGTCCGTCATCGTAAGCTCCATGTTCTTGGGAGGAGTGCAGCTGATATGCCTTGGGGTGATCGGCACCTATATATCCAAGATCAACAAAAATATAGTCGGCAGACCCCTCTACTTGGTAGCCGAAAGCAATATAGCGGCAGACGAACGGTAGCGAACGGACGCTATCGTCTCCTCCTCCGGAGCATCAGTTCGAGCGGTTCGGAGAAGACGATAAGCGCAACAGCTATAAGGATACAGCCCATACCGACTATAGCGGAGGCCCCCAACACCTCGTCGAAGACCCACACACCGACCAATACGGACGTAAGCGGCTCCATAGCTCCCAGTGCAGAGGTGAGCGTGGAGCCGATGTTGCGTACGGCCACTACCAAAGCCAGATTGGACACTACGGTCGGCACCAAAGCCAAGAGCAGGATATGGCCCCATGAGAGTGCATCGGGAAGAGGAGCCACTTCGCCCTGTCTGACGAGGACGTTGATCAGGCAAAAACCTGCCGCAGCCACGAAGACGTAAAACGTCAGTCGCCGCCCCGGCATGGTTCGGATCCGGCTCCGATTGACAAAGACGATATAGAGGGCATAGCAAAGTGCCGAGATGGCGACTATCACAAAGCCGGTAAGCCCTACCCGATCGCCCCCTCCCGTGAGGCCCATCAGCAAGCCCACGCCTATCAGGGCGATGAGAATGGCTGTCAATGGCACGGGCGAAAGTCTCTCCCGAAAGAATAGAAGCATCAGTGCCGAGACGAACAGCGGATAGAGGAAGTGGATGGTGGTGGCTACTCCGCTGGCCATATAGCTGTAGCCGTGGAAGAGGAAAAGTGCCGAGCCGGTGTAGAGCAAGCCCAGCAATACCAGCGGACCTATATCCGCGCGGCCGGCTCTGAAGCTGCCGCCCGATAGGCGATGCAGCAGACCGATGGCGATGGCAGCGAAGAAGAAGCGATAGAAAAGAATAAGCTCGAACGAAGCCCCCTTAGCCGAAATCGGCAGCGTGAACAGGGGGATGAGTCCGAACGTGGCGGACGACAGTACACCGACCGCAAGACCGTAGAGGCGTGAAGATGTCATGAATGCTGCCGTAACGAATGGAGGATTGATACTTATAATAATAAGGTATAGCAGAGCGAAGTGCTCAGCCAAGTACGGAGAGAGATCGAAGGACGATGCGCTCGGCTCTTCGACCTCTCTCCCTCCTGTCTGCCGGTCTGCTACCGGATAGAGGGCGGCTTGTCTCTCACAAGCCTGTCTGCCGCCCGCTCTCCTCTTGTGGAGGGAGGGAGCGAGGCAGCGCGGTTATCAGTTGCTCATCGAGGCGAGGAACTCCATATTGGTATGCGTATTCTCCAGCTGCTTGCGGACGAACTCCATGGCCTCGACAGGATTCATGTCGGAGAGATACTTGCGCAGGATCCACATACGGTTCAGCGTGGTCTCGTCCTGTAGCAGGTCGTCGCGACGCGTACTGCTGGACATGATGTCCACCGCCGGGAATATCCGCTTGTTGGACAGGCGGCGATCGAGCTGCAGCTCCATATTGCCCGTACCCTTGAACTCTTCGAATATCACTTCGTCCATCTTAGAACCTGTGTCGGTCAGTGCCGTGGCCAGAATGGTCAGACTACCGCCGTTTTCGATGTTACGAGCGGCACCGAAGAAGCGTTTCGGCTTCTGCAGGGCATTGGCATCGACACCACCTGAGAGCACCTTGCCCGATGCCGGCTGTACGGTATTGTATGCACGTGCCAGACGGGTGATGGAGTCGAGCAGGATGACCACGTCATGACCGCACTCGACCATTCTTTTGGCTTTGTTCAGGACGATCTCGGCGATCTTCACGTGACGCTCTGCCGGTTCGTCGAAGGTGGAGGCGATGACCTCGGCGTTCACACTTCGCGCCATGTCGGTGACCTCTTCGGGACGCTCGTCGATGAGCAGGACGATCATATAGACTTCGGGGTGATTGGCTGCGATGGCATTGGCAATATCCTTGAGGAGCATCGTCTTACCCGTCTTGGGCTGGGATACGATGAGGCCGCGCTGGCCTTTGCCTATGGGGGCGAAGAGGTCTACGACGCGGACGGATATTTTGTCGTTTACGGCGCGCACGCCCGGAGCTTCGAGGGTGAACTTCTCTTCGGGGAAGAGGGGTGTGAGGTGATCGAAGGGCACGCGGTCGCGGATCTCTTCGGGGCTACGTCCGTTCACACTCTTGAGCTGAACGAAGGGGAAGTACTTCTCGCCCTCCCGGGGCGGACGGATATGTCCTGCCACGACGTCGCCCGTCTTCAGTCCGTTCTGCTTGATCTGCTGCTGGGACATGTACACATCGTCCGGAGAGGACAGGTAGTTATAGTCCGAGGAGCGGAGGAATCCGTAGCCGTCGGGCATGATCTCCAGTACTCCCATGCACTCAAGGATACCGTCGAAGTTGTAGAGAGATTGCTGAGGTTCGCGGCGGAGAGTCGGCACGTTGGCCGGCTGTCGCTGCCTGATGGGGCTGCTGCCGACCGGAGCTGTGGCAGGCTTCGGCCTCTGCTGGGGCTGGGGAGAGCTGTACGGCAGCACCTGATCCAGCACCGAAGAGCTGTTCTTGTGCCTGAATACGAGGCGGCGAGCACCGCCCTCATCGACGGCTCCCGTAGTCGATGCCGTGGTGATGGACTCGATGGCAGGGGGAGGAGCAGGCGTCTCCGCTCTGGTCTCCTCTTCTACGGGCTTGACGGCAGGCAATACGGCAGCGGCGGCAGGCTTAGTCGCAGCCGGCTGCTTCTCCTGTGGGAGGTCGCTCTCGGCCGGGACATCGACGGATGCCGGCGCAGCCGGTTTCGGAGCCGGCTTCCTGTCCGTCCTCTTCTTCTCCGTGGCGTTTATCTCTTCGGCAGCGGCCAGAGCCACTAATTGCTGGGCGTCCTCCTGAGTCTCGATCGCAGTCTCTTCCGACTTGCGAGGACGTCCGCGCCTGCGCTTGGTCTGAGCGTCTTCCGCTGCCGGCTCGGCAGGAGCCGTCTCGGCGTCTTTGCTTTCGGGAGCTTCCTCCCCGGCGTCCTTGCGAGGACGACCCGGCTTGCGCCTTTCGGTGCGTTGTCCTTCTTTCGCTTTTTGTTTTTCCTTCTGAACGCCGGCTACACTGATAGCCTGTTCATCGAGTATCTTGTAAATAAGTTCTTGTTTGGGCATTGAGCCGGCATTGGCAATACCCAACTCACCGGCGATAGCGGCGAGTTCAGCTTCAGCCTTTTCGTTCAGATCGACGATCGTGTACTTCTGCATAAAAAATGATGATGAGTTTTAGGAAATAAGATGATGAGTTGAATCGGGAAACGGTATCAGGGATGAGGCTTTTCAGAGTACTCGATACCGTCGGGACGAAAGGATAGAGAATAGGTGTCTATCTCATTTTCCGTCGTGCAAATGTAAGAAATAAATCGAAAAACGGTCTCCACCCTCCC
The DNA here is from genome assembly GCF_000765945.1 of Porphyromonas gulae. Taxonomy (NCBI): domain Bacteria; kingdom Pseudomonadati; phylum Bacteroidota; class Bacteroidia; order Bacteroidales; family Porphyromonadaceae; genus Porphyromonas; species Porphyromonas gulae. The sequence continues at coordinate 592,434 of NZ_JRAT01000012.1, forward strand.
CTCACATTCATCACGGGAATCTCCCCCACCGCATGCCGCCGGCCTGAGAGCCCGTGAAGAGAGGCCGCCGCAGACGACAGCAGAGCGGCTCGCTCCGGTACCCTGAGGGGTGGGACAAGTATTTGGTTTTCGCTATCGGCCGAATCGAACTATTTGGGTACCTTTGTCGGCAGTTTGCAGACCGCACCGACAAGTCGTGGCCGACCCCTCGGTCAGCCGCATGCGGAAGGAGCCGCAGCACTCCGCCGGAGGAAGGCCGAGAGCCACCGACCCGAACGTCAGGACGAGGCCGTGGCCGTCTGCAATACTCCCTCGAAAAAACGTCTAGACGTTTTGCCCGAAACGTCTAGACCTTTTGCTCGAAACGTCTAGACGTTTTATTCGGAACGTCTAGACGTTTTCCTCCGAACGTCTAGACGTTTTTTTTCGGAGCACTTGAGGGATGTATCGGGCATGAATAGTCATCGAAGAGTAAGAAACTAATAATAAGTAAGTTATGTCCCTAAAGTATGTAATCAAAAAGTCTGTCGCCAAGATCGGCCCCAAAGCCGGACAGACCATCTATTATGCCCAGCCGGCGGCACAAGACTCGGTAACCTTCCACAGCCTCTGCAAGCGAATAGCCGAGGAGTCGTCTCTGACCTCTGCCGACGTGAAAGGCATCCTCGACCGCCTGGTCAATATCCTCACCGAGGAGCTGCCCAACGGCAAGACGGTTCGCATAGGCGAGCTGGGCAGCTTCCGCCTCTCGTTCGGCTCCAAACAGCTGGACGATCCCAAGAGTTTCTCCGTGGATCAGATCCAGAAGCACAGGCTCGTCTTCATCCCCTCGGCAGAGCTCAAGAGCATACCGGCACGCGGCAAGCTCCGCCCCGGCTCCTCGGCACTGGCCTTCGACTATGAGCGTGTGGAGCCTCAGCCCAAGAAGAAACCCGGCGCAGGCGACAATCAGACACCCTCTCCCTCCGGACCCGACAGCGGCGGCGATCAGGGCAGCACCGGCGGCGGACTCTGATCCCGTCCGATCATTACTATAATCAACCCAAGCAATAATACAGACATGGCATTATCAAGAATCATGGAGTGCGTGCCCAACTTCTCGGAGGGACGCGACAAAGAGAAAATCGAGAAGATAGTAAACCCCTTCCGCACGCGCGAAGGCGTCAAGCTATTGAACTATAGCAACGATGAGGATCACAACCGTCTCGTCGTGACCGTAGTGGGCGAACCTGAGCCCCTGCGCGATGCAGTGATCGAAGCCGTAGGCATCGCCGTAGAGCTGATCGACCTGACCAAGCATTCGGGTCAACATCCCCGTATGGGCGCAGTGGACGTGATCCCCTTCATCCCCATCAAGAACGTGACTGCCGAAGATGCCGATGCCCTCGCCAAGGAAGTAGGCCGCACGATAGGAGAGAAGTACGGCATACCCGTATTCCTCTATGAGAAATCGGCTACCGCTCCCCACCGTGAGAACCTGGCCAAGATCCGCAAAGGCGAATTCGAAGGCATGGCAGAGAAAATACACGAAGCCGACTGGCATCCTGACTTCGGCCCGGCCGATCGTCACCCGACAGCCGGTACCGTGGCAGTCGGTGCCCGTATGCCGCTCGTCGCTTACAACGTGAACCTCAATACGAACGACCTCTCCATCGCGGACGCCATCGCCAAGAAGGTACGCTTCCTCGGCGGCGGTCTGCGCTTCTGCAAGGCCATGGGCGTAGAGCTTACCGACCGCGGCATCGTACAGGTGTCCATGAACCTGACGGACTTCACCAAGACGGCCGTCTATCGTGCTCACGAGATGGTACGTATGGAAGCCGCACGCTACGGCGTATCGGTAGTGGGCAGCGAAGTGATCGGACTCGTGCCCATGCAGGCACTGATCGACTGCGCCGAATACTACCTCGGCATCGAAAACTTCTCCATGGATCAGATCCTCGAATCTCAGATCATGGAGTAAACGTCATCATGTTTGTTGTTTGAAGGATAGAGATACCACCCGCCGCCCTCTATCGGGTGGCGTGGTGGTGCTCTATTTGCAAGCTTCTTTCCGACAATACATGCCTAACACCCCCGACACAATGAATCTCTACATCAAGAATATCGCCCAGCTCGTCACCTGTCAAGGCACCGAAGCCAAACACGGCCGCGAAGCCATGCGGCAGATACACACCATCGAAGGCCCTGCCGCAGTGGTCGTCCGCGATGGCATCATCGCCTTTGCCGGTCGCATGGCGGACGTAGCCCCCTCCATGACCCAAGGCTGCCAAGAGCTGGACGCCACGGGACGCTGCGTACTGCCGGGCTTTGTCGACAGCCACACGCACGTAGTCTTCGGCGGCTACAGGGAAGATGAGTTCCAATGGCGGCTCGCCGGCGACAGCTACATGAGTATCATGGAGCGCGGCGGAGGGATCGCCAGCACCATGCGCGCTACACGTGCCGAATCGGAAGACCAGCTGAAAGCCTCCGCCCTCCGGCACCTCTCCAATATGATGAAGATGGGCGTCACCACCGTAGAAGCCAAGAGCGGCTACGGGATGGACCTCGAGACCGAGCTGAAGCAGCTGCGCGTAGTGCGCGACCTTCAGGACGAACAGCCCCTCGACCTCTACTCCACCTTCATGGGAGCGCATGACACCGCCCCCGAATACAAAGGACGTCCCACCGAATTCATCGAGTACCTCTGCCGCGAAGTGCTGCCCGAAGTCGTGCGGCAGGACTTGGCCGAGTGCTGCGACATCTTCACCGAGAAGGGCGTATTCGATCACGAACAGACCCGACGGATGCTTACGGCCGCCAAGGAAGCAGGGCTCTCCGTCAAGATGCATGCAGACGAGATCGTGCCATTCGGCGGAGCTGAGCTGGCTGCCGAACTGGGATGCCTCTCGGCAGATCATCTGCTTCAAATATCCGACGCGGGAATTAAGGCCTTGGCCGAAAGCAACACCGTGGCCACTCTGCTACCGTGTACCGCCTTCAGCCTCCGTGCCGACTACGCTCCCGCCCGTAAGATGATCGACTCCGGCTGTGCCGTAGCTATCGCCAGCGACCTCAATCCGGGCAGTTGCTTCTCGGCTTCCGTCCCCCTGATGTTTGCCCTTGCCACCCTCTACATGGGCATGACCGTCGAAGAAGCCATCACGGCCCTCACCATCAACGGGGCTGCAGCCATAGGAAGAGCCGATACGATCGGCAGCATCGAGCCGGGGAAGAAGGGCGACCTCGTCGTACTCCAATACCCATCGTACAAATTCCTCTCCTATCACTTCGGTATGAACCTCGTGGAGCATACCGTCAAAGGAGGCAGGGTCGTCTACACCAACTCATAATCCTCACGGCAAAGACCGGAGCGGAGCACCGAACGAAGCTCCGCTCCGGCCTTGTCTTTTCCCCACCAAAAACCACCGCATACATTATTATAAATGGAGACAAGATCTCAACACAAGAAACTGACGTTCAGGCGTCATCTCTTCGAAGCCCTCCGCTTCATCATTCTCTTCTTCGCCATATTCGGCTATGTAGGGCATGTCATGGGTCTGCCCAATATGCTCAATACGATCATGCAGACCTCCTATCACCTCCTGCTCGAGACCGTATTCTATATCATGGGTATCACGGTACTGAGTGGTGCCTTGGGCAGTCTGCTCGTGGAGTTCCATGTCGTGGATATGCTCGAGCGCATCCTACAGCCCCTGATGAAGCCCCTCTACAACCTGCCGGGCGTGTCGGCACTCGGAGGCATCCTCACCTTCCTTAGTGACAATCCGGCCATCATCTCTCTGGCACAGGATCGCAAGTTCTGCTCCTACTTCAAGAAATACCAGCTTGTCAGCCTCACCAATTTCGGTACGGCCTTCGGCATGGGTATGGTCGTTATCATCTTCATGGCAGGACAGGGCTATGGCGGCGGTGCCGTGGTAGGCCTCTTCGGAGCCATCGTCGGCAGCGTAGTCAGCACTCGTCTGATGCAGCGCAGCACGCTCCGCCGCTATCCGAAGATGGACAGTCCCGTCAATGTGGAGGAGATGGAGCACGAGGAAACGAAAGAGCATAAGGAGAACCTCTTCCTTCGTATGCTCAATGCCATACTGGACGGCGGCAAGACGGGTGTAGACCTCGGCATAGCCATCATCCCCGGCGTGCTCATCATCAGTACGGCCGTTATGATGCTCACCAACGGACCTGCCGGACCCGACGGCACCTTCGCCGGCAAGGCATACGAAGGCGTCGGCCTGCTACCGGCCCTTGCCGACAAGGTGGACTTCCTCTTCCACTGGCTCTTCGGCTTCACCGATTCCCGCCTCATCGCCTTCCCGATCACCGCGCTCGGAGCAGTCGGTGCAGCCCTCGGACTGGTACCCAACTTCTCGGCCCAAGGTATTCTGGACGGCAATGCAGTAGCCGTCTTCACTGCCATGGGTATGTGCTGGAGCGGCTTCCTCAGTACGCACACGGCCATGCTCGATAGTCTCAAGTACCGCCGCCTCATCACACAGGCGATCGGAGCACACGCGATCGGCGGACTCGTCGCCGGCGTATTCGCCCACTGGCTCTTCGTCCTCGTCTCACTCATTTGATCCCATCCACGACCAACGTATGAACAAATCGCTATTATCATTGGCATGCCTCATCCTGTTCGGTATGCCGGCCATCGCCCAACAGACAGGACCGGCCGAACGCAACGGCGAGCCTTCTCTGGCCGAACGTGTATTCGGTCTGGAGCAGAAGCAGAAAAAGCTGAAGGTGTACTTAGGCATACAGTCGTTCTACGACCAGCCGCTCGTCGATGACGAATCCCACATCGGACGCTTCAAGGTACACGAGCTGCGGATGTCTGCTCATGGCGAACTGAACCGCTATCTCAGCTTCGACTGGCGACAACGTCTCAACCGTGCGGCCGACGGCTCTTCATTTGCCGACAATCTCTCCGATGCCATCGACATCGCAGGTGTGGACTGGCACCCAAGCGACAAGGTGTCCTTCTTCTTCGGACGTCAGTACGCACGTTTCGGAGGGATAGAATACGACATGAACCCCGTAGAGATCTACCAGTACAGCGACCTTGTGGACTACATGACATGCTATACTTCGGGCGTGAACTTCGCATGGAACTTCCACCCCGAACAGCAGCTGCAGCTACAGGTACTCAATGCTTACAACAATCGCTTCGCCGACCGCTACCACGTGACACCCGATGTCGCTACCGCCACGAGCTACCCGCTCCTCTACTCGGCACAGTGGAACGGTACCCTCCTCGGAGGAGCACTGCACATGCGTTACGCCGTATCAATGGCTCACCAAGCCAAAGAGCGTAATATGTGGTACTTCACGGCGGGCAATCAGTTCAATCCGGGCAGACGGATCAACGGATACCTCGACCTCACCTACTCGATCGAGGGATTGGACGACAAAGGCATTATGACTGCTCGCTACGGCAAGGGCAAGACCCTCACGGACGTCAAGTACTATGCTCTGGTATCGAAGTGGAACTTCCGCCTCCTCGATCAGGTCAATCTCTTCGTCAAAGGCATGTACGAGAACGGCTACGCGCCTGCCCAATACGGCGAAAGCAGCCACACGCGCCACTCCTACGGCTATATGGGAGGGGTGGAATATTACCCCACGGAGACCAACTTCCGTCTGTTCGTCACCTACATAGGACGGCACTACCGGTACAGTGCGACCGAGACGGAAAGCACCAATGCTCTTCGCGCCGGTCTGATCTATCAGATACCTTTCTTATAATAATCACCAAACATTCACGTAATAATGATTCTAACAGATCTTACAGTAAAAGGCTTCCTCGCCGAGACAGCAGGCCAGGAACCCGTACCCGGAGGAGGCAGTATCTCCGCTCTGAACGGCTCTATTGCAGCAGCATTGGCCGAAATGGTGGCTAACCTGACTATCGGTAAGAAGAAGTACGCCGAGGTGGAAGCCGAGATGCAGACTATCGCTACCGAAGCAGCCGCTATTCAGAAAGAACTGGTACTGGATATAGACCGCGACAGCGATGCTTATAATAAGGTATTCGCCGCCTTCAAACTCCCCAAGGAAACGGATGAAGAGAAGGCCGTTCGCTCGGCTCAGATTCAGGAGATGACCAAATATGCAGCATCCGTACCTATGGAGGTGGCTCGGCGTGTACACAGTCTGTTGCCGCTGATCGAAGCAGTCGTAGCCAAAGGCAATCAGAATGCCATTACGGACGGATGTGTAGCCATGATGTGCGCTCGCACGGCTATCATCGGTGCCCTGCTGAATGTTCGTATCAATCTGACGTCTATCAAGGACGAGGATTTCGTCAAGACGCATACGGAAGAAGCCAATGCGATCGAAGCCGATGCCGTACGTCGCGAGGCCGAGGTATTGGCTATCACCAAAAAAGCATGCGAATAACGATGGCACGTACTTCTTTTCAAGTCGGTTCCGAACCGCTCTCTCTGGATCTGCTTCGCGAATATCTGGATAGTCGCTTCAAGCTGGAGCTATCGGCCGATGCCGTAAGACGTATCGAGCATTGCCGCCACTATCTGGACGAGAAAGTGAAGCAGTCGGACAAACCCATATACGGCGTGACCACCGGCTTCGGCTCTCTCTGCAACAGGACAATTACACCGGATCAGCTCACCGCCCTACAGGAGAACCTCGTCAAGAGTCATGCCTGTAGCTGCGGCACGCCCGTTCATGAGGACATCGTGCGCCTGATGCTTCTGCTCAAAGCTCATGCCCTCCAGTTGGGACACAGCGGCGTACAGCTATGCACCGTGCAGCGTATTCTGGACATGCTCAATAACGATGTGCTCCCCATCGTTTACGATCGCGGTTCGCTCGGCGCATCGGGCGACCTCGCCCCTCTGGCCAATCTCTTCCTGCCGCTTATCGGTGAGGGAGAAGTCATGTACAAGGGTGAGAAACGCGATGCCTGCGATGTGATGCAGGAGTTCGGCTGGGAGAAGATCATCCTCAAGAGCAAAGAAGGCTTGGCTCTGCTCAATGGCACACAGTTCATGAGCAGTCATGGCGTCTACGCCCTCCTCAAGGCGCACCGTCTCGTAGAGGTAGCAGACTGTATCGGTGCACTCTCGCTCGAAGCTTTCGATGGCTTGGATGCCCCCTTTACCGACAACCTCCACATCATACGTCCTCACCCCGGACAGTTGGCCGTAGCTCGTCACCTGAAGGAAGTACTGAAAGGCAGCGAGCAGATAGCCCGCCCGAAGAAGCAGGTACAGGATCCGTACAGCTTCCGCTGTATGCCGCAGGTTCACGGAGCCAGCCGTGATGCCATCGCCTACGTTACAGAGGTAGTCATTCGTGAGATCAACTCCGTGACCGACAATCCCACGGTCTTCCCCGATGAAGATCTTGTCGTATCGGGTGGTAACTTCCACGGCCAACCTCTTGCCATCGTATACGATTTCCTGGCTATAGCCTTGGCAGAACTGGGCAATATAAGCGAACGCCGTACGGCTCAGCTCATACTCGGCCTGCGCGATCTGCCTGAGTTCCTCGTGGCCAATCCCGGTCTGAACAGCGGATTCATGATACCGCAGTACGCAGCCGCAGCGATGGTGAGCAAGAACAAGATGTACTGTTTCTCTGCAGCGAGCGATAGCATCGTCAGCAGCAACGGGCAGGAAGACCACGTTTCTATGGGAGCCAACGCAGCAACGAAGCTGCTTCCGATCATAGAAAACTTGGAGATGATCTTCGCCATCGAACTCCTCGATGCGGCCCAAGCCTTCGAATTCCGCCGTCCGACCAAGACGTCTCCGTACTTGGAGAAGATGCTCGGCGAGCTGCGCAAGGTAGCTCCCAAGGTGGAGGACGATGTAGTCATGTACAAACAGATACAGGCAGCCACGGAGTTCGTTCGCGAATATGCTTTCTAACGAACCTCGCTTCTCCCGCTGATTCCTTACGCTGAGGGGGAGGGAGATACAGGCTTTCCGAATGCAAGAAAGAGAGGGTGTGCCACGAAGTATTTTTCGTTTGGCACACCCTCTTCTCGTATAGGCTCGCTCCGACGCAATAAGGGTAATGCCATGCCCGTTTACAAGACATGAGATCAGACTAAACAATCGAAAACAAACAATGACAAAAGAAACATACCCCAAAGCTACTGTTCTCGACATATCGGCATCAGTAGAGTATTCCGACGGCGGAATCATCAGCAAACAAGTACTTAAGAACGAAGTAGGCAACATTACTCTCTTCTCCTTCGACCAAGGGCAGGGACTGAGCGAACACACAGCACCTTTCGATGCCTTCGTACAGATATTGGAAGGGGAAGCGGAAATAAGAATCGGAGGCCAACCTCTTCTCCTCAAAGCCGGCCGGTCCGTCATCATGCCGGCCAACGTCAGCCATGCACTCCATGCTACGAAACGCTTCAAGATGCTCCTCACCATGATCCGCGGCTGAAAACGTGCAGACATATACTGCGCCATCCTGGGGACGTAAAGCCTCCAACAAATAAACAAAGGAGAGGAGATCTGTACATGCCGACAGTCTCCTCTCCTTTCTTTTTCTTCCTAACCTCTTGTCTACCTTGCGACTGCCTGCCTCTTGCGCATCATGAGTTTGTCCACGATCAGCGAGATAGCACCGTCGCCTGTGACATTACAAGCCGTACCGAAGTTATCCATGGTTATATACAATGCTATCATGAGTGCCTGTAAGGACTCATCGAAACCGAGCATACTCTGCAAAACACCCAAAGCTGCCATGATGGCTCCACCCGGTACTCCCGGAGCTGCCACCATCGTAATACCGAGCATAAAGATAAAGCCGGCAAACAGACCTGCATCATAAGGCATCCCCTGCATGATCATCAGAGCCAAGGCACAACAAGTAATCTTGAGCGTGCTACCGCTCAGGTGGATCGTAGCACAGAGAGGGACGGTAAAGCCTGCTATCTCTTCCGATACGCCACACTTCACCGCACTCTTGAGCGTGACGGGAATAGTGGCTGCCGAAGACTGCGTACCGAGAGCAGTGAAATAAGCCGGCATCATCCGCCACAGCATTCTGAAAGGATTCTTCTTGGTTATAAATCCTGCCACAGCGTATTGGAAGATCAGCAGGATGATATGAAGGCCGAAAATAATACCGATGATACTAAGGAATACGGATAATACCTTCACCACTTCGCCCTGATGGGTCATGTTCAGAAAGATCCCAAAGATATAAATAGGTAGCAAGGGGATAATAACTTTGGCGATCAACTTGGTGATAATCTCCTGGAAATCCTGCATCATTCCCTTCATACCACGGCTTTCCATGCCGGCCAACCCCAGACCGAGCACAAAGGAAAGGACAAGAGCTGTCATCACGCTCATCATCGGCGGTATGGCGATAGAGAAGTAAGGCTCTACTCCTTGCGACTGAGTAACATCGCTCATACCCGTACCGGGAGAAATCAAAGACGGGAAGAAAGCATTGCCGGCGAAGTAGGCGAATAGGCCTGACAACACAGTAGCCATATAGGCTATCAGCACAGTGATAAGAAGCATCCTTCCGGCACCTTTCCCGATGTCAGCAATAGCCACCGTCACCAATCCGAGGATAATCAGCGGAATGGAGAAGCCGAGCAGTTCGCTAAAGAGAGTATTGAAAGTGACGAAGATCCGAATAAACGGGAAGCTGAAGAGGTTGCCGAAGCCGATACCGAGGATAATGGCCAATATGATCTTGGGTAAAAGGCCGATCCGTAGTTTACGCATAAGGGTTAAGGTTGCTTGATCAAGAAGATTATTTGTTGGAAATATAGCGGAAGTAGGCATCCAGTAGACGACGGGCAGCAACGAAACTCGTGGCACGATCTTCCAACACGGCCTCTTCGACCTCCGGTATGAGGCTCTGAACCTCTGTACTGTTGTAGAACGAATCGCGCAGTTCGTCGTTGATCGTCTCGTACATCCACCACTTGGCCTGACGCTGACGCTTCAGCCGGAAGAATCCGTTGTCCGTCGTAAAATGGCGGTACTCGTCGATCATATCCCAAATATCCTTGATACCGATGGCATAATAGCCCGAATAGGTGAGAACGCGCGGCTTCCATCCCGACTCCGCCGGTGGGAATAGCCGAAGAGCATTCCGATAATGCGAAGCCGCCAGATTGGCCTTGTCGATATTGTCTCCGTCCGCTTTATTGACGATGATACCATCGGCCATCTCCATGATGCCGCGCTTGATACCCTGAAGTTCATCCCCCGTACCGGCCAGCTGGATCAGCAGGAAGAAGTCCACCATCGAATGGACAGCCGTTTCGCTCTGTCCCACGCCCACAGTCTCTACGAAGATCGTATCGAATCCGGCCGCTTCACACAGCACGATGGTCTCACGCGTCTTGCGCGCCACACCACCCAGTGAGCCGGCAGCAGGACTGGGACGAATAAAGGCATTCTTCTCGCGGGAAAGCTGCTCCATACGGGTCTTATCTCCCAGAATACTCCCTTTGGATCTCTCGCTGCTGGGGTCTATGGCCAGCACGGCGAGCTTCCGCCCCTGCTTGATGAGGTGCATACCGAAAGCATCGATCGAAGTACTCTTGCCCGCTCCGGGTACTCCGGTAATACCGATACGCATGGAACGGCCGGCATGAGGCAGGCACTGCTCTATGATCTGCTGCGCCGTATCCTGATGCATGGGCAGGAGACTTTCCACCAGTGTGACAGCACGACTCAGGATGGTAATATCGCCCGCCAAAATGCCATCCACATAGTCCTTGACCGTCAGTTTCTTGCGTCTTGTTCTGTGCAGGTAGGGATTGATGATGGGCATATTGGAAACGCCCTTATTCACTTTCAGTCCCTTATAACAATCATCATTTTCGGGATGATGAAGTAGTTCGTCCATAGTTATTGTTCAGTTTATCAGATCTGCTGTAATCTCACTTGCAATAACGCTTGGCAGCAGCTCCACGGGGGAAAGTTACAGTTCGGCTTTGACCTTGATACGACGTAGCGGAGCCTGCGGATCGTTGCAAATGATGGAAATATCGGCTGCTATACTCTGCCACCCCTCAGCCTTCATCACCTGCGAATCCACGGCGATGCGCAATAGTGTGCTTCCGCCGGGCTTTATCTCCGTCCGGTCGGCTACGGCAGTCAGGGCCGGATTGCGTGTGGTGACGCTATGCAGTCGGAGAGGGCCTGCGCCGACGTTGCGAATCTCTATCGCAACCTTTGTCGTCTCTCCATCCAACTGCCCCATGTCCAAATAGGTGCTAAGTTCCATAACACCTGTTTGGGCTGCGGTGAGGGCTGGGAAATTGTCCACCAGCGGCAAGGATACCAGGACAGAATCAACGGTTTTTATTCCTGTTTTGGAAGATATTACCTCTAAAACAAGCGGTTCACTCTTCATTCCCGGAGGCATATTGCGAGGAACGGCAAGCGAAAGATTCAGCTCTCTGGGTTCACGAGCTTGCAGCCGGAATGCCCGATCGTCCAGCGATACAAATGAAGGCAGCGATACGACAGCAACTTGCAGGTCGGACTCATCCGTATTGTTCACCACCAACCGTACCACCCCCTCGTCTTCAGGCATGGAAATAGGAAAAAGCAGGCGAGCATTGCTCACCTGTAACGACCCTATCGCCAAGGCATAGGCATGCGGCATGGCACCACCAAGGGTCGTGACCGTACCGCTTATACTGAGTTCAAGAGGGGAAGAAGGAGCATTGGAGAAAACACGAATCCGCTTGACGAAAGCCCCTGCCCGACCGACGGGATCGAAGAGGACGCGAATCTCGGCTTCCGCACCCGGAGCGATGGCGTCCTCCGGCCACGTCGGAGTGGTACAGCCACAATCGGCCGTCACACGAGTGATCACGAGAGGAGCGGTACCGCTGTTGCGAAACTTGAAGCTATGCCCTACCGAACCTTTTTCCTCCGGAATCAGACCAAAGTTAAAGGACTGCTCCTCGACCTGTATTTCCGGACTCTCTTGAGCTGTCAGCGACAGAGGAGTCAATAGGAAAAGGAAGAAGAGCAGCCCTCGAAATGTACTGACGATCATACGCCTTGTACTACTTGCAGAGCTATGCTATTTATTCTACAACCCCTTTGATGCGTAGCGTAAAGGTACCATCCTTACCATTGCTGTACACGGCTATGGTCTTTACAAACTGACCCGGACGGCCGGCAGGATTATATGCGACGTCTATTTTGCTTGTCTGACCCGGAGCGATAGGTTCTTTGCTGAACTGGGGTGTCGTACAGCCGCAAGAAGCCACTACGCGAGTGATCACCAAGGGAGCGTCTCCCGTATTCTTGATAACGAATGTGTGAGTCACACTGCCATCAGCTTCTTTGATCGTACCGAAGTCATGCTCCACATTGTCCGAAGAGATGACTGCTTTCTTTGCATTTTGTGCCGTAGCTACTCCTATTCCGATAAGGAGTGCGATCATTACAAAAACTATTCGTTTCATAGTTCTATTCTTTTTGAAATAAGATTTTACACTCTAAAAATTCAAGCCGGCATCCTCGACATTCCACCGGAATTTTCGTATGCCTATGGGAGCAAAGGTACATTTTTCTTTTATTGTAAAGGTCTATTTAGCATTTTTAGCAGGCATGCAGATTCCATCTATAAATGCAACACTAAGGCAACAATCGAGTTTACGTTCGGGAATTGTTTCGCTCTACGTCCCTAAAAACGTGGCGCGAGATTTTTTTCGTTTTGGCGCGAGAAGCAAAAAATTTACGCGCCGGAACGAAAAACTTTTGGTTCGTGTTTTCAGGAAAATACGCGCCACAATCTGCTCATTTATGGTTCGCAAATCGCGAACGAAAGATATGCGAAGGAAAAGAATGTCCACTACTCTTGTATTGATTTTTCAGTCGGATTTTGAGTGTACCATATCGGATTGGTCTGCGGCTATATTCCGCTTTATTCTTTGCCTTTGTCCTAAATTTGCACCATGTCGTTTCACACGGGAGAAAACTATTCCCCTCCCCTATTGACTCAAAGCCTCAATCACAATGACAAAAGAAACAACCGAACACCGATCGGGAGAGCGCATAGCCCGATTTGCAGATATAGAAGTACTCAGCTATCGAGCCGATCTCTTCGGCACATTGACCCCTAAGCAGAGGATGCTTTGCTACCACCTCTCGGAAGCCGCCCTGCGTGGGCGAGACATTACGACCATACAGAACTGCCGCTACAACCTCTGGGTACGCAGCCTGATGGAGCATATTTACATCCATCTTAGCCAATCGAAACAAACCGACGACTTTGCTCTGCTGGAAGAATACCTCTTCTGTATCTGGTTTGCCAATGGCATTCACCACCATTACAGCGGAGCCAAATTCATAGCCCGTTTCAGTCCGGAGTTCTTGAGGGACTCCCTGAGAGAGGCAGGAGTGGAGCTGGAGCCGGAAGAACAGGTGCTTTTGGAGCGCGTATTGTACGATGCCGATTTTCTACCCAAACAGACGGAGCAGAGCGGTGAAGAGGATATTATCAAGGCTTCTTCGGTCAATTTCTATGCACCGGGTATCACCCGATCTGAAGCGGAAAGCCATTACAAAAACCTGATAGAAGCTCTTCCCGAAAAAGAGAAAAGTTATCCACCGAGCTTCGGGCTGAATACACGTCTGATTCGTTCGACTTCGGGCGAATTGAAAGACGAGGTTTGCAGCACAGACGGATTGTACGGTCCGGCCATAGAAGCCGTAGTCGCTTCTTTGAAGGCTGCCATACCATACACGGAGAACGAGGAACAGGCTACGTGCATACGACTGCTGTGCGACTATTACCGCACAGGAGACGTCAGGCTGTACGACCGGTTCTGTATCCGCTGGGTGGAAAACAATCGCACGCGGATCGACTTCATCAACGGATTCACCGAAGTATATGCCGATCCGATAGGCATACACGGCAGTTGGGAGGGATTGGTACACATGCAGGACGAAGAAGCCGGCAGACGTACGCGCATCATCAGCAAACATGCCGGTTGGTTCGAAGCTCATTCGCCTATCAATGCACGTTTCCGCAAGAAGAACCCCCGTGGTATATCGGCTACGGTGGTCAATGTGTTGACCATAGCCGGCGACAGCTATCCTGCCACTCCGATAGGGATCAACCTTCCGAATGCCGACTGGATTCGTGCCGAACACGGATCCAAGTCCGTCACCATCGACAATATCACGGATGCATACAACCATGCTGCACGAGGGACGGGTCTGTACGAAGAGTTTATCCCTGACGAGGAAGTACGCAGACATGTAGAGCTGCATGCCGACCTGACGGACAGCCTCCACACCGACCTGCACGAATGCCTCGGACATGGCACCGGACAGCTACTCCCCGGTGTATCGGGCGATGCACTGGGAGAACACGCCTCCACGCTGGAGGAGACACGCGCCGACCTCTTTGCTCTCTATTTTCTGGCCGATCCCAAAATGATCGAATTAGGCCTTTTGACCGATCCCCACGCTTACAAAGCCAATTATTACAAATACATGCTCAACGGTCTGATGACCCAACTCGTGCGTATCAAGCGAGGAGAGGTGATAGAGGAGGCGCACATGCGCAACCGTGCGCTCATAGCCCGTTATGTCTTGGAGCATGCCGAGCGACCGGGGGCTATGTCGCTGGTTTGCCAAGGGGGCAAGACGACACTCGTCATCGAGGACTATGAAGCGGTGCGTGCGATCATTGCCGATTTGCTGGCCGAGGTGCAACGCATCAAGAGCGAGGGCGACTATACCGCCGGCAAGGCGTTGGTGGAGCGTTATGCCGTCCATGTGGATCCGCTCTTGCACGAGGAAGTGCTGACGCGCTATGCCAAGCTGGATATTGCTCCGTATAAGGGATTTGTCAATCCTCGGTTGAGACCCGTATATAATTCGGAGGGCAGGCTTACGGATGCAACGATAGAATACACGGAAGGCTATGCCGAACAAATGCTTCGCTACAGCGCGGAATATGGCTTCCTGCCTGCAGACAGTCCGCTCTTGCAGGAGGCAAGAAGATTGCGCTCGCACCTCCGACGAGCGATGGACGGTGTACTATCGGCCAGTATGCGAGAGAAAGGACTCCACTACGGCATCAACTTCGGAGTCACTCGCGAACACCTGCTCCGGCTGGCTCGCACGGCCGACGCATCCGCTCCATTGGCCGACTATCTGTGGAGACGGGATGTAAGGGAGACGAAGATACTCGCCACGATGATCTATCCGGCCGAAGAATTGACTCACGAGCGGGCAACGAGATTCCTCCGAGAGGCCGACAATGTGGAACTTCGCGAGCAACTGACAGCCAATCTGCTGGAGCGAATGCCCGAAGCAATGCAAAGCATCATTCGATGGATCGAGAGTGAAGCGACTACCCCTGACATGATGACGGGAGCACTGATGCTCGCAGCCCGATTGTTTACACGCGGCATCTTTCCGGAAGACGTGCCGGCAGAGAAACTCTTAGCACCGGCCATTCTCTACCTCTCCGACGAGAAACAGAAAGCGGAGCTTCGGCGCGCTTCTGCTCTTCTGCTCAAGCGATATGGGCGAGGATCTGCAGAGCGGACAAAAAAAGTGCTGAGCCTATTGCCCGAATCGAGCCAAGACACAGCACCGGTTTTGTATGAATTATGCGAAGATATTCGCTTCGAACTCGACTTCTACCCAAAGGGCGAGTAAGGGAAGCGGCTATCAATCGATCATCGAGAAGCCTGTATAAGGCACCAGACAGTCGGGGATGCGGATGCCCTCGGCTGTCTGATTGTTTTCCAGCAGAGCAGCCACGATACGAGGCAGAGCCAAGGCACTACCGTTGAGCGTGTGGCAAAGCTCCACTTTCTTATCCGCATTTCGATAACGGCACTTCAGACGATTGGCTTGGAAGCTCTCGAAATTGGATACGGAGCTAACCTCCAACCACCGCTCTTGGGCAGCCGAATAGACTTCGAAGTCGTAAGTCAATGCCGAAGTGAAGCTAATGTCTCCGCCACAGAGGCGAAGGATACGCCACGGAAGTCCCAGCTTATCTACAAGGCCTTGGACATAGCCGACCATCCGATCGAGCTGTTCGTAGGAGTGTTCGGGCTTGTCGATGCAGACGATCTCCACCTTATTGAACTGGTGAAGGCGGTTCAGGCCGCGAACATCCTTGCCGTACGAACCGGCTTCGCGTCGGAAGCAAGCCGAGTATGCAGTCAAGCGAATGGGCAATTCGTCCTCGGAGAGAATCACATCGCGGAAGATATTGGTCACCGGCACCTCTGCCGTGGGGATCAGATACAGGTTGTCCGCCGTGACATGGTACATCTGCCCTTCCTTATCGGGGAGCTGCCCCGTACCGTATCCGGAGTCCTCATTGACCACATAGGGCGGCTCTATCTCCGTGAACCCGGCGTTGCGGGCTTCGTCCAAGAAGAAGTTGATCAAAGCTCGCTGCAGGCGTGCTCCTTTGCCCTTATAGACGGGGAAACCTGCTCCCGTTATCTTGACGCCGAGTTCGAAGTCGATCAGATCATATTTCTTGGCCAGATCCCAATGCGGCAGCTTGTGCTCTCCAAGCTCCGGCACTATACCGCCTGTCTTCACGCAGACATTCTCCTCTGCAGTCTTGCCCGTAGGGACAGACTCATGCGGCAGATTCGGGATAAGCAGAAGCTGCTGGCGTATGGCATTCTCCAGATCTGCTTTCCGCTCTTCCAGATGGTGGCTCTCGGCTTTCATATCGGCTACTTTCGCACGGATAGCCTCTGCCTCGTCTTTCTTGCCGGCTTTCATCAAAGCTCCGATCTCCTTGGCAATGGCATTTTGCTCCGCCAAGCGAGCATCCAGACTCTGTTGAGTTTCGCGTCGCTGTCTGTCGAGAGAGATGACTTCATCGAGGATAGCGGCTGCATCGAAGTGCTTCACCGCCAGGCGACGGATCACTTCTTCCTTGTTTTCTATGATTTGCTTGAGTGTCAGCATAGTATATCGAAAAAACAAAAGGCAAATCTCCAAGGCGGTTACAGCCTGTAGAGATTCGCCCCCTATTTACCTAACTGCTTATTAGCGTTCTGCTTTCTTTATGATTCGGCCTTGATCGAAACGTATGAACGGTCGTTTTTCTTGCGAGTAAATACTACCACGCCTGACTTCAGTGCATACAAAGTATGATCCTTACCGATACCTACGTTCTCACCCGGGTGGTGAACAGTGCCACGCTGACGAACCAATATGTTGCCGGCCTTAGCCATTTCTCCACCATAAACTTTCACGCCAAGACGTTTGCTTTCCGATTCACGACCGTTCTTGGAACTACCTACACCTTTTTTATGTGCCATGATTCTGTTTCTGTTTTGTGGATTTGATTATGCAACGACTTCTTTCACCAGAATTTCCGTAAACTGCTGGCGATGGCCATTCAGCTTGCGGTATCCTTTTCTTCTCTTCTTGTGGAAGATCAGCACCTTATCCCCTTTCACAAGAGGAGTCAATACTTCACATACCACTTTAGCACCTTCCACCAAGGGAGAACCCACGGTGATGGCACCATTATTATCGACGAGGAGTACCTTGTCGAACTCTACGCTTGCACCACTCTCTACGTCTTTGATGTGATGCACGAACAGCCGACGGCCTTGCTCTACCTTCATCTGCTGTCCCTGAATGTCTACGATAACGTACATTACTTTCTTTTTACTAAACTTGTTAGCCCCGTATGGTGGACGCACGCGTATTCGAGTCACTTTTATGACCATACATAGGAATATCGACCGCAAAGATAGTATTTCTTATTGATATAGAATACAATGTAATAGAATGAAAATCCAATGATCATACCCTATAGAGTCCAAGACGAAAGGTAAAGATCTTCCTCTCCCCCTCCCCAAGAAGGCAAACCGCTTTCCCAAAAGTTTTAGAACAGCGGAGGGACATTCAACAGGAGCGGAAAAAGAGAAAACGAATTTACGAACCATTTTCCTGGAAAAACTCGAACCGCTTTTCGGGAAAAACGGAACGAAAAAAATTTCGTTGCGGCGCGAGAATTTTTCCGTTCCCGCGCCAAAGCGAAAAAATTCTCGCCCCACGTTTTTCGGCACCATGTCTTCTTATTTTCTCAGCCGGCACATGCCCTCTGCACAAAAGAGGATGAGAAGGGAGGAGGCTCTTCCGAGTTTTGAGGAGTATCTCGAATTTAGATAATTTTGTTAGACTTATAAAAACAGTTTGGCCGGGGCACCGCATACGCCAAGGCCTGTGTCATGAGTAATGGCAAACCGGCTCCCTTTGTGATGATAAGAGAGTACCGAGAGAAGCACTCTTCAGTCATTTGCGAATAGAAAGACGGGATGATTCTATCTATATCGTGTCTTTAAGGGAGAGAGGAGCAGGGCTTGACCTCCGAAAAACCATCTATTTAATATAGTAAACCACGTGCTCTGAACGGAACTTCTTACCTTTGCCGGAAAAGATGTCTTCGGGGTCACAGGACAATCATAATTTAAGACATAATCTCACCTCAACATAATTAGAAGGAATGAACGACAAAAAGCTGATGAACAAGGCTGCGGACAATATTCGAGTGTTGGCCGCTGCAATGGTGGAAAAAGCCAAAAGCGGTCACCCGGGCGGAGCCATGGGCGGAGCGGACTTTGTAAACGTGCTCTTCTCCGAGTATTTGATCTTTGACCCGAAGAATCCACAATGGGCGGGTCGCGATCGCTTCTTCCTGGATCCGGGACATATGTCCCCGATGCTGTATGCTCAGCTGGCATTGATGGGCAAGTACACCATGGATGACCTCAAAGCATTCCGCCAATGGGGCAGCATCACACCCGGACATCCCGAAGTAGATGTCATGCACGGAGTGGAGAACACCTCCGGCCCCTTGGGACAAGGCCACACCTATGCTGTCGGCGCAGCCATCGCAGCTAAATTCCTCGCTCATCGCTTCGGCTGGATGATGAGCCAGACGATCTATGCCTACATTTCCGATGGGGGAATACAGGAGGAAGTATCACAGGGAGCCGGCCGAATCGCCGGACACCTTGGGCTGAACAATCTGATTATGTTCTACGACTCGAACGACGTACAGCTCTCTACAACGGTAAAAGAGGTGGCAAGCGAGGACGTAGCCATGAAATACCGTGCATGGGGCTGGAAGGTAATAGAGATCGCAGGCAATGATGCGGATGAAATTCGCAAGGCCTTGAGCGAAGCCAAGGGAGAGGGCGAACGCCCCACACTTATCATCGGTCACACCCTTATGGGCAAAGGTGCCGTAGGCGAAGATGGCAGCTCGTATGAGAATATGGTGAGCACGCATGGACAGCCTCTATCGGCTGCCGGAGCATCATTCGCCGAAACGGTCAAGAACCTCGGAGGCAATCCCGACGAGCCGTTCGCCATCTTCCCCGAAGTTCAGGAGATGTATGCCGCTCGCTTGGCAGAGCTGGAGCAGATCATGGCAGAGCGTCGCGAAGAAGAACAACGCTGGCGCAGCACCCATCCCGATTTGGCAGCCAAGTTCGATGCCTGGTTCGCCGGCCAAACGCCCCAAATCGACTGGAAAGCCATAGAGCAGAAACCCAATCAGGCTACCCGTTCCGCTTCTGCCACCGTGCTGGGTACTCTTGCCGGAGAAGTGGAGAATATGATTGTAACCTCTGCCGACCTTTCCAATTCGGACAAGACTGATGGTTTCTTGAAGAAAACCCACGCCATGAAGAAAGGGGATTTCAGCGGAGCATTCTTGCAGATCGGTGTATCGGAGCTGACCATGGCATGTCTCTGTATCGGTATGGCTCTTCATGGAGGTGTCATTCCGGCTTGCGGTACTTTCTTCGTGTTTTCCGACTATATGAAACCGGCCGTTCGTATGGCTGCCCTGATGGAATTGCCCGTCAAGTTTATCTGGACGCACGATGCTTTCCGTGTGGGCGAGGATGGTCCTACTCACGAACCGGTGGAACAGGAGGCACAAATCCGCCTGATGGAGAAGCTGCACAACCACAGCGGCCGCCGCTCCATGCTGGTACTTCGCCCGGCCGATGTACAGGAGACTACCGTAGCTTGGAAGATGGCTATGGAGAATACGCATACTCCTACGGCTCTGATCCTCTCACGTCAGAATATCACCGATCTGCCTGCCAACGGCAGCCGGTACGAAGAAGCCTTGCAGGCTGAAAAGGGAGCTTATATCGTCAATACGGATCAAAATATCGAGGTAGTTCTTTTGGCCAGCGGATCTGAGGTGTCCACATTGGTCGAAGGAGCAGAGCTGCTGCGCAAACGCGGCGTAAAACTTCGTATCGTGTCGGTACCTTCCGAGGGGCTTTTCCGTTCGCAGAGTGCCGAATATCAGGAGGAAGTGCTTCCCACCGGTATCAGGCGTTTCGGTCTGACAGCCGGATTGCCCGTCAATCTGGAAGGCCTTGTGGGCGAAAGCGGTGCCGTCTGGGGATTGAACTCTTTCGGATTCTCCGCCCCGTATAAGGTGCTGGACGAGAAACTCGGCTTTACGGCAGAGAATGTGTACGAACAAGTGTTGAAAATACTCCACTGATAACCAACCACAGGTTGCCCGAAAGCGACTTCCAGATCGGAATATGGCTTTCGGGCAATCTGTTTTTACAAACCACAGCTCAGACAATGGAAACAATCGGTATTTGTAGCGACCACGCCGGATATGAATTGAAAGAACGTGTAAAGGCATGGCTTGCAGAGCAAGGCATCACGACAAAAGACTTCGGATGCCACTCTTCCGAAAGCGTCGATTACCCTGATTTTGCCCACCCATTAGGCTCTGCCATCGAACAGGGGCAGTTGAATCGTGGCATATCGATCTGCGGTTCGGGCAACGGCATATCCATGGTGATGAACAAATATCCCCACGTACGTGCCGCTCTTTGCTGGACTGAGGAGATCGCTCGTTTGGCTCGCCAGCACAACGATGCCAACGTCCTCTCGCTGCCTGCACGCTTCATCTCGGACGAACAGGCCAAAACGATCTTGAAGACCTATTTGGAGACGCCTTTCGAAGGGGGACGCCATAAGGCCCGAATAGACAAAATCCCCATCCGGAAATAGTACTTAACCCGACAAAAAACTCAAGAAATAAAGTAATGAATATCACTAAGTCTTCCACGACGATTCAGGGAAAGACCATCGTCGTGTCGCTCATTATCATTGTCCTTGCTATTGTAGGGCTGATGTTCGGGCTGCCGATGTACAACGTTTGGCGAGCCGAACAGGCAGGAAAAGCAGAGTTCTCCAAAGCAGAACAAAACAGAAGGATCAAGATCGAAGAAGCAAAAGCCAATCTCGAAGCAGAGAAGCTCAATGCCAAAGCTGAGATCGAACGGGCAAAAGGAGCCGCAGAAGCCATCAGGATAGAAAACAACAGTCTTACGCCCACATACATTCAGTATCTGTGGGTGCGTCAGCAGGGCAGTCTGAATGACAAGACCGTGATCTACATCCCGACTGAAACCAACCTGCCGCTCTTAGAGGCCGGCCGAACCACCGGCGGACTCAAGCGCGTAGAACGTCCTACCGAATAAAGTCAGTCCATCGGATTTAAGCACGATAAAAGGCGACCTATCGGGAACTCCTCCAAAGGATAGAAACCCCAAATACAAAGAGGCTGCTCTGCACGATTTGCAGAGCAGCCTCTTTGCTTTTTAGCCTTAGCATTTTCCGTTAGGCTTTCGTTTGGCTGCAAGAAACAAATAGAGGCTGTTTCTATGGTGAAACAGCCTCTATTTGTTGTACGGATTTATACTCGAATCAAATCAGACAGGCGTGGCTGTCCAGTACGGCCATGGCCGTGATATTGAGGATGTCCGACACCGTAGCATCATGATCGGCAAAGTAGACAGGCTTGGCCAGACCGATCTGAATAGGACCCAGCACCTCCTCGGCATCGTCCGCTTCGCGAAGCAGCTGGTAACATGCATTCGCTGCCGAAAGACGCGGGAAAATCAAAACATTGGCATTACGCCCCTTAATCTTGTTCTGCGGATACTGCTTATCTCTCTTTTCGGCATGGAGAGCCAAGGATACCCGCATCTCTCCATCCACGGGAATATAGGGGTATTTCTCATGCAATATGGCCACAGCCTTCGCAGCCTCCACCGTACTATCCGCATCGCCGTCGGCTCCGAAGTCAGAGAATCCGACTATCGCCAGTACAGGCTTTACGCCGAAACAGTGTGCTTTCTCATAGGCCATCACAGCGATGTCCACAAGAGCCTCGGCCGAAAGGTTGTGATTGATCAGCGTATCGGCCAGAAAGAGTGGCCCGTTCTTCAGGCTGACCATATGCATAGTGGCAAAGTGACTGACGCCCTCCTGCAGGCCGACAGTCTGCTTGGCCACCTCCGCCAGATAGCTATGCTTGCTGTATATGCCCGTGATCATAGCATCGGCATCCCCCAAGCGCACCATCATCATACCGAAATAGTTGGGGTCGAACATCTTGTCCAGTGCTTCGGTATGATTGCCTCCGCGCCGCCAGTTCTGCTCGGCAAAGACACGGGCATAATGATGACGGCGAGCCTTTTCTTCATCGGAGCGGTAATTAACAATCTCGATACCCTCCAAAGACAAATCCAACTCTACGGCAAAATCCCGTATTTGCTTCTCATCCCCCAACATGATCGGTCGGGCTATTCCATGTGCACGTGCCGATACGGCAGCCTTCAGCACCGAAGGATTCTCGCAGGCTGCATAGATCACGCGATGAGGATAGAGCTTGGCAGATTCGTGAAGACGACGGGTAAGGTGACTCATCAGTCCCACCCGTCCCAGCAGTTCGGCCTCATAAGCAGCCCAATCCGCAATAGGATGCTCTGCCACACCGCTCTCTACTGCCGCACGTGCTACGGCTGTAGATACGCGAACGATCAGGCGAGGATCCACCGGCTTGGGGATGAAGTAATCCTTCCCGAAGTGCAACTGAGCATTGCCATAGGCACGAAGCACTTCGTCGGGGACAGCCTCCCGTGCCAAATCCGCGATAGCCATCGTAGCAGCCCGTTTCATTTCCTCATTGATAGCCTTGGCACGAACGTCCAAAGCTCCACGGAATATATAAGGGAAACCGATCACATTGTTGATCTGGTTGGGATAATCCGAACGCCCCGTAGCCATGATAATATCCTCACGAGCGGCTGTAGCCTCCTCATAAGTAATCTCCGGATTGGGATTGGCCAGTGCAAATACAATGGGATTGGGAGCCATCATCCGCACCATATCCTGTGTGAGCACATTGGGACGGGACAGACCGACAAAGACATCAGCACCGGCAATGGCCTCGGCCAGCGTGTGCACATCGGTACGTTCGGTGGCAAAGTAGCGTTTCTGTTCGGTCAGATCCGTCCGATCCGCTGTGATTACCCCTTTGCTGTCGAGCATCAGGATGTTTTCTCTTCTGGCACCGAAGGATTCGTACAGTTTGGTGCAGGAGAAAGCCGATGCCCCTGCACCGTTCACTACGATACGCACATCCTCGATCTTTTTGCCTGCTATCATCAGCGCATTGATCAGGCCGGCGGAAGAGATGATCGCCGTGCCGTGCTGATCGTCGTGCATGACGGGTATATCCAATTCTCGCTTCAGCGTCTCCTCTATCTCGAAGCATTCGGGTGCTTTGATGTCTTCGAGGTTGATGCCTCCGAAGGTCGGGGCAATAGCCTTGACCACTTCGATGAACCGCTTCGGATCCGTCTCGTCTATCTCAATGTCGAACACATCTATACCGGCATATATCTTGAAGAGCAGTCCTTTCCCCTCCATAACCGGCTTGCCGGCCAAAGCACCTATATCCCCCAGTCCCAAAACGGCGGTACCATTCGAGATCACGGCCACGAGATTGCCTTTGGCCGTGTATTTGTATGCAAATGCCGGATCCTGTTCGATGTCCTTGCAGGGCACCGCTACTCCCGGACTATATGCCAGCGTCAGATCGTGCTGAGTAGAATGAGGCTTCGTAGGCCTGATTTCGAGTTTGCCGGGCTTACCTTCGGCATGATAGGCTCGTGCCTGTTCTTCGAGTTTGCTGTTCATCATTATAATAGGTAGTATCGTTTCTGTTTTGTCGGGTTTATTTCCCAAGCAATAGCACACGAAATGTCTGAGAAGAAACAAATTCCGACAAATCCGTATGGAGCTATTGGCACACAAAGGTAGGGAAGCCGAACCAAAATCTCCTATTATGAATGGAGGTTTTGTCTCTTTTCCGGTTTGCAAACTGCATACAAAGGCCAGACGACAAAGGGACAGGAGACCTGTATCGGCTCCTGCCCCTTCGAGCTTAGGCGGATCGTTGTACTACGATACGGCCGTTTTGTCGCTGCTATATATAATAAGGTATAGGGGGAACGTGGGGGAATGGATCCCATCCTCCCCTACTCGCTGCGGATAGCCTCGGTCGGAGGCACACGCAAAGCACGCAGTACGGGAATGAATGTGCCGAGAAAAACCATCAGCAGCATCTGCAAATAAGTACACCCCAATCCGAGCAAAAGACGTCCCCAGCCGACAGGAAACACCTTGATGTCGCAAAGATCGGTATGGAACATGACGTACCATGCGGCTACGGCAGCAGGCAGGGAAGCCAGTGTCATCAGTATAACCCCTTCGCCGAACATGAGCGAGAATACGCTCCTGTTCGTGGATCCCACTACACGGCGGATTCCTACTTCGGCGCGTCGCTGCTCGGTTCGCACCCAGAAGGTGCCGACGATGCCGAGGAATATATTGAGCAGGAGGAAGAAACCGATGGCCAGATGATTATTGATCTGCCGGACAGGATCGGCCAATATCCCTGCCCGGTCTTCACTGACAGCATTCATCGTCAGTACAGGATAAGTATCGTCCTTGGTCACGGCTTTCATCCTTTTCATAAACTGCTCTTTGAAGTCCGGCGTATCCGCTTCGGGAGAGACACGCAGATAGACGGAGTAAGATGTCAGCTCGTTTTGCGAAATGTACTCCTCCGTGATGGGCTTCAGGCTGACATAGCCGGTACTTTCGGCTTCGTTTTTGGGCTGATCCGGTATGAGTCCTCGCAGTGTCTGATTGTATCGGATACTCTTTTCGCTTTGGACGCCATCGACAACGGATACCATGTTGTAGTTGATGCTGTCCGACATGCCTATGTAGCGGAGGTCGCTTTCTCGTCCTTCGCCATTGACTTTCTCCACATAGTCGAGGGCATTGCGCGAGAGATAGTAGTCCCGTTGGAGATCGTTCATGCGAAGTTTGCCGAATCGTTCCACCATCACTTCCGGCGAAGAACCATCGGCTCCATAGACACGAAACACACGGAAATAATCCGGCGAAACCATTCGATCCTCAACGTTTATGAGTGATACGGTGTCCAGTTGAAAGCTACTGTTGCTTGACGAAGAGGAATAATGACCACCCCACTGTTGGAGACAAGCCGCTTCCACTCCGGGATATGCAGCAATCAGATCGAGGGTTTGCATCATGGTTTTTCCCTGATCGGCGGACATCTCTTTCCGTTTTCCGTCCTTGTCTTTTTGGACGGTTGCAAGGGTAAGGCGGTACACGTGTTCTATATCGTAGTTCAACGGGCGTGTCCAGGCACGCAGGGCTGCCAGAGCATAGTCCGTGACGAACCAAAGCAGGCCGCATACGACGAGCATCTCCAGCCATATCCAGAGGTTGGCACGACGTTCGGCGCGGATGATCTTGATAATATGATGTAGCATGATAATATCTGTATGATGAGGTTAGTGGGAGAGGGATTCTACGATGGGAGTCTTGGATATGCGCCAGGCTGGAATAAAGGCACTGAGCAGATTGATCAGCACACAGAAGATCAGAGCTATCAGGAAAATGACGGGATTGAACATGGCTACGTTGATGTCGCCCTGCATCATTCCCCAGCTCCCCACGCTGAGGAGCCACGAGGGAAAGAGAGCCATGACCAGGTAACTCAAGAGCAATCCGAAAGCCCCTCCTATCAGACTGATCAGCATATTCTCTGCCAGTACCTGACGGACTATATCGGATCGGACAGCTCCGAAAGAGCGTCGTACACCCAATTCGGCCAAACGGCGACGCATACGGCTAAGAGTCATACCCGAAAGATTGATGGCCGGGATACACAGAAATAGCGACAGGAGGAGAATGAAGCGACGGCGATACTCTGAGGCTTCGGTTTCATCGCGACGGAATTTGCGGTGCATCGTCGTGAACTGGTCGGCAGGCTGACCGGGAAAACTGATATTGAATTTCTCCTGCACACCGTTGCACTTGGCGGTCAAGGCCCCGACTTCTTCCTTGATGGCATCGAAGTCCTTCGGGCTTTTGGCCAGACAGATTACATTGAATCTGGAGAATAGGTTGTTCTTCACTCTTTCTTCGTACAGCCTGAACACAGGCATCCATACATCTCCATAGGCGAAGTTGCAGAAAGGGGTCACATGGCGCACCACTCCGCAGACGGTGTATTTGCGCCCATTGATCAGAGCTTGCCGGCCGACAGCCTCACTCGAAGAGCCGAAGAACCGGCGCGCCAACCTGTCGGTAATGACTGCCACGGAGATATTCGATCGGGCATCCGCCTCGGTATAATGCTTGCCGGCGACGAAAGAAAAATCGAACACCTGCCAGAAAGCCTCGTCCGTATATCTCGTCGTGACGGGGACTTCCTGCTCGCCTTCGCGCACGCAGAACCGTGGTTCATAGCCCGGCTCAGGCATGGAAAGCTCCTCGAAAGCGGTCACGGCTTCGGGTGTTTCGAGCTTGCGGAATATCTCTAATACCTGATACCCTCCCAAATTGGTATTCATGGTCATGTTTCTCGTTGTGTCCTTCGTCGTCATGGTGGCACCTCGGGTCACCAACCAGCGCGAACGATTGCTTTCGGGCGAGAACCTTCCCACCTTCATATACTCTTGCTGCACCAGTACCATGACCATACAAATGGCAAAGGCCGTACCGATAATGCCGATAACGCTGAGCACCGGATTCTGCCGGATGATTTGCCACGATTGTCTGATATATCTTTTCATTGTTTCTGTCTCTTGTGCGGTTGTTTCGATGGATGCGGAAGGCGTGCGAATGGGAAGGGGGAAACCTCTGTCCCGAACCTCCGATACCATCTTTGCGATATGCTTTTTCTATCCTTTTGGAAGGGCCGAATCAAACTATATACTTTGGTCTGACTAAACTATATAGTTTGGTCTGACTGAACTATATACTTTGGTTGAACCAAACTATATACTTTGGTTTGGTCAAACTATATAGTTTGGTTTAGCCCCCTTTTGAGGTCGATCCGGGCATCTCTCAAGGATGATCATTAAAACCCTGTATTTCACCTGATTAGCCCACCTGATGCCCGTCAAACATTCGGATGGTCCGACTCGTCTCCCGGGCTTGCAATTCGTTGTGAGTGACCATGACGATGGTACGTCCGTCCTCTGTATTGAGCCGATGAAGGATACTCATTACTTCCGCCCCCATTTTGGAATCGAGGTTACCGGTAGGTTCGTCGGCGAGGATAATCTCGGGATTGCCTACAATGGCGCGGGCAATGGCCACGCGTTGGCATTGACCTCCGGAGAGCTGTTGGGGATAATGGCGCAGCCGATGCGTCATTTCCATGCGCTCGAGGACTTCGTATGCCGCCTTCCTCCTTTTGCTTTCGCTCATGCGGCGATAGAGGAGCGGCAGCATGGCGTTGTCCAGCACATTGAGCGTATTGACGAGATGAAAACTCTGAAATACGAATCCCAGCTTTTCATTGCGGAAAGCGGCCAAAGCTTTGTCGTTCATGGAGTGTACCGTTTGTCCGAGGATTTCCACTGTCCCCGTGGTAGGACGGTCCAGCAGACCCATGACGTTGAGGAGCGTACTCTTGCCGCATCCGCTCGGTCCCATGACGGAAAGGAACTCGCCGCCGTTTACGCTGATGTTGATATCCTCCAAAGCGGCCGTTTCCATCAGGCCGGCACGGAAGATGCGACTCACGTTGGTCAGTTTGATTGCATCCATATTGTTCTGTTATGTTTCGTTATGGTTTCTTCTTATCATTCTCTCCGGATGGAGGGCAGACTCCCGGACTCGTACGTCCTCAGTCTTTCAGTTTGATCTTCTTGCTATTGCGAAATGCTGCATCCAGGGTCTGGAGTACGACCTCTTCGCCGGGTTCGAGACCGGACATGACCTCCACGAACGACTCGCCGCTTCCGCCCAGACGTACCTCCCGACGTACCAGCGTACTGCCTCGGCGCACGTACATTTCATACAGGCCTTCGCCGTGATAGTAATTGCCGAAGGGGATTCGCACACATTCGTTTCTGAGAGCCGTGAGCACATAGACGCTGACTTTCAAGCCCGAACGCAGTGCGTGCGTCTCATCTGCCGACAATCCCACATAGAAGCGTACCACTCCGTTCTTGGCTGCGGGCGTGATGTTCGTCACCGTTCCCTCTATACGACGGCCGTCGATATTTACCACCGCTTTGGCACCGACCGAGAGGCGTTGGGCATAGTCGTCCGCTATGTCGGCCTGAATGCGGAAGTGCTTCGGATCGCTCACGGTGGCCACTTGAGAGCCTGCTCCGATAAGCGTACCCACCTCGCTGAGTACAAAGGTGAGCACTCCGTCACGAGGAGAAGCGATCCGGGCATCATCCAGCTGACGGCGTTTCTCCTCCAAAGTCTTCCTGAATATCTCTATTTCCAGCCGGGAAGTAGCCTGTTCGGCAGCAGCCGTGGCCTCACGATCGCGCAGGTTTTCCACCATACCCTCGTATTCGAGTGCCGCCACACGATTGGCCAGCTCTATCTCGCGCACCTTATCCGTCGTACCTGCTCCGATGCTATCCAAATATCTTTCGCTCTGAAGCTCTGCTCTTCGGCGGTCGTTCTGCATGGCTTTGACCTTGAGTTCGCGTCGCTTGGCATTGAGCTCTCCGCGGAGTTGTACTTCCTGCCGATGCAGTTGGGTCTGCTTCATCCGCAGTTCGTCCTGCAATTTCTCGAACTCCGTGCGCACGGACTGCAAGTCCAGTTCCAACAAGGGTTCACCTCGGTGTACCGAATCGCCTGCATGCCTAAGCACAGCTATCAGACGTGCCTGCACCGGCGAAGTGATGATCTCCTCGAAAGCCGGCACCACTTCGCCGGAAGCTGAGGTAGCGATCTGCACTTCTCCTTTGTCCACCCGCCCCAAACGCAGAGAGGCTGCGGATATGGAGCCTTGCATGGAGGAGAGCAACCACCATCCCCCGAAGAAGAGAATGACTGCCGAAGCTGCTATGATGAGGTAACGTCTTTGCTTTTCACGTTTGAGCCGTTCGGGCGAAACTTGTCTGTCCATGAATCGTTTTCTTTTTTCCGGTGCGAGCTTCGTTGCTCACCGCCTTCCGAGGAGCAAATGCCATGCCAAACAATCCCCCGTCCTCATTATCAGTCACTTATTCGATCGACCGAAGTGTCCACTGTCCGTTTTCGGACAGTTCGGGTGTTCGTTTCCGGACAGTCGGACACTTCGCCATCGGAGAAAACCTGCATATTATCAGCCTTTTAAGGGTGGTGGCATAAGCTTTGCCATCGGAAAGGTGCAATAAAACGAAAGAAAAATGAAGAAAAAAAGCCTTTTCGTCCTCTCCCTATGCTTTGCCTCCCTGAGCCTGACTCCGTGGAGCGAGGTTTCGGCACAGCAGGTTGCCGCTACGGATCCATCCCCTTTGTCCCTCACGGAAGCCATCCGGCTGGCACGAAAGCAGAGTGTGGATGCAGCCGTGGCACTGCAAGAGCTTCGGGCGGCCTACTGGCAGTGGCGCACCTATCGGGCGGAACTGCTGCCCGGAGTGAACCTGACAGCTACACTGCCGGACTACAGGCGTGCCTATTCGCTCTATCAGCAGCCGGACGGCTCTTACAGCTTCGTCCGCTCCAATGCGCTGCGCCTGTCAGGGCATATATCCGTGGATCAGAATATATGGCTTACGGGCGGCAAACTCTCTCTGGTGAGTTCGCTCGAGCATATCAATCCGCTCGGCACGGAAGGTGCCAACAGGCATTTCATGAGCGTACCGATAAGCCTGACCCTGAGCCAACCGCTCTTCGGACTGAACGAAATGAAATGGAGTCGCCGCATAGAACCTGTGCGCTACGAAGAGGCTCGCCGGCGATTCGTGGCCAATACGGAGGAAGTAAGCGTAAGCTGCATAGATCATTACTTTTCGGCCCTGCTGGCACGGGAAGAGTACAACAATGCCGAGACCAACCTCCGCAACACGGCGAAGCTGGTCGAAGTGGCGCGCGCCAAAAAGAAGATCGGGAAGTTGTCCGAAAACGAATTGCGAGCCGTGGAGATCAGCTATGCTTCGGCTTCTTCGGCAATTCTTTCGAGCCGTACAGCCCTGCGCGGAGCGGAGATGTCCCTGAGCATTTTC
Source organism: Porphyromonas gulae (assembly GCF_000765945.1). Lineage (NCBI taxonomy): Bacteria > Pseudomonadati > Bacteroidota > Bacteroidia > Bacteroidales > Porphyromonadaceae > Porphyromonas > Porphyromonas gulae. The sequence goes on from NZ_JRAT01000012.1 coordinate 622,834, forward strand.
CTCGGTTTGCAGCCGGATGAAGTCCTCTCACTCTCTATACCGGCCGATACAGTCTTCACACCCGTAAGCTATGAACGGGTGATGGAGCTGGCCGGACGCAATCATCCGTTCGTCGGAGAGATGAAGCGCAGGATGCTCGAAGCCGATCGTTCTCTGGCCCGAGCCAAATCCGAACGCTTCTCCATCGAACTGATGGCCCAAATCGGATATGCCGGACAGGCGGACAATCTGCACGATGCATACGGCGGACGTCTGAAGGACAACAGCTCTGTCTCCGTAGGTGTGCGCATTCCTCTCGTAGATTGGGGGCGCGGACGCGGTCGGATACGCTTGGCCGAGAGCAACCGCCGTCTCGAAGAGCATCGACTGCGACAGGAAGAAGAGCGTTGGCACCGGCAGATATTCCTGCTGGTAGAGAACTACAACAACCAGCTTCGCGTCCTCGAATTGGCGCGTCGTACCGACAGTATCGCTCAGGCACGCTATCATACTGCCGTGGAGACTTTCACCGTCGGAGCTATTTCCACCCTCGATCTGAATGCGGCACAGGATGCCAAGGACCTGGCACGCACCTCGCTCGTCAGAGCACTGCATCACTACTGGAGCTACTACTACAATCTGCGTAGCCTGACGGCCTATGATCCGGTACGCGATGAGGAGATCGATATACCCATGGAAGAGCTATAGGTACAAAGGAATCGGACGATCATAGCAATGGGAGGAAACCGACCGATACCCGATTGACCTGAAAAGGTATATGCTGGCAAACCGGAGAATTCTTCTATTTTTGCGCATATTTTTGCGCGAAGTCGGTTAGAAATCTTTCCGACTGAGGTGAAATGCTAAGTATTATTGGACAAAAAACTCTAACCATTATGTACTGGACATTAGAATTAGCCTCCAAATTGGAAGATGCTCCTTGGCCTGCAACCAAAGATGAGTTGATAGACTATGCACAACGTTCGGGTGCTCCTCTTGAAGTCATCGAGAATCTACAGGAAATGGAAGATGAAGGGGAAATCTACGAATCGATAGAAGATATTTGGCCGGATTATCCGAGCAAAGAGGATTTTTTCTTCAACGAAGAAGAGTACTAAAATGTAATCTCCTTAAACGAATATGCCCCGTATGTGCAATAATAGCACTCGGGGCTTCGTTTTACCACCGTGGCATCAGTCTTGCATAAATCTTTCCGTTCGCTCATTCTGCTCCTGCTCCTGACCGTGGCCGGAGGAGAAGATATTTTCGCTCAGGGCGATTTATTGCTGGCTCAGTACACCCGTGCATACGGCTACTACAATCCGGCTTATGCCGGCATGCGCAAAGAGATTTTCATCACTGCGCTGCACAATAGACAATGGGAAGGCATGCCCCGAAGTCCTAAGAGCTTCGTCGTACTGGCCGATGCGCCTATTCGCTTCTTCGACAGAGAGCATGGAGTAGGAGTTCGGGTAGTGACCGAAACGAGAGGACTCTTTGCCATCAATGAGCTGATGGGGCAATATGCCTTCAAGCAGAAACTCTTCGGCGGAGATCTGTCCGTCGCCCTCCAAGCCGGACTCGTCAATACGGCTTTCGATGGCACCAAGGTGGAGCTTGAGACGGAGAATGATCCGGCCATACCCCTTACGAAAGTGAGCGGAAAGGCCTTCGACATCGGTGCAGGTATATACTACCGCCGCAAAGAATTGTACGTCGGATTCAGCTCTACCCATCTGACCGCTCCGGCAATTCCGCTCAATGAACAGTACATATTAGATCTGACAAGGCATTATTATCTCCTTGCCGGATACAATATCCGCTCCATTTATTCGTTATTTGCATGGCATCCTTCTATCTTTGCAGCTACCGACGGGCATAGCTCTCGTTTGGATGTGACGATGGGAATGTCATACAACAACCGCTTCTTTGGCTCACTGATGTATCGTCCCACACAAGCCGTGGGAGTGAGCTTAGGGATGAAGTTGGGCAAGTTCTATGCCGGCTATGCTTTCGAATGGCCGACATCGGCACTGGCTAAAGCCTCATGGGGAAGCCACGAATTGCTGGTCAGCTATTCTTTCCCATTGAGCAATACGAAGAATAGAAATGCAAAGTATAAAAGCATTCGTTTCCTCTGAAAACTGCCTTAGCGCAAGATTCGGGGAGAGCAGCGAAGCAGATATATAAATAATGTATGTGTAGAAAGAACAGGTTTTTCGCTCTTGCAGGCTTTTTTCTGTTTGGAGTTTTCACTATTTCGTCGTGCGGCTCTTCCAAACGGGCTGTCGGCGGTGAACTGACCGGTGCCAAGCTATCTTCATGGAATGAGCCATCGCCTTTCGGGATGATACAGGTTCCCCGAGGGAGTATCGTGTTGGGAAACAAAGAGGCAGACAGTCTATGGGGCATACCTGCCGAGTCGCGCCCTATATCTGTGGATGCTTTTTGGATGGATCGGACGGAGATCACCAATGCCCAATACCGGCAGTTTGTCTACTACGTTCGGGACTCTATCATCCGCGAACGTCTGGCCGATCCTGCATACGGCGGCAACGAAGAATACAAGATTACCGAGAATAAGTTCGGCGAACCCGTAACTCCTCATTTGGATTGGAGCAAACCTATTCCTTCCGAAAAGCGGGCTACCGAGGAAGAAATAGCTGCCATCAACAGCGTTTACTATACCAATCCCGTCACTCGTGAGCGAAAGCTAAATCCGGATCAAATGGTCTACCGGTACGAAGTCTACGACTATCGTTCGGCAGCTCTGCGCGAGCATCAGCTCAAGGCTGCAAAGCGCAATCTGAATACGGACATCAAGGTAGACCCCAACGCCGTAGTGATGATATCGAAAGACACGGCTTTCATAGACGAAAGCGGCAATATCATCAGCGAAACCATCACGCGTCCGCTCAGCAGCGAATACGATTTTCTCAATACATACATCGTGCCGATCTATCCCGATGAGACATGCTGGGTAAATGATTTCCCCAATGCTCGTACCGAGATCTATACGAGAATGTATTTCAATCACCCGGGCTACGATGACTATCCCGTAGTGGGTATTTCATGGGAACAGGCTCAGGCGTTCTGTGCATGGCGGTCGGAATTCTTCCGCAAAGGTGTTCGCCTGCCTGAGGGACAGATCATGGACGACTTCCGTCTGCCCACTGAAGCCGAATGGGAATATGCTGCTCGAATGGGCGATTCCAACAATAAATATCCATGGAGTACCGAAGACTTGAGGACAGGACGGGGTTGTTTCTTGGGCAACTTCAAGCCCGGAGAGGGCGACTATACGGCTGACGGCCATTTGATACCGTCCCGCGTATCCAGTTTCTCGCCCAATGATTTCGGCTTGTACGATATGGCGGGCAACGTAGCCGAATGGACCAGCACGGCATTTTCGGAGTCCGGACTCAAACAAATGTCGGATCTGAATCCCGAACTGGAATACAAAGCTGCACTGACGGATCCGTACATCCTGAAGCAAAAGGTAGTACGCGGTGGTTCGTGGAAAGATGTGGCTCGCTTCATCCGCTCGGCTACCCGTAGCCATGAATACCAGAACGTAGGTCGTTCCTATATCGGATTCCGTTGTGTACGTACTTCCATCGCCTTCTCTTCCGGCAAGGCTCCTAAGAGTTCGCGTCGCAGCAAAAAGAAATAAGTATCGCCAATCTATATTCAAAACAAGAAAAACAAGTATTATGGGTCATTATAGAAGATACAAGAACATCCTTGAGATGTATTTGGCCAGTCACAAAGGACGCCGACTTCTCAATATCGTTTATAGTTGGGGAGCCGCTGTGGTGATTTTGGGTGCTCTCTTCAAGTTGCTCCATTTGCCGATGGGCAACGAGATGCTTTTCGTGGGGATGATCACAGAATTCTTGGTGTTTTTTATCTCCGGATTCGAAAAACCCGCAATGGAATACCGCTGGGAAGAAGTCTTCCCTGAACTGGACTCGAAGAATCCGATGGACCGTCGGGAGATGGAGCAGCGTCGGGAGTATCTTCGCGAAAAGGCCAAAGAAGCAGCTGCATACGCGGAAAGACCATCTTCTGTGCGCCTTGCCTCTGCCTCTTTGGGTACGCAACCACAAGAACAGCCTAAGCCTGCCGCTCCTTTCCAGTCCCAACTGACCGGAATACTGCCGGAAGAGCAGATCCAACGTCTGAGCGAAGGCATAGACAAACTGGCTGAAGCAGGCGAACAGCTTGCCCGTATCGGCCGGACTGCAGCCGCCATGACGGAGAGCTACGAGCAGATGCAAGCAGATCAGGAAGGCTTGCGCCTCAATTCGCAATCGTACATCCAGCAGATGGAAAACCTCAGCCGCAACATCTCCGGCCTGAATACCATATACGAGATACAGCTCAAGAGCATCAGCTCCCAGATCGACACCATCGATCGTATCAACCGCGGATTGGCTCATATCCGAGATATGTATGACAATAGTGTCATCGACAGCTCTTCATTCCGCAACGAAAACGAGCGTATGGCACGCCAGCTGACCCAACTCAACGAGGTGTATGCCCGCCTGCTCCAAGCCTTGACAACGAATGTAGGTCTACCCGGTATGCCCGGCAATTTTGGTGCTTCTAATCCTTCATCATCCGGCAGCTCACCCTTATAAGCCATGGCAGTAGGTTCTAATGGGAATGCCAATAGGCAAAAGATGATCAACCTGATGTACCTCGTGTTCATCGCCATGATGGCTTTGAACGTATCGAGTGAGGTACTGGATGGTTTCGACAAAGTGGATAAGAGCTTAGCCTCTTCCATCGACGGCTCCGACAAGCGTAACAATCTGGTGCTGTCCGAGCTGAATACGGCTTATCGCACCAATCCCGAAAAGGTGAAGGTATGGTATGAGCGTAGCCTTGTCCTACAGAAAGAGGCGGATTCGCTCTGTACCTTTATAGATGATCTGAAGCTGGCCATTGCCCGTGAGTCGGATGGAAAAGATGCAAAAGTCAATGATATAAGACGAAAGGACAATCTCGATGCTTCTTCCGTAGTAATGCTGAATCCGATCAACGGTAAAGGCAGCACGCTTCGCAAGGAGGTGGACAAGTTCCGCGAGCTGGTCGCTACGCTCATGACCGATAAGGCGAAGTTGAAGCTCATAGAACAAGCCCTTAACACAGAATCCGGTACCAAAGGCAAATCATGGGAAAGTTCTTTGTTCGAGAATATGCCCACCGTAGCAGCCATTACGCTCCTGACCAAGCTCCAAAGCGATGTGCGTTATGCTCAGGGCGAAGTACTTGCCGATCTGGTAAAGAGCGTGGATGTGGGGGATTATCGTGTGAACAGTATCACGGCACAAGTGATCCCGCAGAGCCAGATCGTCATGTCAGGCGATACATATAAGGCCAATATCGTTCTCTCCAGTGTGGATACCACGCAAAGACCGGACGTATTTGTAAACGGTAAGCTCCTTTCGCCGGAGAACATGGGCTTATTTACGGCTACGGCAGGTGCACCCGGCACATATCCGGTCAAAGGATATATCGAAATGATGGGTAACGATGGAGTTAAGATTCGTCGTGACTTTGAAAGCGAATACTTCGTTACCGAACCAATGGCTTCCGTCGCTCCGACGATGATGAACGTACTCTACGCCGGTATAGACAATCCGATCAATATCGCAGTACCGGGTGTAGCTCAGCAAAACGTTTCTGCAACGATCAACAATGGTACCCTTACTCGCCGCGGCAACCTCTGGATAGCACGGCCGACGAAAGTAGGCAGCGAAGCCATCATTTCCGTCACCGCTCAATCAGGAGGTCGTACCATCCAAATGGCAAAGACTACATTGCGTGTCAGAGCTCTGCCCGATCCTCTTCCCTATATCGAATATAAGGATGTGCAGGGGAACACGAAACGCTTCAAAGGTGGCCGCTTGGGTAAGCGTGAAATCCTGGCTGCCGGTGGCATTAAAGCCGCTCTTGACGATGACTTGCTGGAAGTAAACTACACAGTGGTGAAGTTCCAACTCGTGTTCTATGATTCGATGGGTAATTCGATCCCCGAAGTTTCCGACGGAGCTTCATTCTCTGAGAGACAAAAACGACAAATACAGAATCTGGCCAGAGGCAAACGTTTCTACGTAACGGAAGTAATTGCACGCGGTCCGGATGGTATCGAACGTAAGATTCCGGCCATTGAAGTAATTGTGAACTAATAGCGTTTATGAAAGTATTCAAAGCAGTCATAGGAGCGATCCTTGCAGCGACGGTCAGTATCCCGTCCGTTGCACAGGAAAATACGAACAACCGCTCTCCGCAAGTAGGTCGAGCACCGCGCAACACCGAGGTGGAACAGACCACTACTCTATCCAATCGTGCTCAGGAATTCAACAGACGTCTGACACAGAAGACCGACAATGCCCCTTGGAGGCGAGTCGTGTACCGACGCGTAGACCTGATGGAAGAGTCCAATGCGGTACTCTATTACCCACCCCGTCCTATTGGTGATCGCAAGAATCTCTTCAGCACGATATTCGGACTCATCAATTCCAACAGCCTCGATGTGTATGAATATCTGGATGGATTCGAAGCCTTCACAGACCGGTACAAGATCAAGTTCCAAGAGTTTATGGACAGGTTTGGCATCTATTACCAGCCGAGTACGAACAAGAATGCGGAGCTATTCAAGGTGGCTGATAGCGACATTCCCTCGGCAGAAGTCAAAGCCTACTACGTAAAGGAGGAATGGTACTTTACTCCGACCAATAGCGATGTGGACATTAAGATTCAGGCCATTTGCCCGATCATGACCGGCCAGGACGAATTCGGCGAAGTACGCAATCAGCCTTTGTTCTGGATTCCTTACGAAAATATCCGCCCCTATATCGCTCGTGAACGAGTGATGCTTAGCAGTCTGAACAATACGCGCAATTCGACGATAGACGATTTCTTCCGTCTCAATCTCTACAAAGGCGACATCGTTAAGACAGAAAATCTGCACAACCGAGCTTTGGCCGAATACTGTCCTACGCCCGACTCCATGAAGATGGAGAGCAAACGCATCGACAAGGAATTGCAAGGCTTCCGCGATGGACTCTATGTGACACAGGATACCACATGGATGAAGCAGGCGGAGACAAAGAAAACCAAGGGAAAGAAACGGGAAAAGACCCGCGGCAAAAACATCACCAGCCGAACACGCGGACAAAGCGAGGGAGCAGCTGATAATACAGAGGCCGTCGAGCCCAAAAAGCAGAAAGCTGCCAAAGCTTCTAAAAATAAAGCTGCGACCCGCTCGGTTCGCCGCCGCAAGTAATACAGGAACAATTATTCGGGGATGTGTCAAAAACAAACTTTGGCATATCCCCTTTTTGTTTGAAGAAGTAGGTAATGTGCTAAAGGCTTAGACTAAGAGTGTTCGGACTGCACATATATTGCGACCTATACTCGTAATCGAACGTAACCCCGTAGACTGTCCCTTTTATCAAGCTGTCTCTTTTCTGTCGTGAATCCATATCTATCCCTCTTCCTCACCTTTTTCCGTATCGGCGGATTCACCTTTGGTGGAGGTTATGCCATGCTGCCACTGATCAAGGCCGATATAGTGAATAAGCACCACTGGTTATCGGAGGAGGATTTTCTGGATCTTTTTGCCGTTGCACAATCCCTGCCCGGAGTCTTTGCCGTCAATATATCCATCTTCGTAGGCTATCGCCTCAGAGGATATGCCGGAGCAGCCGTTTGTGCCTTGGGGACTATTCTTCCCTCGTTCCTGATCATTCTGGCTGTAGCCATGTTCTTTGCACAGATGAGGGACAACAAGATCGTTGCGGCCATTTTCCGAGGATTGCGTCCTGCTGTCATTGCTATGATCGCAGCTCCGGCCATCTCTACGTGGAAAGCCATGAAGATGAAAGCCGTTTCACTCTGGATCCCGATCCTTGCTGCTCTTCTTGTCTGGTACGCCGGAGTATCTCCCGTGTGGATTATCCTCGTTGCCGCGGCTTTGGGTATCCTCTATAGTCGTTACATCCGCTATCGTATTCGGAATATGCATTCCTGATCAAACTCTTTCGAGCCGATGATTTATTTGCAGCTTTTCTGGGTGTATATCAAGATCGGGCTATTCGGTTTCGGTGGAGGCTATGCCATGCTGTCGCTGATTCAGGATGAAGTGGTAAACCACTACGGTTGGATCACGGCACAGGAGTTCACGGACATTGTTGCCGTCAGCCAGATGACACCCGGCCCCATCGGTATCAATAGTGCCACATACATAGGCTATACCGTCACAGGCAATGTATGGGGATCCGTCTTGGCTACGGTAGCCGTCAGCCTGCCATCTTTCGTTTTGGTATTGATTATTTCGGCCTTTTTTGCACGATTCAGACGCAACACCTATGTCGATGCCGCCTTTACTATGGTGCGTCCTACTTCTGTTGGCTTGATCGCAGCTGCAGCACTGTTGCTCACGTTCCGTCCGGATTTCATTTCTGTTTTGTTCACCACAGGCTCGGCAAGCCTCGATCAGGTAGTCGTACAGGAGAACTTCACCGATCTTTGGAGCATCCTCCTGTTCCTGCTTTCCTTCCTCGTCACCGTCAAGAAGTGGCTCCATCCTATCCTCACGATACTGCTTGCCGGTCTCGCCGGTTTGCTGATATACGGCTTCTGAAAAAAGCTGTGCCATAAAAGCGAATTATGACACAGCCCATCTGACCGATTCAGTATTTCACAAACAAACTCTATCCCAACGGAGATCTACAAATGATGATATCCGTTGAAAGGAAACGAACCTACAGGTTTAGAGCGTCCTAATATCTTCAAGACGGTTCATCCAACCTCTGAAGAAGCGTTTGTTGGTATGCCTTAGCAATTCGCGTTCGGTAGCCTTGCGTCCGATGCGATCCTCGTATCTTTTAATGCTTCTTGCCGTAATGTCCTCTAAGAACTTACGACGTGCATCGAAGATGGACTCAAACAGCTCATCGGGATCTGCACTATTGACAGCCTGCAAAGTCTTTTTGCCCACCATTCCATCAGCTTTCACACCGAGTATCCTTTGAGGAATAACAATACCATGCTTACCTGAACCCCAAACCCAATCGACAAGGATGTTAGCCACCTTTTGAGACTCGATTAAATCTGCTTTCCAACGATCCCAATAAAATGGTTTCAAGACACGATTCAGGACGTCATCATCAGTTAGCAACTTGAGATCCTCGACATCTATATCCTCATCGCCATCCTTGTCATAGCCGACTCTTCTCCAAGTCGCTATCGTTACGCCTTTGTTTGTTGCTCCTCCTGCATCGGCAGGATCATGGACAAAACCGCCTTCCCATTTCAATATATATGGGAGCAATAACTTGACATTTGCCATCTTTCTTTAACCTCTTTGTGTTCAACATAAATCAACTTCCAAAAGCCATTCGGCATCGTCTCTCAAAAAGCTCGTTCCACAGTCCTCCCGTCATTCCACCGACTGCATGAACCTTCATTTTCAGAACCTTATCCCTAAGGCTCTATTTCTCCCTTAAAGATAGCGATTATCTATCTTAAAGACAAGCAAGAATTCTTCTAACGGATGGAAAGCCGGAATCAAAAAGCGGAACCGGAATCGAGCCAATCGTGGTGCGTGTTTTCGAAAATTTACGAACGAGAATTTTCTCACTTTGGCGCGTAAAATTTTTACTTCTCGAACCAAAACAAAAAAATTCCCGCGCCACGTTTTCCAGAACGCTAAATGACTATTTTCTCGAACGAGAATGCATAAGGACTCCGACACAAAAGAAACAGTTGCAGGACTCAACTCAGGAAAGAAACATTTTCAGAGCTCCAATCTACGGAAATGTCGTATATCTTTGTATTCAAAGACATAAACTCTATGAAACGCCCCCTACTCTACCTCATTGTCATTGCTCTGACCATCCTATCCTCAACGGCTCAGACCACAGATGATCTGAGCCGAATGCAGACTCTGATCGATCGTATGGCTTACACAGAGGCCCTGGCATGGGCTGATAGTTGCGGTCTCGAAGACGAACAAGCCCTGCATCTCCGAGCCAAAGCTCTCAGCGAACTGGGGCGGCATCCCGAAGCCTTTGCCGTCTACCAAAGGATCATACGGATAGATCCTCTCGATGCTTTAGCTTATCGTTTGGGGGCAGCGTTGCAGATCGATATGCAGGACTATGCCACAGCGATCGAAATGCTGCATCAAGGCTATGAACGCACATCCGATATTCCCATGGGGTACGACTTGGCCAAACTGCTCGTCTACATCGGACAGGACTCCACGGCATTGGTCATCACAGACAGTATCTTACGACAGGATTCGCTCCCTCCCGTCATTCGCCTTAGGGCAAAAGCCCTCAACAAACGACAACAACCTTCTCAAGCAATAGCACTATTGGAAGAGCAGATGCTTCGGGACTCTACCGATTTCCTTACCCTGATCGATCTGTCTACCCTGTACGGACAGGTGGGAGAAACGCGCCGACAGGAACGGGTGACAGCACGCTATCTGCAAACCGACTCGCTGAATACGGCCGTGCTTCTGGCCCATGCCGAATCCATGATGATGCTACAGGAGGCGGACAGTGCCCTGCATGACTATGAGCGGATCATCGGTCGAGGCCATTTCCCCACTTCTTTCAAGGATCTCTTCTATTGCGGTTTGGCATACTACAAAGCCGATAAGTGGACCATAGCCGAAGAGTGCTTCAGACGAGCCGACGAATCCGCCTACGAACAAAACTACCTGACCAAATACTACTTGGGCATGTGTGCCTATCGCCAAAAGCTGTGGGAGGAAGCGGAAAAGCGGTTGCAGAAGGCTCTTGATCTGGTCGAACCGAAAACGGACAGACTCACCGATGTACATACGATGCTGGGGCAATGTGCCAATGAACAAGGGCGAACGGAAATAGCCATATCCCATCTGCGCTATGCCATAGAATACGATAGCGGCAACAGCGAGGCCTGCCTGCTCCTCGCCCAATGCTTCGAAAAGACCGGCAACCGCACCGGTGCAATCCACATGTACCGGCGTGTCCTCGACAAGGAAAGAGCAAGTACAGCGAAAAACGACATCAAGGGCTTCCGCCGATTGGCAGAAGCTCGGAGCAGGCTATCCCTCCTGAAAGCCAGCAATTCGGAGGACGAGGAAACGCTATAAACATGGCGTATATACATTGTTCGGAACGATCCGAAAGGGAAATGATCATTCGCGATCATATTGTTTCGGGCTCATTGCCAAAATTTCACATCCCCATGTAGCCATTTGATTCTTAGATGTTTCGGCTGAGATCTTCGTGCCGTTTCTTCTCCGCCGATAACTTCCGATAACGGCCCATTCACACTCCTCGAAAAGGGAGCACGGAATCCCCATTTTTGGGGAGAATTAATGTGTTTTGGGGCTACTTTATTACCTGAGTTAGCAAGATTTGTGTATTTTTGCCGCATCATTAGAGTTGTTCGCCTTAGACAATCAATCAAAAAGACAACCACATTTGCCTAACTATTTGAAATGGGCGAGATTATCAGTCATAGCGGAGTTGTCAGCCGAGTGGAAGCCGACAAGATAACGGTATGTGTGCAGCAGAAAAGCGCATGCGCCGGTTGTCATGCCGCCGGCTATTGCTCCTCTACAGACTGCAAAGATCGATATATTACCGTAATGGGACCCGCACCTGACATCCGCGAAGGTGATCGGGTTTTGCTGGAAGGTCATAGTGCCATGGGACGCCTTGCTGTCGTCCTCTCTTTCATTGTTCCTTTGATTTTGTTGCTGCTTATGCTCGTCCTGACCATCAGTATTCTGAGGCTTGACGAGGGCATGAGTACGCTCATCTCACTGGGGGCTTTGGGGGTGTACTACCTGATCCTCCGGTTATTCAACGGCAAACTGAGCCGACGTTTGGTATTTACTATTCGAAAAAATAATCAGTAACAAACAAATATGATACTTACTACTGTGATTGTTTTGGCCACAATCGGTGCCATTGGTGCACTGGTTTTGTTTTTGGCCGCAAAGAAGTTCGAGGTCAAGGAAGATCCACGCATCGGACTGGTTGCAGAGGTACTCCCTCAAGCCAACTGTGGGGGATGTGGCTTCCCCGGATGCTCCGGTTTTGCCAATGCCTGCGTCAAAGCCGAAAGCCTCGAAGGACTGCTCTGCCCCGTAGGGGGAGCAGCGGTGATGGGGCAGATAGCCGACATCCTCGGCATGGCTGCGGCTGCTCAGGATCCGAAGATTGCCGTGGTTCGTTGCAATGGCAATTGCGATGCTCGTCCGCGTACGAACCTGTACGATGGAGCCTCCAGCTGTGCAGTAGCCGCTTCGCTATATAGCGGAGACACGGGCTGTAGCTTCGGCTGTCTGGGATTGGGCGACTGTGTGGATGCCTGCGGATTCGATGCTATCCGCATCAACCCGACAACCTTGCTGCCGGAAGTGGTGGAGGATGCTTGTACGGCATGTGGTGCATGTGTCAAGGCCTGTCCCAAATCGATCATCGAGCTCCGGAAGAAAGGGCCTAAGAGCCGTCGTATCTTTGTCAGCTGCGTGAACAAGGACAAAGGCGGTGCCGCCAAGAAAGCTTGTAGCAATGCATGTATCGGCTGCTCGCTCTGCTTGAAGCAATGCCAATTCGAGGCTATCACCATCGAGAACAACCTCTCGTACATAGACCACACCAAGTGCCGCATGTGCCGCAAGTGTGTGGACGTATGTCCCACGAATGCCATCCACGAGCTGAACTTCCCACCGAAGAAGAAAGTGGAGCCGGCTGTCGCCACAGAAGCTGCCGCACCGGCACAAGAGACTGTCTAAGGAATAAATAACAACAAAGACCACATAGAATTATTATGTTGAGGACTTTCCGAATCGGTGGTATTCACCCCCCCGAAAACAAGTTATCGGCAGGCAAGCCCGTAGAGGTGTTGCCTATCCCCTCACAAGTAGTCATCCCTCTTGGTCAGCACATCGGGGCACCGGCAACTGCCACGGTCAAGAAAGGGGATGAAGTTAAGGTCGGGACTATCATTGCTCAGGCCGGAGGATTCGTATCAGCCAATATCCACTCATCTGTGTCGGGTAAGGTGCTGAAGATCGATAACGTATACGACTCAAGCGGCTATCCCAAGCCCGCAGTCTTCATTAACGTAGAAGGCGACGAATGGGAAGAGGGCATCGATCGCTCACCGGCCATCGTCAAAGAATGCAATCTGGATGCAAAAGAAATCGTAGCCAAAATCTCTGCTGCCGGCATCGTGGGTCTCGGTGGTGCTACCTTCCCTACCCATGTGAAGCTATCCCCTCCTCCGGGCAACAAAGCCGAGATCCTGATCATCAACGCCGTAGAGTGCGAGCCCTATCTGACGAGCGACCACGTCCTTATGCTGGAGCACGGCGAAGAGATCATGATCGGCGTGAGCATCCTGATGAAAGCCATTCAGGTAAACAAGGCCGTTATCGGAGTTGAGAATAATAAGAAAGACGCTATCGCTCACCTCACCAAACTGGCCGCTGCATATCCGGGCATAGAGGTAATGCCGTTGAAGGTGCAATATCCTCAAGGTGGTGAGAAGCAGCTGATCGACGCAGTGATCCGCAAGCAGGTAAAAAGCGGTGCCCTGCCTATCAGCACAGGTGCCGTAGTACAAAACGTGGGTACGGTATTCGCCGTATACGAAGCGGTACAGAAGAACAAGCCTCTAGTCGAGCGCATCGTGACGGTCACAGGCAAAAAATTGTCTCGTCCGTCTAACCTCCTCGTTCGTATAGGTACTCCTATTGCGGCTCTGATCGAAGCAGCAGGTGGCCTGCCGGAGAATACGGGTAAGATCATCGGTGGAGGTCCGATGATGGGACGCGCCCTGTTGTCACCCGATATACCTGTGACCAAAGGCAGCTCCGGAGTATTGATTCTCGACAGAGAAGAGGCAGTCCGCAAGCCTATGCGCGACTGTATCCGATGCGCCAAGTGCGTCGGAGTGTGTCCGATGGGACTCAATCCGGCTTTCCTGATGCGCGACACCTTATATAAGAGCTGGGAAACAGCGGAAAAAGGCAACGTGGTTGACTGTATCGAATGCGGTTCGTGCAGCTTCACCTGTCCGGCCAACCGTCCTCTGCTGGATTATATCCGCCAAGCCAAGAAGACTGTGATGGGTATCCAAAGAGCACGTAAGCAATAAGAAAGGAAATAAGCGATGGAAAATAAAATTATCATTTCTCCTTCACCGCACATCCACAGCGGAGACAGCATCAAAAAGAATATGTATGGCGTGCTGATTGCCCTCTTGCCAGCCTTGGCCATGTCGGTATATCAGTTCGGGATCGGTGCGGTGATCGTAACGGCAGTGTCCGTTCTTACCTGTTGCATCGTGGAATTCCTGATCAGCAAATATATGCTGGGCAAAGAGCCGACCATCATGGACGGCTCAGCGATCTTGACCGGCGTATTGCTGGCTTTCAACCTGCCGAGCAACCTGCCCGTTTGGATCATTATCATCGGTGCAGTAGTAGCTATCGGATTGGGCAAGATGTCCTTCGGTGGCTTGGGAAACAACATCTTCAACCCCGCTTTGGTCGGTCGTGTATTCCTGCTGATCTCTTTCCCTGCCCAGATGACTCTCTGGCCTACCGAAGGGCAGATGACTTCCTATATGGATGCCGAGACGGGTGCTACCCCCCTCGGTCTGATGAAAGCGGCGATGAGTGGCGACACCTCGGCTTTGACCAATATCCCCACCGACCTGCACATGTTTATCGGTGAAGCCGGTTCTTTGGGTGAAGTCAGTGCTATCGCGTTGCTTCTCGGATTGGTCTATATGCTCTACAAGAAGATTATCACGTGGCATATCCCCGTGTCTATCTTCGCATCCGTGATCGTATTGGCAGGCATTCTGCACTTGGCCAGCCCGACATCTTTCCCCGCTACTCCGTGGTTCCACCTGTTCTCCGGTGGTATGATGCTCGGAGCCATCTTCATGGCTACGGACTATGTGACTTCGCCGATGACCAAGTCCGGACAGATCCTCTATGGCTGTCTGATCGGCTTGCTCACGGTTGTGATCCGTACATTCGGGGCTTATCCGGAAGGGATGTCATTCGCCATCCTGATTATGAACGGCATGACACCTCTGATCAATACTTATATGAAACCTAAACATTTTGGAGGAAAGAACAAATGAAAAAGCTAAAATCGTCACTCCCCAATATGTTGCTCTCTTTGACGGGCTTCTGTATCGTTGTTTCCGCCGCCCTCGGCATGATGAACGAAATAACGAAAGAGCCCATTGCAAAAGCGGAAGTGGATGCCAAAGTGGCTGCTATCAAACTGGTAGTTAATGCCTTCGACAACAATCCGTACGAAGAGAGATTCGAAGTTGATGTAGATGGAGCCAAGCTCACCGTATTCCCGGCAAAAAAAGGGCAGGAAGTAGTGGGTTACGCAGTGGAAAGCTATACGGACAAGGGCTTTAGCGGTAAGTTCACAGTGATGTACGGATTCGATATGGACGGCAAAGTCCACGACTTCTCCGTACTCAGCCACAGCGAAACACCCGGTCTGGGAGCCAAGATGCAAGAGTGGTTCCGAACGCCGGCCAAAAAAGAAGGACTGATCCAAGATGTACGCGGTGTACAGATGAGTGATACTCCTCTGACTGTTTCCAAAGACGGCGGTCAAGTGGATGCTATCACAGCCGCGACGATCAGTAGCCGAGCCTTTTTGGATGCTATGGATCGTGCCTACAGAGGTTTCAAAGCCGCTCAAGGCAGTGCCGGACAGACTGAGGCAACTGTCGATACTACTCAGGCTGATTCTACGATGAATACTAACACAGATAATACCGAAGCGCAATGAGTAAGAATTTGAGTGTTATTATAAACGGCATTGTTAAGGAGAATCCGATATTCGTACTTCTCCTTGGTATGTGTCCCACGCTGGCCACCACAACGTCGGCCATCAATGGTATGAGTATGGGATTGGCTACCATGTTTGTGCTTATTTGCTCCAACATAGTGGTATCCTTGGTCAAGAATCTCATCCCCGATATGGTACGTATTCCGGCCTTTATCGTGATCATTGCCGGCTTCGTGACGGTATTGCAGATGCTTATCAAGGCTTATATGCCTGATTTGGACAAGAGCCTCGGTATCTTCATCCCGTTGATCGTAGTAAACTGTATCGTACTTGGTCGTGCCGAAGCCGTTGCTTCCAAGAAAGGCCTCGTTCATTCTATATTTGACGGTATAGGTATCGGATTAGGTTTTACCCTCAGTTTGACGCTTTTAGGTACCGTCCGCGAACTCCTGGGCAGTGGCAAGCTATTCGACTTTACGATCTTCAATGAATCCTACGGAGCATTGGTTTTCGTATTGGCTCCCGGAGCTTTCATTGCATTGGGCTACCTGATTGCCTTAGTGAACAAGTTGAAGAAAAAAGCATAACCCACTTAAGTAATTGGCATTATGGAATTTTTCATGTTATTCATAGCGGCGGTTTTCGTTAATAACGTCGTGCTGTCGCAGTTCCTCGGTATATGCCCATTCTTAGGCGTATCGAAGAAGGTGGACACCTCAATCGGTATGGGTGCTGCCGTGACTTTCGTATTGGCACTGGCTACATTGGTTACATTCCTGATCCAGAAGTTTGTTTTGGATCGTTTCGGATTGGGCTTCATGCAGACCATTGCATTTATTTTGGTTATTGCCGCCTTGGTGCAGATGGTGGAGATCATACTCAAGAAGGTATCTCCTCCTCTCTATCAGGCACTGGGTGTATTCCTGCCCTTGATTACAACGAACTGCTGTGTGCTCGGTGTGGCTATTCTGGTTATCCAGAAAGATTACACCCTGCTCCAGAGCTTCGTCTATGCAGTATCCACGGCTATTGGTTTCACCCTGGCGATGGTAACCTTCGCGGGTATCCGTGAGCAGCTCGAAATGACCAACCTCCCCAAAGCCATGAAGGGAATACCTTCGGCTCTCTTGGCTGCCGGTATATTGGCTATGGCTTTCATGGGCTTCAGCGGTATCGCTTAACGAGCAAAGGATAATAAGAAATAAGAGAGAGGGTATGCCCATCGCGGTGCATACCCTCTCTCTTGTTTTTTATTGTGACTTAGTCGCCGTATGGAGAACCTACCCGAACACTGTCTGCTAAATCTTTCTCGTTCAGCTGTGACAAACGTAAACCATCAGTGAGAATATCGGCCGAAAGATAGTAGTGGCTTTCTCGTTCAGTTGCGAAAAAAGTAAACCCGTTCCGAAAGATTGTACCGACCTGAAGAGAAAAAGACGGAGGCTTGGAAGGATTACGGATGAGGCACGACTACTTGGCTACTCGCTTTCGGAAGCCTTCGTTCATCACAGTCTTGTAAGAACCATCTCCATCGGACAAAATAAGCATATAGTCCACACCGGAGAACTCGGCAGCAATAGCAGCTACTTGCTCCGAACCGACCACCATAAAAGTAGTAGCCAAGGCATCAGCCGTCATACAGTCAGGAGCAACGACTGTGGCACTCAGCACATCCGTCTGCACGGGATAGCCGCTAAGCGGATCGATCGTATGCGCATACTTCTTGCCATCCCGGACATAGAAGTTCCGATAGTTGCCCGATGTCGCCAAGCCCCCTTTTCCACTAAGCTCTACGATGAGTTCGAACTCCTGCATCGCCACTCCCAGACTGTCATCCTGCGGTTTACTTACTCCTATGCGCCAAGGCTTGCCTTGAGGATTGAGTCCGTTGAAAGCAACCTCTCCTCCGATCTCCACCATATAGTCCCCGATCCCATGAGCGGCCAAGGCTTCGCCCACCAGATCCGAAGCATATCCTTTGGCAATGGAAGAAGTGTTCAGCGTAATGCGCGGATCATCCTTCACAACCGTCTCGCCCTCCAATCGCACTCTTCGGTAACCGACAAAGGCCTTGATGCTGTCGATCAACTGTGCAGTCACGTCCTCTTTATGTTCGAAACCGAATCCCCAAGCATTGATCAGCGGAGAGCAAGTAATATCGTAAGAACCGCCGGAAATGGCAGCAATCTCCTGCGCCCGACGAAATACCCGGCGGAACATACTGTCAGTCCTGACCGGAAGATTCCGATTCACTCCGGCAATGATACTGGTACTGTCGAACGGATTAAGGGAGTGATTGAAAGCTGTGAACACGCTATCCACTCGCTGCGAATGATCTGCCCCTCCCTTATATTTGATATGATAATAGGTATGGAATATCTCCCCCTGCAATACCGTATAGGCAGGTGCTTTCCGGCAAGAAAAAAAAGCCGCACCGAGAACGATCATTCCCGGAACGGCCACTAAACCTAACCAACGTTTCATAATTTCTCGAAGCTGACTACCTCTTCGATGGATTTGCGATTGAAAGCCTCACGCGGAGGCACAGTCGGATCGCCATAGCCGAGAGCCAATATGGAAACAGGTGTCATGTGCGAAGGAATGTCGAAGAACTCCGAACAAAGAGCTTGATCGAAAGCACAGACCCACGTACATCCGAGTCCCAGACTATGTGCTTCCAGCATCATATAAGTCATGGCAATAGAGGTATCGATGTCTACGGAATCACCTGCTCCTCGCTTCCATGCCCTTTGATGATCGCCAAGCGTAATGATATAGATGGGTGCACCCGGGAACCAAGGTTGTTGGGAACAGGGAGCCAAACGCTTGCGACCCTCTTCTTCCCGAACCACGAGGAAATGCCACGGCTGGTAATTATGCGCCGAAGGGGCTATGCGTCCGGCTTCGAGGATGGCCATCAACTTCTCTTCCTCCACAGGACGATCAGTAAACTTGCGTACGGATCTGCGTGTGCGGAAGAAATCTTCTATCAAACGAAAATCTTGAGGAATCTGTTTCATTATATCTCTTTCTCTATTTTATAGTTGTTTCTGTCCGAAGCCTGACGGCTGATCATCTCACCGACAAATCCGGTCAGGAACAGTTGTGTGCCGATAATCATCGCCGTCAGTGCGATGAAGAAATAAGGCCGATCCGTCACCAAAGGAGCCTGCGTATGCATGATTATGGCGGACAATTTATTGACAAGGACAACGGCCAAAGCTATGAAGCCGATCAGGAACATACCCGAACCGAGCAACCCGAAGAAATGCATCGGCTTGCGTCCGAACTTGCTGATAAACCAAAGCGTAAGCAAATCCAGATAGCCATTGAAAAAACGGCTGATACCGAACTTGCTCGAGCCGTATTTGCGCGCCTGATGCCGTACCACCTTCTCGCCGATACGTCCGAAGCCGGCGGATTTGGCCAAGTATGGAATGTAACGGTGCATATCGTTGTACAACTCGATATTCTCCACGACCTCGTGCCGGTATGCTTTCAGGCCGCAATTAAAATCGTGCAGCTTGATGCCGGACAGCTTTCGGGCAGTAGCATTGAAAAGCTTCGAGGGCAGATTCTTACTGAACAGGGGATCGTACCGCTTGCGCTTCCAACCGCTTACCAAGTCGTATCCTCCTTCTATCACCATCCGGTACAGCTCAGGGATTTCATCCGGGCTATCCTGCAAATCGGCATCCATCGTTATGACTACCCGCCCCTGTGTACGGGCAAAACCACACTGGAGACCGGCCGACTTGCCATAGTTGCGGCGGAACTTGATTCCTTTGACCTCGGGATGCTCCGCTCGCAAACGTTCGATCACACTCCAAGAGCCGTCCGTACTCCCGTCATCTACGAAGACGACCTCGTAGGAATAGCCATGCTCATTCATTACACGCCTGATCCAGGCAAAAAGTTCGGGGATCGACTCGGCCTCGTTCAGCAGAGGGATTACTACAGAAATATCTATCATAACGAATGCATATTGTCCGACGCAGCCTTTCTTTTCAGGATCAGCCCTACCGGAATGGAGAACAAAGCTCCCCAGAAGAAATTGGAAGAGATGTCATTGATCACACGCGACATGGGGCGTACCCTGAGCATCTGCTCCATCACCTCGCGCCACTCATCGGTACCGAAGAGTTGGGTCATAAGGTCGGAGGACTGCTCCAGCTGTGCCATAATATCGGGCATGTGTGCCGGCATTATCTCGGCATAGAAATAGTAGTGAGGGATGGAAACCAATACAGCGGCGAAGAGATAGAGCAAAGTGGAAAACTGCCATCCATGCATAAAGCTGAAACGCATCTCTTGCGGCAGCACGTTCCGATAACGCTTAGTCAGTATATAAGCCAGAAAAGGGACAAAACAGGTGAGCGGAATATACAGCAGCAGCAAGAAAGGAATCCGGAATGCCAATATCACGCAGATGTACTTTAGACACCAGAATGCACCAAAGATCAAACCCATCAAAGCACTGAGGCGAAAAAGATTGCTTCTATCTTCCATATACTATTACATTAAAAAACGGCTTTCCATGCGCCAAAAATACAACATTAGTCCGACTCATCTGCCCTTGCAGCCTCCTTATAGTCAAAATAGCTTTGGCAGATTCCACGAAATA
Organism: Porphyromonas gulae; assembly: GCF_000765945.1. Taxonomy (NCBI): domain Bacteria; kingdom Pseudomonadati; phylum Bacteroidota; class Bacteroidia; order Bacteroidales; family Porphyromonadaceae; genus Porphyromonas; species Porphyromonas gulae. Next base: position 643,294 of record NZ_JRAT01000012.1, read on the forward strand.
TCTTGCATAAAAAAGAAAATCGACTTAGTACCAAACAGAGAAATGGAAGAGAAAACTTATGAACTTTTTATAAGACATCCATTCGATGTAAAAGATCGGGAAATCGGAGCAATTATAGTTCTTGAACAAAGTTTCATCTAATACCAAATAGTTGAGATTCTTGATCCGCTAAATCGAATTAGTTGAGGTAAAACAATAAATAAGAACTCTCTGTTATAAAATTACAAGGCACCTCAAATCGTGCCAGATAAAACATTATGAATACAAAAATAGAAACACTAAAGGATGCCCTTGCGCATCGTCACTCTCACTATGCTATTCACCCAGAATGGGTGGTTTCGCGTGAAGTCGTCGAAGAATTTCTCGGCCACGTACTGCAAACAGTTCCTTCTGCTTTCAATTCCCAACCTGTACGGATGGTATTGCTTACTGGTGAAGCTCATGATACCCATTGGAAACTTGTTGAGAATGCCTTGAGTTCCATAATGGGGCAGGAAGCCTATGAAGCGAATACAGCATCTAAATTACGTCAGGCTTTTGCAAATGGGATCGGCACTATTCTCTTTTTTGATGTGCCATCCATAACAGAAAATCTTCAGGCCTCTTTCCCTGCTTATGCCGGAAATTTCCCTCTTTGGGCACAACAAACGCAAGGCTCACACCAGCATACGGTATGGATGGGTCTCGACTCGCTCGGCTTCGGTGCAAACTTACAGCACTATATCGGTATGGTTGACAATGACATCAAAGCTCTTGCCGGCGTCGATCCTTCTTGGATCTTGACTGCCCAAATGCCTTTTGGCAAACCTATCACAGAAGTCAAAGCTAAAGACAAATTACCCCTTACTGAGACGTTAATTATCAAGTAAAAACGAGGATTCTCCTCGTTTTCTTCCCTTTTTAGAAAAACGAAAATAAAAAAAGCGAAACATTCCAGTTTCGCTTTTTTTATTTAGATCGTAGATTGTGTTAGTCCCATTTGTCTGTGCTTGATACTGCATATTTTCCTCCTCCGGTGAAGAACAATGCCAATGCTCCAAACAGGAATAGTCCGGGAAGTTCTGCCGCCCATCCACCATATTGAGTTAAGCTGACAATAGAGTGCCCTCCTAACCATATAATAGCTACACAATTAAACACAAATGCAAGTGCGGCTAATCTAGTCCTTACACCCAGGACCAAGAGCAAAGGGGCGATTACCTCTCCAATATAAACTCCATAGGCTATAAATGGAGGCAACCCCTTTGATGTAAGCATCCCTTGTATAGGATCTATGCCTCCGGTAATTTTTGCTATTCCATGCAACAACATCATTAAGCCTAATGAAAAGCGTAAAATCAAAATCCCCAGTTCTTTATTCTTATCCATCTTCGCGCATTAATTTCTAAAATGATTCTTACGTTTAATACTCTCAAAATTTCATAGGCACCTCCATTAGCAGTATCTCTGTGCCGGGGGTGTCTGATGTAACAGACAAGCTATCCACATCCCAAATACCGAAACCATCTCTAGAACTAAGTTCTTGTCCGGCAATAGTAGCTTTTCCGTTTATGATGAAAGCATATATACCATTCCCTTTAGATTTTATCTTATATTCAGTAGTAATGCCTTCATCGAATTTTCCCAGATGGAACCATGCATCCTGATGTATCCAGACTCCTTCGTCATTCTCGTTCGGAGATAGTATTTGTCTGAATTGATTGAGCATGTCATCTGTTCTTAGTGTCCTTTGGTCATAACGAGGGGCTACGTTCTGTTTGTTGGGGAAGATCCAGATTTGTAAAAATTTTGTCAGACGATCCTTGTTTTTGTTGTATTCGCTGTGTTGAATACCGGTTCCCGCGCTCATAACCTGAATGTCGCCTTGCTTGATCACGGCAATATTTCCCAATGTATCCTTATGCTCAAGATCGCCCTCTAATGGAATACTAATGATCTCCATGTTGTCGTGAGGGTGCTTATCGAAACCTCTGCCTGCAGCCACAGTGTCATCATTGATTACTCGAAGAGCACCGAAATGAATACGTTCGGGATCATAATAATTGCCGAAGCTAAATGTGTGAAAGGATTGCAACCAGCCAAAATTGACCCTGCCACGAGTTTCTGATTTATGAATCACATAGTTTTTCATCTTACCAATCGTTTTTGTGTTGTTATTTTGATTTCAGCGTTGGCTCTAACGACAGACTTCCGAGTTATATCACGAGGAGTACAACAGCCGAATTAGCAGCCCCTGTGTTATACACTCTGTATGTGAAATAAGCAGCCTAACGCAGTTAAAACATGAATTATGAGAAAAAAGTTTTAACCAGACTCCCGGATTGAAAGAGAAAACGAATTCAATTAGACCGCTTATTTTTGTCTCATGATCAAATCTTCCCAAGCAATCGATATTCTTTCCCTCTTTCGCCGGCACAACGGCGTGCAGGCTTTGACGAAAGCCCTCGGCCGAGAGAAGTACGTAGCTCTCGACGGGCTTTGCGGGTCATCGGCCGCCCTTATAGTGAAACTGCTGCACGAATCCGGTCGCCCTGTCCTGTGCATTGCTTCGGATATGGAAGAAGCGGGCTACCTCTTCTCCGATTTGGAGCAACTCGGAGGAGAGGGAAGCGCACTTTTTTTCCCCTCTTCCTATAAGCGAGCCATCAAATACGGGCATACCGATGCGGCACAACAGGTACTTCGTGCCGAGGCTTTGGCCGCTCTTTCGATGGACGGTAGCTGTCCGCTTGTCGTCTCTTATCCCGAAGCCGTGGCCGAACGCGTGATCGCCGGCAGCATACTGGAGAAAGAGATGCACAGCATCCGTCAGGGAGACCGGTTGGATCGGGATTTTCTCAGAGACCTTCTATTGGAATGGGGCTTCGAACGAACCGATTACGTCTATGAGCCGGGGCAATTTGCCGTGCGAGGCAGTTTGCTGGACGTGTTTTCTTTCAGCCGCGAGCTGCCGGTACGCCTCGACTTCTTCGACGACGAGATAGAAAGCATCCGTATCTTCGAAGTGGAGAGTCAGCTCTCGGTGGGGACGCTGTCCGAAGTCGTACTGATGCCTGATGTGGCAGGAGATGCTCGTGCCGAGGAGTGTCTGCTCGGCTTATTCCCGAAGGATACGATCATCGTATTGCCGGACAGGCCGTTTCTGGAGGATCGTCTGCAAGCGGTGTTTACCGATGCTCCGCTCTTCGATGACGGCGAAGGATTCGGATCGCTCGAAGCCATGCAGGAGCGGCTCACATCGCCCGGGGAGCTGATGGACAAGCTGAATGGCTTCACGACCATCGCCACCGGCAGCGGCAGGAGCGGCAATTACCGTATCGGCTTCAAGACGCAGCCGCAACCTCTCTTTCACAAGAATTTCGATCTGCTCATCGACCAACTGGAACAATGGCGAGATGCCGGCTACAGACTGCTTTTGGCCACAGCCTCGGATAAGCAGTACGCCAGAGTGGAAGAGATCCTTTCCGAGCGTGGAAGCTCCTCGCTCCTTCCGGAAAGGGTATCGCTCACCTTACACGAGGGTTTTTCGGACGAAGCTCTTCGGATCGCTCTGCTTACGGATCACCAGCTTTTCGATCGTTACCACAAGTACAACCTCAAAAGCGACAAAGCCCGTTCGGGGAAAGTGACCCTCTCGCTCAAGGAGCTGAACCAATTCTCTCAAGGCGACTATATCGTGCATATCGATCACGGTATCGGCCGCTTCGGAGGCCTTATCACGACCGATGTGGGAGGGAAGCGGCAGGAAGTAATCAAACTCATTTACCGCAATAACGATATTATATTCGTCAATCTGCACAGCCTTCATAAGCTGTCCAAATACAAGGGCGGCGACAGCGATGCGCAGGTAGAACTGAGTCGCCTCGGCACGGGAGCCTGGCAAAAGCTCAAAGAGAGGACCAAAAAGCGAGTCAAGGATATTGCTCGCGATCTGATCCGCCTCTATGCCCGAAGGAAAGAAGAGCGAGGCTTTGCATTCAGTCCGGACAGCTACCTACAGCACGAATTGGAAGCCTCTTTCCTGTACGAAGATACGCCCGATCAGGAGCGTGCCACGGCAGAGGTAAAAGCCGATATGGAAAGCGATCGTCCGATGGATCGGCTTATCTGCGGCGATGTCGGTTTCGGCAAGACGGAGGTAGCTGTTCGTGCTGCATTCAAAGCCGCCACAGACGGCAAGCAGGTGGCGATACTCGTGCCCACCACCGTACTGGCCTATCAGCACTATCAGACGTTCAGGGACAGGCTGCAAAATTTCCCCGTGCGCATCGAATACATATCCCGCGCCCGTTCGGCCAAGGATATTAAAGCGATTCTGCACGACTTGGCAGAAGGACGGATCGATATCATTATAGGGACGCACCGCCTCGTGAGCAACGACGTCAAATTCCACGACCTCGGCCTGCTGGTAATCGACGAAGAGCAGAAATTCGGTGTGGCAGTGAAAGAAAAACTGCGCAAACTGCAGGTCAATGTCGATACGCTGACCATGTCTGCCACGCCTATCCCCCGTACTTTACAATTCTCTCTGATGGGCGCACGCGACCTCTCGAACATCAACACTCCTCCGCCGAATCGCTATCCCGTTGCCACCGAATTGGCACGGTTCAGCCCCGACATTGTTCGGGAAGCTGTCAATTTCGAGATGTCACGCAACGGACAGGTCTTCATCGTTCACAACCGAATAGACAATATAGAAGAGATCGCCGACATAGTACAACGCGAAGTCACCGATGCACGCGTGGCAGTGGGGCATGGCCGTATGTCGCCCACAGAACTGGAACGGCTTATCCTCGATTTCGTCCATTACGAGTACGATGTATTGGTCGCCACTACAATCATAGAAAACGGTATCGATGTGCCTAATGCCAATACCATCATCATCAACGATGCCCACCGATACGGTCTGAGTGAGCTGCACCAGCTTCGCGGACGAGTGGGACGGAGCAACAGGAAAGCCTTTTGCTATCTCTTGAGTCCGCCGCTCAGTGTCCTGAGCGACGATTCGCGCCGTCGCCTCCAAGCTATCGAAAACTTCAGCGACCTCGGCAGCGGTATCCGTATCGCTCTTCAGGATTTGGATATACGTGGTGCCGGCAATGTGCTCGGTGCCGAGCAGAGCGGATTCATTGCCGACTTGGGATATGAGACGTATAGCAAGGTTTTCAATGAAGCCGTTTCCGAACTCAAAGCGGACGAGTTTGCCGATCTTTATGCAGAAGAAGCTACTCCTTCGGCTTCCCGGTTTGTAGTGGAGACAACTGTCGAAAGCGATTTGGAGCTTTCCTTCCCCGAAGAATATGTGCCCTTGGATTCGGAACGCATTCTCCTCTATCGGGAGTTGGACAATCTCTCCACGGACGAGGAGCTCGAAGCATTCCGACGCCGTATGCAGGACCGTTTCGGCAAGATTCCGCCCGAGGGAGAGGAGTTGATACGAGTGCCCCGATTACGCCGGCTTGGCCGTTCGCTCGGTATAGAGAAGATCGTATTGCGTGGAGGACAGATGAGCTTCCATCTGGTCGGCAAGGAAGACAGCCCTTACTATCAGAGCGAAGTATTCGGTATGCTGTTGGATTATATCGCAGCGCACACACGTCGGTGCGAGATTCGTCAGTCCGGAGGAAAGAGGATCGTTCGCTTGCGCGAGGTGCCCGATGTGCTCACCGCTTGCGAACTCTGTACGGCTATTTCCGCCCAATCGTCAGCGGAAAGGATAGAACTGTAGTCCGACTGCAAACTCAAATCCCCGGTAAGGTACGGTAGCTCTCTTTTTGAGAATTGACCAACCGGACGTCTCTTCGACAAGGTGATAGACTGCCTCGCCGAGCTGGTACCCTGCATGTGCTTCTACTCCCATACGGTGAGATAATTCGTGCGCCACTCCTATACGGAACGCCGGTTGGAAACTCGAACGCCGGCGTAGCTTCAAGAGCATTTCTCCCTGCTCGTCTTGAGCAGCAGTAAAAACGGTACGAAACAGTATTGAAGGAACTGCCTCCGCCCAAAGGAAAGCTCTCTGCCAGGGGTGCCATTGCACGCCGGCGGAAAGACCGACTGAGATCTCCGGAGCTACGAAGACCTTTGCCGACCTTTCTCGCGTAAGGATTTTCAGCTTCTCTGTCGAGACGCTGAACTGCGATCCGATTCGTACCCAGCGAGCAAAGCTTGGATTGAAGGTCGTCTTCAGGTTCATGCCGAAAGCATCGGTACGTTCCACTGTCTTGCCATCAAAGTCCATATGCCGGCTGATGTATCTATTCCCGGTAGAAAGAGAAATGACCATGCTCTCCAGAGTCCCTTCCTGTTTCTCAGTCAGCTTGTAGTTGTAGCCCGTAGGATCGCGGAAGATCAGATCGCTGATCCAATAGCCTAATTCTCCGACCAATATCCCTACGGCAGCTCCACAAAGCACATCGCTGGCCCAATGCCGATTGTTCACGATGCGACTGATCCCCGTAAGGGAGGCTACAGTATAGCCCGCCACGCTATACCAAGGGCTTCGGGAGCCGTATTCGAGATGAAAAAGAGTGGCGCAGGCGAAAGCCGTTGCCGTATGTCCCGACGGGTATGAATTGGCAGCGGTGCCATCCGGACGCAACCGTCCGAACGAATACTTTCCGGCATTGACCATTCCACCCATAAGTGCCATACCCAAAGCATCCGATACAAGCATCTTTCCCCATGATTTACTACGTCCCTTATAGCCCAATCCCCTCATCGTAAGTTGTGCCATAAGGGGAATGAGCTGAGTCACGTTGTCTATCTTGGTATGAAAACTGCCGGCACCGGTAAAGCGAAGCTCTCGGATATTGTCATCCACGTTGAAAGTAAAGAGAGACGCAGCCACAAGAGGCAGGGAATGCCGCAACGTGTTTTTCATCGGTTTTACATGGTAAATACCGATGGCAGGAGGAAACATTTTGGTCGAATCGGATATGCAAGTCGTATCTGCCATGTTGTCGGATGGAGACGATGCTTGCAAATGGAATGGGAGAGCAAGTAAGAGAGCAAGCAGGAGTATAAAGCTTTCTCGATTCATAATGCCTTCGGAATTAAGGCATGGAGCGTTTGTGCGGATATTATTCGCACAGCAGGCCTTATCATTCCCCTTTTTTCGGAAGAGCTGTACTATCCTTCTTAAAAACTTTCGAGTAGTAGCGGCAGAATGGTGCTATGCCACAGTCTGCACACTTGGGCTTGCGAGCCAGACAAACGTACCGTCCATGCAGGATCAGCCAGTGATGGGCTTTCGGTATCAGTGCATCCGGAATATAGCGAACCAATTCTCGCTCCGTCTCCAGTGGCGACTTCGAGCCGGTAGTCAGGCCTATCCTTTCGGATACTCTGAATACGTGCGTATCTACGGCCATGGCCGGTTTGCCGTAGACAACGGAGGCTATCACATTGGCTGTCTTACGGCCTACGCCGGGCAGTTTGGTCAGCTCCGACACCTCGTCCGGCACCACTCCTCCGAAATCGGAGCAAAGCTTCTGTGCCATCCCGACCAGATGTTTCGCTTTGCTGTTCGGATAGCTGATACTTCCTATATAAGACAGCAAATCCTCTGCCGTGCTCCCGGCCATATCCTTTGCTGTCGGATAGGCAGAGAAGAGAGCCGGCGTCACCATATTGACACGCTTATCGGTACATTGTGCCGAGAGGATAACGGCCACCAGCAACTGGAAAGGATCCCTGTAATGCAACTCCGTTTCGGCCACCGGCATATGCTCGGTGAACCAATCAATAACAGCTTTGTATCGCTCCTCCTTGCGCATCCGATACCGGTCAAAGGGTTAGTGTACGCTCTTGAACTGTTCCAAGAAGTTGAGGTCGTTCTCAGAAAAGAAGCGGAGGTCCTTGACGCGATACTTGAGATTGGTGATACGTTCGATACCCATACCGAGTGCATAGCCGCTGTATTTCTTGCTATCTATGCCGCAGTTGTCCAATACGTTGGGATCCACCATGCCGCATCCGAGTATTTCCACCCATCCCGTATGCTTGCAGAAGTTGCAGCCTTTGCCCCCACATATATTGCAGGAGATGTCCATCTCGGCAGACGGTTCGGTAAAGGGGAAATAAGAAGGGCGAAGGCGTATTTTGGTTTCGGCTCCGAACATTTCCTGCGCGAAGTAGAGAAGCACCTGTCGCAGATCCGCGAAAGAAACATCCTTGTCCACATACAGTGCTTCCACCTGATGAAAGAAGCAATGCGCCCGATAGGAAATGGCTTCGTTTCGGTAGGTGCGCCCGGGGCAAATGACACGAATCGGCGGTTGTGTCTTTTCCATCACACGGCTTTGGACACTGGATGTATGCGTACGAAGGATGACATCGGGGCGATGCTCGATGAAGAATGTATCCTGCATATCGCGGGCGGGATGGTCTTCGGCGAAATTCATCGAAGAGAATACGTGCCAGTCATCCTCTATCTCCGGCCCGTCGGCGACACTGAAGCCGAGTCGGGCAAAAATCTCGCAGATCTCCTGCTTCACCAGAGAGATCGGATGGCGTGTGCCCAGTCTCGTCGGATATGATGTTCGTGTCAGGTCGGTTTCTTCCGAAGCCTGTGCAGAGCCTGCCTGTGCCTGCTCGCGAAGGGAGTTGATGTGCTCCTGAGCCTTGTTCTTCAGCTCATTGAGCAATTGTCCTATTTGTTTTTTCTCTTCGGATGGCACCAGTCGGAAGTCATCGAACAGACGGGATATTTCTCCTTTCTTGCTGAGATACTTGATTCGCAGGGCTTCGGCTTCCTCTACAGTGGCTGCCACACACTGACCGATTTCTTGTAGGAGTTGATTGATTCTTTCTTTCATATCGTTGGCGATAGAAGTGCTGTTTGTATGTATAGGAAAAACAAAGGTATAGGATTTTCCATTACCTTAGTTCCGATAATTTACAGACGAGAAATCAGATTCTCTTCACTAATACCGAACAGAAAATGAGAAGTAAAATCTTTTTCTCCCTCTTGATGGCCATCGTTTTCTCGAGTGGGGGATGCAAAACGAATCGGACCAACAGTCCCACAGAAATGACGCAGACTCATAACCAGAAGCCCCAAAACAATTTCCCGAAACCCATCCTCATCGGAGGTGAAGACCGCCACGACCAAGATGGCTTAGCCCCCATGACACCGGCCATGGCATTGGCTCCGATCATCATCTACAAGACGCGAGGCGACTATCGCAATCTCGTGCCTATTACCCTCTCGACTGACAAAAAGGATGTGGTGGCACGTCCTGCCCCTTCCGATCTTCGGTGTGGCGATGTTCTCTGCACTCCGGTGGAGCTGGCTGACGGCTATCTGCTCGACCGCCGTGGCGTAGGCCCGACTTCGGCTTTCGTCGAATACACGTATGAGCAGTACTTTGCCATCAAAGGTATTCCCTCCCAGAGCGACCTTTTGCAGAGGATCGTGGATGCGGATCCTTTCACGGAACTCTACCGCTGCGACCGTAGCCGCTGCAATCCGAACGACATTAAATCCATGAACGCCTACATCAAAGCCGGAAAACCCGGAGCCGTATCGCTCAAATAAAGGAGTCTGCGGGATCTTTCCTTCAAGAGAAAACTCTTGGTTTTTTTGCAAAAACTCACAATTAGCAGGGCGTTGATGTGTCGGAGAGCAGCTTTTGTCTGATAGATCTTTCCTCCGCTATGGTTGACGTGTACTGAAAAAAGTTGACAGTGGGCGGGATGCAACCAGTATCCATTATGGGCAAACATTTAAGCAACTTTGAACGCCTTGCCATCCTAGAGG